>JAFYAI010000104.1 GCA_017540815.1 Spirochaetales bacterium
AAAGCTCAGCAGCCTTATTGACCTCATCGTCAAAGACACATTTGCCTTTCTCGGCACAACTGTTGCATGCGATGCAGCCTCGTATCGACTTATTGCCGATCCTCATCTCTGTCGTCTGTATACCCTGAGAGTCAAATATCTTCTTCATTTCATTGATCGCTGCTGTCGTATTGCCATTTGGTCTCGGACTGCCGTTAATGATTAAAACATTCATTGTTTACTCCTGTTATTGATTACATCGCCCCTCTTCGGAAGATAACTGTCTCGAATGTGTAAAGCATGATCTTAATATCGAAAAGGAAATCAACATTATTAATGTAATACAGATCATAGCTGAGTTTCTTGTCCATGCCGGCGATGTCATTGGCATAGACATATTTGACCTGTGCCCATCCGGTCAGTCCGGGTTTAACAAGCAGCCGTTTCTTGAACAGAGGAACCTGCTCGACTATCTTATTCATAATCTCAAGACGCTCAGGACGCGGGCCTATGAATGACATATCACCTTTAAGAATGTTAATCAACTGCGGCAGTTCATCAATACGCACCATCCGGATAATCCGCCCTATCCATGTAATGCGTGCATCATTTTTGACAGACAGCTGAGCCTTGCCGGTCTCTGCATTCTTCACCATTGAGCGGAACTTATAGATTGTAAACTCTTTGCCCTTGTATCCGACACGCTTCTGTGTATAGAACACTCCGCCGCGTGATGTGATAAGGATCAGAAATGCAGTAATAAGCATTATAGGCATAGTCACAATGAGCAGCAGGAGCGAGATCATAATGTCTCCGAAGCGCTTAACTGCTTTGAGATAGAATGAATCCAGCTTATACGAAGAAAACATCTCGAAGTGATGATTGCGTATTATCTCGGCAGGGATGCTCTGATCAAGATAGACAAACATATCGAGCAGCGAATAAATGCGTCCTCCGGCTATCTCATAATCATTGAGCAGCACAGCCGCTTCAGTGGGCAGTATCACATCAGTATCAGCAACAATAAACTCTGCATCTTTGATATTATCACCGAGGTGCGGCATCAGCTCGCCGGCATTATCCGCATCTATAAACCGACGTTCCACATTGAATGCAGACTTATAATCATCCATCAGCTGATTAAAAAGTGCATATCCGTTCTTAGTGCCGACATACGCAGCGATATACGGCTTGCGGCGACGAAATGCGATAAAAAGCAGCTTATTGCAGACTGACAGCACAAACGGAACAATGATGAATCCCAAGAAAAATACAAATCTGGCGAACTCAATCTTAAACAGGAAAAAAAATCCGCCAATCAAACCGATAGAGATAACTGAAACCAGCATATTCGGCAAAAGAGACTCTTTAATGCGGTATATCTTATTCAACTCATAACACTTCATCGCTATGTTGAATATAACTATCAGGAATGAATATATCAGCAGATGAATAAATATCACCGACGAGAAACGGCGAGAACTGATCTCGAAGAACTCACTCAGAACTATATAACGAAGATAAAATATAAGGGAGAAAATCGCCAAAGACAACGCAAAATCAAAAAAAATGTAAAATGATTTTCTGAATTTAAACATTGTCCCTCATTATCACCAATGCAAGACCTCACTGACAACCTCAGTATCAGGTACGCTGCTGAAATATATCACATACACAACAACTGCGATCCAACCGAACACTGCAATGATGATCCCCCAATCTTTAACGGCAAGCTCCTCCGGGTTGGAGCCTTTATTCTCACAATACAGCAGATAGATGTATCTGAATATCCCGAACAGCACGAACGGCACAGAGTAGACAAGTCCGCCGGAACCAAACTTGCCAGTCGTAACACTATCCATTGTATAGAATGCGTAACTCAGCACGGCAACCGATGCTGACAGCATGATAAGTATGTCTATGATCCTACTCGTATAATGAGAATATCCAGGCCTGTAAACTGCCGAATCATCCCCAAGAGAATCGATCTCATTCTTACGCTTGCCAAATCCCAAAAACAGGCTCAACCCAAATACAGCCAGCAGCATCCAATGTCCAAGACGAACATTGATCGCCACAGATCCGGCTGCTATCCGCAGGCAAAACCCAATCGCAATAATGAAAACATCAACGATAACTACTCTTTTTAACCAAAGCGAATAAAGAATATTGAGCAGCAGATACGCAGCAAGTATCACAACCAGATGATAGTCGATAAATACTGCACCGACAGCACCGACAGCGAAAAACAAACAACCGACAATCAGTGCCACAGGTATGGAGATCTGACCTGAAGCGATAGGACGAGCAGACTTCACCGGATGATTCTTATCATTGTCTCTGTCTATAATGTCATTGATAATATAAACCAAAACAGATACGAAACAAAAACACAGCGAAGCTGCTATCTCTCTCGTCAGTAAATCTATATCAAATAATTTAAGCGAAAAAACAATCGGAGCGAAAACGAAAACATTTTTTATCCAATGTTTTATCTTGATTAAATCCAAAAACTTCTTCACAAATTTGCCTTTTTACTAAGGTAAAACTATATTCCATCGATAAAATACTATTTTATTTCATTTTTTGCAATACTTTTTTATAAAAAAATTGAATTTTTTTTATAAATCTGATATACTTATTCCTGTTAGGCACAGTTCAGCATGACAAATTGGAGTCGTTTTAAATGAAAGATAAAGAATTAAGCGAAAAAATCATCGCCATTAATAAAAATGCCAGATTTGAATATGAAATCCTTGACAAGATTGAAGCCGGCATCGTCCTCGTCGGCACGGAAGTGAAGTCTCTCCGCGAAGGTCACTGCAACATCAAAGAAGGCTACATCATCGAAGACGGCGGTGCTCTATATGTCAAGAATATGAATATATCCGAATACAAACACGGCAATATCAACAATCACGATCCACTGCGTGTTCGTAAACTCCTGCTGCACAAAATCGAGATCACGAAACTTGTGCGATCCATTAAAGAAAAAGGTGTAACGATTATCCCGCTCAAAGTCTATCTCAAAGGAAGTCTTATCAAGATGGAGATTGGAGTCGGCAAAGGTAAAAAACTCTTCGACAAACGAGAAACGATTAAGCAGAGAGATATTGACAGAGATACAGAGCGTGAGATAAAAAACAGGTAATATATAAAAAAATAGATTTTGCGAATGCAAAATCTATTTTTTTATATATTACCTTGTTTTAATGATTTAATAGTCGTTTCCGGCAGCTTTGTGATATACGCAATCTGATCGATTGGTATATTCATTTCAAGCATAGTCCGTGCCGATGACATCATAGCATTATGACTGCCGATTTTTTCGCCTTCTTTTATCCCTTCTTTTATCCCTTCTTTTCGCCCCCTACGCTCAGCCTCATCTATATACGAGAGCCGATCACGAATTGCTTTCTGCTGGGCTTCATACATCTCTCGCATTTCATCATCAGCTGTGAACTCATTAAATCGCTGTATCGCCTTGTTTATCGTCTTTGACGGTGCTGATGTTAATGTCATATTCATATTGCTCTCCTTAATACTACTAAAGAAATCCACCCACTCTTTCAAATCATCCACATTCTTGATTTTCTCTGATAATTTCGGCATTTCCAAAAAATGTATCTGCATATCATTTGTCAGACACAAATTCGGATTATTATGTTCGCGAGGCTCAAAATAATGATGCAACTGATCATCTTTGAGCAATTCTATTTTATTGTTGTTTTCATCACATTTATAAAGATTGAAATCCAACAAATGTATCGAAATCACTGGCTGAAGCGACATATAATGCTGCCCCTCGCCAAGCTGACCAACATAAGTTTTCGACCAATAATATAATGCCCGTTTCTGATAATCATCCGAACCAAGCAGCTGCATTTCTATAGTAATTGTCCGACCATCTTCTGTTTCACACTTAATGTCAAGGATTGACTCTTTGTCACTCTTATACTGTGTCAGATTAAACGGATTAAGCACCTTCGCACTAGTAATCAATGTCTGATCCGAGTCAGCCAACACACTGTTAATGAAATTAATCCGCAGATCCTCGTCTTCTTCCCGACCTAACAGATAGCGAAAAAACAAATCCGACTTTGCTTTTATTTCTTCCATAAATGTCTCCATGTATAATTATAACAAAAAATCCGAAAAAAACAAGTGTTTTTTCGGATTTTTTGTTATAATTATTTCACATCCTCACACTCATTCCAACACGGACGGCGTAGCCTTCGTCAAAGTTTTTCTTCTCGTTTTGAGTGATGTCAATCAGCGGTGCAAAAGCAAACCGTCCGTAACGCTTATAGAGAATCCCGCTGCCGACGGCAGTAAGCACAATACCTCCGATAAGCATTCCGAAAGACAAAGCTGTTGCAAGAGTAATCGCCGTAAACGGTTCAAATATACTAAGGTTATATATACTTCCAACGCGATTATTTGAATAATAATAACATGTATAAACAAAACCTGCAAACGGTATCACAGAAGCTGCTGTCATAACTATGCCGATATTGCGAATGATCTTAGTCACATAATATTTCCAATGAATATGGACATCCGGTGTATTCAGAACATATATGCCGACTGTCAAAAATACTGCTCCGTAAAATAATGCAATATATGACATAGATGAACAAAACACATAGCCTAACAGTGCAAATGATGTATGAAACACATCGGCAATTAATAATGCTGTTAATACTGTTGAAGGAATAGCAATAGTCAATAAAGAAGCACCGACAGCTGTCAGTGCGATGCCTGCTTTATGTGATCTGAGAAGCGGATGTCGGTCAGAATTACTGTTATCTGCATTATCCAGATTTAACCTCATCTCAGGCATGCTGAAATGAATATCTGCATTATTAGCCGCATCTTTCTCCTCGGCAAATACACCAACAACAAAAAACGATAATACTAACAGACAATATAAGATCTTTTTCATATAACGATTCTAACACATATAAACAGACTTGTCAATGCAGTTATTTGAGTAAAAATTGAGTAAATTCTGAGTAAAAGTGATTGAATTGCATTATGCATTATGCATTATGAATTATGAATTATGAATTAACAATCGGCTCCAACCTACCCGCTTTATCTTCCGCTTCAGCGGCATTCTTAATCACTGCCGAATCATGAATAATAATCCCGAATCGTTCAAGGCATGACATATAGCGGCACAGCCATTTCTCCGCTTGAAATTTATGATGAGTATAGATACTGATGTATTTGGAGCAGAGATTTTCGTTATTTTTTAGGAAAGTCTCTATCGCAGGCAAGACATTCGGTCTGAATAAGCCGCCTGCTTCAGCGAAAAGAATTGCATATTGGAAACCGACAATCTTGCCGTTATCTGTAATGCCGTTGAGTTCTTTGACAATGTGCCCTTTGGCATACAATGCTTTAGAGAATGATTTGCGGGATTGATCCAACAGTGCGTTCTTGCCGAAATGTACTAACAGGATATTCATAAGACTCCTTAGTTATAATTCAAAAAATTCTGACAAACCAATGCAACAATGTTGTTATTCTTAGTTGTCTCTCCGAGCAGATACCACTTCTCTTTCTTAGACTTAGACTGAGCCCATACAGGAGCGAGCAGTTTCACTGACAGATCGACGATCTTGCCGTCTCGCCGCTTATACTGACCATCTATCACACGATGATCTATCATTGCATCACGCAATATTGCCGGTATATCGGCATTCATATTCTTGCCTGTAAAACCGTAATTATTTATCAGATAATCAATATCCCTGCTCATAAACTCCTGCTCATTGTCCATCATTTTATAGAAGACATTCTGCAGACACTCAGTGTCGAACAAAGCCCGATGAAATCCTTCCGCCTCATCTTTGGACACAAGGTTATAATATCGGCACAACGCTCCGAGATTTTTCTTGGGCAGAGACGGCAGAGCCTTATACGCAGCCTGCAATGTATCAACTGCACTCCACTTTATCCACACACGACCGAGCCGTGCAAACTCATACGACAAGAATCCTATATCGAATGCGGCATTATGTGCTACAAGAACAGCGTCATCTATGAAATCAAGTATCTTATCCGCGATCTCATCGTTAAACTGCGGCATACTGCGAACCATATCGTCTGTGATGTGATTGACATTGGTGACTTCCGGCGGTATAGGCTTACCCGGATTGATCATCAACTGCAGTTCATCCACCTTATTACCGTCTTTAGTCTTGATCATCGCTATCTCGATGATCCTATCCCCCATCAAAGGATACAGTCCTGTCGTCTCCGTATCGAAAAACACATAAGTCTCTTTGGTTAATGACTGAGAAAATAATGAAAAAATAGACATTCTTAATCCTTAACTCATTTACCAAGCATAACTGCCAAACTGTTCATCTTCTGCTGAAACTCTTCAAGTTTCGCTTTCTCTTTCTCTATGATCTCGGCAGGAGCTTTCGCCGTGAAGTTGGCATTGTTCAGCTTGGCATTAGTCTTGTCGAAGTCAGCTTTTACCTTAGCGTACTCTTTCTCCAGTCTTGCACGCTCCTTCTCCTTATCAACAATGCCGTCGAGCGGTATGTACACTTCACAGAACTGATTGGCACTGCTTGCAGCATCTGCAGGTTTGGCAGCATCAGCAGCAACAGTAAGGCTCGCACCTTTCGACAGAGACATCATCTGAGCACCGTACTCTTTTGCAAATGCAGTCAGATCAGCATCTGATGTCTTAATAATGATCGGTGCTTTCTTCTCCGGAGGGATATTATTCTCACCGCGGATCTGACGAATCAGGCGAACTGTTTCAAAGAATTTATAAGTCTTAGCCTTGTCCTTAGCATAGTTCATCTTGCTGTTATACTCAGGATAATCCTCTGTCATTATAGACAATCCGTGAGCAGGCAGTTTCTGATATATCTCCTCTGTGATAAACGGCATAACAGGATGGAGGAGTTTGAGGAACTGAGTCAGCACATACAGAGCAACAGACAATGCCTCATTCTTAACCCCCTGATCAGTGCTGAATATCCTGCCCTTGATAATCTCCAGATACCAATCGCAGTACATATCCCAGAAGAAATGCTGCAATTCCAGAGCCACATCATTGAATCTCGCCTTCTCCATACAATTATTGATTCGCTTCGTCAGGTGATTGAGTTCATCAAGTATCCAGCGGTCAAAGATGTCTTTCGTTTTTATATTCTGAATGTCAGACTGCACAAATCTGTCATCGACATTCATCAGAATAAACCGAGCGGCATTCCAAATCTTGTTAGCGAAACGGCTGCCTATCTCGAATGAGTCAAGAGTCGTTGTGTCACCTTCTTTCGGGAAACCGAGTTTAAGGTTCTGATTAGGACTGACGATGGCGATCATCGTATATCGCAGAGCATCCGCTCCGTGTCTGTCGATAACCTCAAACGGATCTATACCATTGCCAAGAGACTTGCTCATTTTGCGGCCTTTGAGATCCATAACCATACCCGTGAAGAATACTCTCTCAA
>JAFYAI010000105.1 GCA_017540815.1 Spirochaetales bacterium
TATATATAAACAAAAATATCTAAAAACGGGGGTTATTTAAAAATGACAGGAAAAATAAGAAGAGTAGCAGCAGTCGTTATAGCTCTTGCAATGATGGCAGACGTTACGTTCCCATCAGCACAGACAATAATTACAGCAACAGAATCAAATCCGGTTTCGGCTGTGATCGAAGATGAACAGCAGGATCTGACAGAAACAGTAAGTAACGAAACTTCTGACGGGGATTATCTCAGAGGCGACGTCGATCTTGACGGAAAAGTCACTCAGGTCGATGCCACAATTATACTCAGAGAATCACTCTTAGAGTCAACAGGCAGTAATTCAATTCTTGAGGAGCTCATCACCGAGGAAGGGAAGAAAAAATTCCCTGATACCTACATCGAAATGTCACATCGCAACGGAGACGTTGACCAGTCTGACGGCGGCTCAAAGTTCGTTCAGACAGATGCTACATTTATCCTCAGAGCACTTCTTGAATCAAATATCAGTGGAGAAAGCTTTATTTCTGATTCAACATGGAACAGAAACATAGAGAATATAAAGGAGGAAAATGATATGGCAAGCATGAATGCTCTCGTTCACATTAAAGACGATAACGGCAACGTGAACGACATCTATCCTGCAACAAAGATTGAAAACGTTGAAGGACTCCAGACAGCACTTAATTCAAAAGCCAACACCTCAGACGTAACCAGTGGACTTGCCGGCAAGGTCGATAAAGAAACAGGCAAGGGACTTAGTACGAATGATTATACAACCACAGAGAAAAACAAACTCGCCGGTATAGAAGCTCAGGCGAATAAAACAACAGTAGATTCATCCCTGAGTACGACAAGCACTAATCCGGTGCAGAATAAGGTTATCAAGGAAGCACTGGACGAACAAAACAGTAGTTTGGTTAGTGGGTTAGCTACAAAGGCTGATGCATCGACAGTATCGGCACTCACAGGACGTGTTGCGCAGAACGAAACTGACATTGCAACGCAGACAGCACGTATTGATAACATTGTAGCACTTCCGGAAGGAAGCACAACAGGCGACGCGGAGTTAACGGATATACGCGTTAAGTCTGACGGAACAACAGCAAGTTCAGCAGGTGATGCGGTAAGAGATCAGATTAACGGTCTAAAAAACAGCTATAGCAAATTACGATATGAAAATATTGATTCTGATAATCTTAGTGTAGGCAAATATTATAACACAATCGATGTTCAGGGCTCAGTACCAGATGATGAGTATGCGACATATTCTGCTTTCAGAGTTGAAGCCGGTACATATTATTTCTGTAATATATCGCATTACTTCTCATGGTTTAAGTATGATAATGAAACTGCTGTAAGATTTTCAGAACGTTTAAACGATAATGTGATGAATAGCGAATATTCTCTTACATTTACATACCCTGCAACTATTTATTTAACAACTTACAGACCGTCAAGATTTATTGCAAGATTTGCTAATAAATCATTAAATGCTTTTTCACATTATGGTGTGAGTGAAGATTCAACTGACTATACTTTTAGAAAGCCGTGGGGATTAGGAAGTTATAGTGTCGTTCCAACTTATCAGCCTACAAACTGGTTTGATGAAGATTTTAAATATGTAACATCTTTTAATATGCAGTTCGATAAAGATGTATATATAGTTAATCCCGACACGTCAAAATATCTTTGGTATCTTTCTTATGTGCCGACAGATCAGACGTATTATGGAAATGATAAATGCTATAAAGTGCCGGCAAACACATTATTCAGAGTTGGTGTTAAGTATACTGATAACCGCATATTAACGGTTGATACCGCGCAGGAACTCATGAAAAATTCTATAAAAATCATGGGTGCTGAGTATATTAATGTGAAGTTATCAGAAGATTCAGCAGATCCAATAATAGTTAATGTTGGTTCGCAGCGATCATACACCAAGATTCAGGATGCGGTAAACGCAATAACCGATGCATCCGAAGATAAAAGATATGTAGTTTTAGTTGATGCAGGTGAGTATGACATCACAAATGACGGAATTGATTTTATTCCGATCAAACCGTATGTAACAATAAAAGGTTCAGATAAGGCGAGAACAATAATTCGATTTGAGCCAGAGCAAAAATCAGCTGTAAAAAATGCATTTCAGCAGGTTAATGGTTTCAGTGGAAAAGCCGAGGTCTGCAATTTCACAATAGTAACCAATAATGTCAAAGGCGCATTACATCTTGACAATCCTTCTTGGAATGGTGAGATTTATTTCCATGATGTAACGGCTATTAGTTATGGCACAGAGGAAACTTTTGAACCGGATCACGACTATTATCACAAAATGGATGCAAGTTTAGGTACGATTAACCTTGCTACTCACGAAGGTCAGAAAATTATTATTGAAAATGTGAACACAAATGGCTATATTTATACTCACTCACTTCCGTCGAATTATAATAATTACAATAATGAAAACGGTGGCGAATTCATAGTCAGAAATTGTGTATGTGACTGGATTGGCGTTTATGGTAACGGAGAGGTTGTCAGAAAAAATGCTATTCTCGAAAATAATAAATGTCATTTTATTAAGATTGCATTTATTGATCAATATGGTTTAGGCTTTATGTGTTGGAATGTCGAACTTATCAATAATAACACCGATTTCGTTGCGATGCAGTATTTCACGCAGGGCGACACTAACACAGTAAAGAGTTTGACAGGACTTTATTACTTTAAAAACCCATTTGCAGACAGTAATATACATAGATACGTTAAGAATGCAAGCGGATCAGCAATTGCATTTAAGCAGAAGGTTAAATTCACCGATGCGACAAAACGCTATATTATACCTGCAACAAATGCCGATGATTATGACGCAATAGCAACTCAGGATATTGGAAATGGATATACTGGAGTTGTTCAAGACGGAGGTAATAAAGAAGCTTATCTTGCATATCTTGCTAATCACGAAACAATGTCTTGATAAACCAAAATCTTATTTTGTACTTGATTTTTAATGTAGTATAAATTATAATTAATCATATAGAAAACGTAATCTTTTTTATTCTGCTTTTAAGGAAGGTTTTCATTATGATTTTGGCTTTAATTGTTGGGATTGTCATTATATTGTTCATAGTAATAATGATAATATCTAATTTGATCTTAAAGAATGTGGAAGTTCTTACAGATAAAGATCAAGAAGAAAAAAAAGAATAAATATTTAAAGCACATTGCCATTATCGGCAGTGTGCTTTTTCTTTTGTAAAATTAAACTTGACATCCCACCTCATCTATGATAAACTGTTAACGGACTCTTATCTGTCAATTAGAGTCTCCTTGTAAATGATGAAGGTCGGCATCCTCGTATGCCGGCCTTTTTCTCTTTTCCTGAAAAGATGGTGTTGAATGATACAATATATATTAGTTATTATGATATTATGGAGGTGATAAAAATGGATTATAAATATTTTATCACGGAAATAACAACATCAAACCGTCTTGTGTTTAAGGAAAACGCAACCACAGCGGTGAAAAATTAAAGTGGGTGAGACGATGAAAGACACAGTACATGGAATATCGATTTTTGCAGGAGCTGTTGTCGGATTCTGTTTTGGCGAAATGACCGGCTTATTCAAGGCTTTAATATTTATGATGTGCATAGATTACGTCACAGGCTGGATAAAAGCAATCTACCTGCGGGAGCTGTCGAGTGCTGCCGGATTCAAAGGCATCGCGAAAAAGATCATGATTCTGTGTCTCGTCAGCATCTGCCACATTATCGACGAGCACGTGATCGGTGACAAGTCGATCATCATGTCGGCGGCCTTGATGTTTTACATAGGCAACGAAGGAATATCGATATTAGAAAACGCTGTGTTGATCGGCATTCCAGTGCCGGAAGTGCTGAAAAAGGCCCTGAAACAATTAACCGATAAAGGAAAAGATGAGAATGACAAGGGGGAATAATTATGACTAAACGGGAAGAAATAGTTTCTGTTGCTGAAAGCAAAGTCGGCCTTAACCGAA
>JAFYAI010000106.1 GCA_017540815.1 Spirochaetales bacterium
CACATATTTGTTGTGAGAACCAAGATCCTGTCAGGATACCGCTTGACCAGCCGACATAACGGACTTTTTATCTGCTCATCAAACGGATCGAGAGTCAGACTCTTCGCTTTGCTCATTTCACGGTCATCAGGGATAACCTGTCGCAGAATAGCATTCTCACGGCTGTAGTCATTGGCAAGAGCGAGTAAATGCGGAGTCAGTGCAAACCGCAGTTCATCGCTGAATGAGAAATCTGTATCAAGCAGAGTATTTAGTGAGGCTCTGTCTGTAATGCGGTGCTGCAGCTGCCAATGAAAGTCTGTCCATTCGTCGTCAGCAACATTTGGAAATAGTTTCCGACGGTTATCTTCATATTGGTCGTTACAGCGAATCATTGTGTAACCTCGACTTGTACAGACTTAGAGCCAGTTCAATCTCATTTTCATAAACGCCGAGCATTTTCTTTATCTCGGCATGAGACTTGCCTATCTCGGCAAGATAGCATATTTTGTCCGGGATCTCCATAGCCGCTAATTTATCTTCCAGTTCTTTTTGCTTTTTCTTCTCTTCTTCTTCTTCCTGCCGTTTGATTTCTGCTGCATTGCGTGTTTTATTCAATACATCAATGTAACTGTATGTTTCAGCCGATTTTGTTGGAGTGTGATTTGAATGATAATCAGTCCCACTGTTGTCTAATGGAACAGAGACATTCACTTCTGTCCACTGCTGTGGAATGTTTTGTTTGAACTGCTTCATCTTATCATCAAGCAGACGGATCTTCTTCTCAATGTTCAGAAGCATTTCTGTAACCTGCGACTCTTTCTCATTTACCAAACCGTTTAGCTCATTGCGGCTTGTTTTGACAAGTTCGACATTCCGCTCTGTTATTTCGTTCATCTGCCGGATCATGGTTGATATATCAGATTTGATCTTGTTAAGGATCTCTTCATTGATATAGCGTCTTCTCAGCCGATAGTTGATAATGATATATCCGCCCAGCATGATGATAATATTAGACATTACAAGGATAAAAGCTGCCATTGTCAGTGTCCCTCCCATATAAGAATGTTAGTATATTTTTATTGGTTTGTCAAGATTGGTTTATGCAAAAATAACTGAAAAATCTCTTGATTTTTCAGTTATTTTTGTTATAATATATCTATGGAAAAATTCTTCAATGTAACCGGCAAGTGCTATAAAGACAAACATTATATGGTAGATATTTCGCAGAGGGTCGCCGAGATAAGGAAAATGGTAGACCGCGGCGAATATTTCTGTATCAATCGCGGACGGCAGTACGGCAAGACTACGACGATACAGGCACTGACTGACCTGCTGGAGCAGGATTATTGCGTATTCTCGATCAGTTTCGAGGGATCAGGTGACAGTTCTTTTGCCACAATTGAGTCTGTCGGCAATTATTTCTTTGAATGTCTCAAAGAAGATATTGAGTTTGATTTGGTTGTAAATATTAGTGACAAGGCAAAGCAGTTTATTATGAATTTGCCGCCTATGGAATCCGAAGCTGATATTTCTATCGCAATAACAAATTTTTGCAAAACAAATAATCGTCCTATTGTAATCATAATTGATGAGGTCGATCAGGCCGGCAATTATGAGTCGTTTATCAAATTTTTAGGATTGTTAAGAGATAAATATCTGAAAAACGGGAAACTTCCCACATTCTACAGCGTGATACTTGCCGGAGTGTATGACATTAAGAATCTCAAACTCAAGATGCGGCCCGATGCCGAGCATCAGTATAACTCACCCTGGAATATAGCGTCTGAGTTCAAAGTCAATATGGATCTGATGCCTGACGGCATCTGCGGGATGCTGGAAGATTACGAGTCTGATCATCATATCGGTATGGACTGTGCAAAGATGGCACAACTGTTATACGACTACACGAGCGGTTATCCGTTCCTGGTGAGTCGCCTCTGCAAGATTATCGACGAGGATCTTGATCGCCGCTGGGATGAGCAGGGGCTGCTTGATGCGGTTAAGCATTTGCTCAACGAACAAAATACATTATTCGACGATATGCGGAAAAAACTGGACGATTTCGTCGGACTGCGTGAAATGCTGACTCAAATGCTCTACGAAGGGCGGGCATTTACTTTCAATGCCTATGACAAGACGATTAATCTTGCTGCTATGTTTAACTTCGTCAAGCGTAATGAAGCAGGACAAGTGCAGGTGTTCTGCCGTATATTCGAGGTGTGGTTCTACAATCTGTTCGTTAATGAGATGCAGCTTGAACCGCAGGGCGAGGTCATATCGCAAGGTTCCAAAGACAAGCCTGAGTTCATCACTAACGGCAGGCTGAATATGACAGCCGTGCTTGAACGATTTGCGATACACTTTAACGAGATATATGACAGCAAAGACGAGCGGTTCATCGAGAAGCAGGGGCGGAAGTTCTTCCTGTTTTAGCTTAAACCAATCATTAACGGGGTTGGCAATTATTATATCGAAGCTCAGACTCGCAATGAACGCCGTATGGACCTGGTGGTCGATTATAACGGTGAGCGGTTTGTTATCGAGATGAAGATATGGCACGGCGACACTTACAATCAACGCGGCAAGCAGCAGCTGACCGAGTATCTTGATTATTATCATATTAATAAAGGATATTTGCTTAGTTTCTGTTTCAATCAAAATAAACAGTCCGGGATAAAGGAAATCACAATCGGAGATAAGACGATCGTGGAATGTGTGGTGTGAACAATTCATAATTCACAATGCACAATTCATAATAATGGAAAAAATCGGGATTTTGCGAAAGCAAAATCCCGATTTTTTTTGTAAAAATTTGAAATGTGGTATACCACATTTAGATTGTTCTTGACAGAACAATCTAAATGATTCTTCTTAGAAGCAATCAAAAAAAATATTTAAGGAGAGTGTTTAATATGAAACACAAAGGTTTAGTTACTGTATTAATGCTGAGTGCATTAATCGCATCGGTTGGTTTGTCGGGTTGTGCGACTTACGGTGGATTGTCAAGAGAGACTCCGTATTCGCTTAATCTTGACAGCGAGGATCTTATCTATGGTGATATTATTACTTATGATAAGGTCGGAAAAGTCGGAAAAAAGATTGACTCATTGGAGTCTCTTAAAGCTCTTACGGTTGCTGAAGCTCTGCAGAAATATCGCGATTTTGATATGCTGCTCTTCCCGCAGTATGTCATTAAGTATCAGGGCAAAAAAGTCACTGTCACTGTTACAGGTCGGCTTGCAAAGGTTAAGACTGCTAATTAAATTTTTAACTGTAAAAATGGGGAAAAAAAGAAGTTTGCCAAGCAAACTTCTTTTTTTCCCCATTTTCCCCTTTTCACTTCAAATATCTCTCCGCCATGTAGCTGCTCCGCACATACGGAGCACTCTCGACAGCGGTGAATCCCATGTCAAGTGCGATTTGTTTATATTCGTCGAAGACTTCCGGGCGGATGTATTCCTGCAGGGGGTAGTGGGCTTTGCTTGGCTGCAAGTATTGTCCGATGCTTAGCAGACGGCAGCCGACGGTGAGCAGGTCGTGCATGAGAGCGACAACTTCGTCTTTGGTCTCGCCGAGTCCGAGCATAATGCCTGATTTGGTTTTGATGCTGCCGTCATTGTCAGCTAAGTATGCCAGCACATTCAGCGAGCGTTTGTAGTCTGCACCTTTGCGGACTTCGTAGAGACGGCTCACTGTTTCCAGATTATGACTGATGATGAGCGGGTGACTTTTTTTCACAATGTCGAGACTCTCGTGCCGCCCCATAAAGTCAGGGATGAGTATCTCAATGCCGACATTGGGAGTTTTATCGCGGATAGCCGTCACAGTTTTGGCAAAATGAGCAGCTCCGCCGTCAGGCAGATCATCGCGGGTCGGAGAAGTGATCACGACAAATCGCAGTCCCATTCTGGCTATAGCCTCGGCAACGCGAGCCGGCTCATTGTCTTCGACAGGCAGTGGCTTTGCTTTGGTCACATTGCAGAATCGGCACTGCCGGGTACAGTTCGTCCCAAGTATGAGGAAAGTCGCCTGCTTATGCCTGTAACATTCCGAGATGTTGGGGCACAATCCTTCCTTGCAGATCGTGTTGAGGTGCAAGTCTCCGATGAGTGCGTTCAGGTCGTCATGCTGCGACAGGACTATAGGTTTGCGAAGCCATGCCGGTTTTGGCTGAATGTTCATATTGCTTATGTTTTATTTGAAATAATTAACGCCATTCTCGAAAATCTTCAAGCCGAGCGGAGTGTTATGCACACCTTCTGTCCAGTTCGGATGATTTTCCGGGAAGATAAATGCTTCCGGATGCGGCATAAGTCCGAATACAGTGCCCGATTTATTTGTAATGCCAGCGATATTATCGACTGAACCGTTAGGATTAGCCGGATAAGGCACATTCTGAGCAGTCGGATTGTTAATATCGATGTATCGCAGTGCGATCTGACCGTTAGCTTTGAGCGTGTTCAGCACTTCGTCATTCTTTACGATGAACTTGCCTTCGCCGTGGCGGATCGGCAGGTAGATCTTGTCGATGTCTTTGAGCCAAATTGAATTCGGATTGGTATTCTGCAGCCATACCCAGCGATCCTCGAAATGAGCAGAGTCATTCTCGATAAGGCTTGCGACCTGCTCATACCTGTCGTCGCAGTTCGGCACAAGTCCGAGTTTGGTTATAATCTGGAATCCATTGCAGATACCGATAATCAGCTTGCCGCTGTCGATGAACTTCTGAACTTTCTCGAAAATTGTGAACTTAATCTTGTTGCCGAAGACTTTACCGCTGGCAATGTGATCTCCGTAGGAGAATCCTCCGGGGAATGCCAATATCTGATGATCGTCAAGTATCGACGGATTGTCAATAACATCTTCCAGATGTTTGATATTCGTTTGACCGCCGGCTTTATCGAAAGCCCACGCTAATTCTTTTTCGGCATTTATTCCGTATCCTGTCAGGATTAAAACTTTTGCAGACATTGTATCCTCCACTGATGACATATTTGATGGCATATTATAGCACAATTGTGCGAAAAATAAAACAATAATTTATAAAATAATATCAGCCGGCATATTCCAACCGCCTCGCGGACAGAGATTGACCGTGCCGATCTGAGGTCCTCCGGGACTGCAGTCGCGCTTCCATTGATTCTGTGCAAACCGCTTCAGGAATACAGCAAGCCACTTGTCGATCGTTTCTTTACTGTATTTGTCTGCGAATGCCGCTTCCGCCAAGAATGAAGTCTTTTCTTTGGAACACTTCCTGCGAACGATATTATAAAGGAAGAAATCATGCAGTTCGTAAGGTCCGATGATCGACTCTGTCGCCTGAACAGTCTGATCTGTCTGATTATCCTTTGCCGGGAGCAGTTCAGGCGAGATCGGCTGAGTGGCTATATCTTTGAGGATTTGCCCGGCCGTCTTATCGCTGTTCTGTTCTCCTGCCATATATACAATCTGCTTGATAAGTGTCTTAGGCACATCGGCATTGACATTATACATACTGATGTGGTCGCCGTTATAAGTTGCCCAGCCGAGTGCAATCTCGGACAGGTCGCCCGTGCCGATGACGATGCCGCCGATCTTGTTGGCGATAGTCATCAGCAGATAAGTCCTTGCACGAGCCTGCACATTCTCATATACTGTATCAGTCTCATATAGCGGCTGATCGACTTTAGCGAGCAACAGCTTGGATATATCCGTGATAGTGTGTTCTTCGATAGGGATGCCGAGAGCTTTGCAGAGTTCGACGGCATTGTTGCGTGTCTTGGCAGTCGTGCCGAATCCCGGCATTGTAACGGCGAGCATATCTGTCAGCGGTCTGCCCAGCAGCGTCAGAGTCTGCTGAATGACGAGCAGTGCCAGTGTCGAGTCAAGACCGCCTGATACTCCGATGACACATTTTGTGCCGGTAGGCAGACTCTGCAGCCTCTTAACCAATGAGCCGCACATTATCTTCATCACTTCGTTGCAGCGGACTGTCAGCTGTGCTTTGTCTGACGGCACAAACGGAGCCGGATCTATTATACGGGTTAATTCTGTGATTGGGAAATCCATCTTGAATGTAACATTGGCATTGTGATCTTTGCCGTCGCTGATATGCTCGTTAAATATCATCTGCGTATCAATGTCAGCATATATGATCTGATTGCCCTGTGCATATCGCAGACTCTCTGATAGTATTGTCCCATTCTCACAGATGAAACTGTCGCCGTCACACACATAGTCTGTCGCAGAGTCACCAAATCCGGCGTTGACATATACTATGGAAGATGCACTTCGTGCTGACAGAGCCTTGACAATGCTGCGGTGGTATGCAGTCTGACCGATCAGAGCCGGTGACGCATCCGGAACTATGATGATATTGGCATTCGGCAGTGCTGCCTGTGAGAAGAATGCTCTGCCTGACATAACTGACAGTGTCAATGACGGCATATTCTCACAGCAGAATGTGATATTAGAGCCGAAGAGCACATTCTGATCGAGGAATCTGACAAGATGTGCTGCGACATCATCTTCAGCAGAGGCGATGCCCAATACGCTGCCTTTGTATAGAATGGTATATGCTTCGCGAAATCTCCCGTCGATAAAAAGAGGTGTTCCTACAACCGAGATGATTGATAGATCTGAAGTTTGCTCCAATATAAACTCGATCGATTCTTCACATTCCGAGATTAAACTGCCGCATAATAAAGCATCTCCGCATGAAGATGTTGTCAGTGCTAAATGCGGGAATGCGATAACCGATGCACCGCTGCTCTGAGCCTCGGCAATCATCGAGACTATATTCTGCTGATTCTGTTCCAGACATCTTATCTGATTGACAGGGATAGCCGCTGCAGTGCGTATAAAACCGAATTGGCTGATTTTGCATTTATTCATAGGAAACCTCCTTTTTTCATTTTCGTTTCAGAGTATAAAAAAAATTTGTTTTATAGTCAAGAAATAAATCTTCTTTATTTTTTGCTTAAAATGTGATACAATGCAATGTATGAAAAGATTGGTTTGCTTGATTATTTGTTGTGCAATCTGTACTTCTTCATTCGCATCTGACAGGGAGATCCGCAATTATAAGCAGAGTCTGCGATATATGTTTGTCGGGCAGACGATTGTTGCTGAGTCGGTATTTCCATTTTTGACGATGACTGCTGTAAATGTTTTCTTTGCTGACAGAATAGGTAATTCTCAGCAGAATCTTACAGCCGCTGTTATTATTGATTCGCTGTTCGTTGTGCCTGTTATCGCAGGAGTGACAGTGTATCTTAAAGGCAGGAGCCTTTTCAAACAGAATGACAGAAAAGACGAGGCTCACATCAGCAAACTGATGCTCTATGTTACTAAACTCAGGATGTTTCGTGTATTCATCGGAGTAAACTCGTCGCTGACCGGACTTGGAACGGCACTGTTTATCCCGGGTGTCATAACGACAGCGGCATGGTATTACGGATATGCTCCTGTTTCGGTTCTGGCACTGATGGTCAGCGGACTTGCATGTTTGGCGGTGTCGCTGCCGATGCTTATCTCGTCACTGCTGATGGTGGCTTGGATCAAAGAATGGCGGCTGAGGCTTACACCTGATATGGGACTGTCGCGTGACAGGTGGGATCATTTCTGGGAGAACGGTATAAAGGGCTATACACTGAAACTTGGGTTGAAAATGGCATTGTGATTAAAGAGGCAATAATGACTTGGCAGATAATGATATTTATATCTTTGTGTCTGATTTTCTTCGTTATGATAAATATCAAATACATAACCAAGAATCCTAAGAATTCGCTGCTGCTGCTCAGTGCGGTAGGATGTCTGTTGCTGTGGACTGTTGGGCAGTTTATATATTTGTATAGATTATCAGACTACTATGATTTTATGTACAGAGTCCTGCTCTTTGGTTTGTTTTTCTTCTTCCCGATACAACATAACTATCTGCTCAGAATGGTTTACCGCGAAAAGATCCGACGCTATGCCGCTCCGATTGTATTCTTGCTGTTTGATTATGGATTTGCTGCGTTTTGCTGGATATTTTCATTGATCATAGATTGGAGTGATGTCGGATTTGGACCGCTGCCGGTGAGCATTAAAGTTTTTAATGTCGTTATGTTCCTTTGGCTGATTATATCATCGATTATAATATCATTTTTTGTATTCCGAAGAATGCATAGAACAGAGCGCGGCAAGTTTAATATAATGTTCAGTGCCACGGTCTCTATCAATGTGCTGCCGGTATTATGTGTGATGCTGTTTGATCTCATTATGCCTATTGTATTCGGGACTCCGTTCCTTGCATGCTCCGGCAGCTGCAACGGTATCTGGATACTGATGGTTGTCCTGTTTGTGCGGCTGTATGGCAGGACTCATATATCTTCGGAGACGACGCTTAACTCTGTCCTCAAGAAGATGAATGATCTGGTTATCCTTGTGGATCGTTCTTATATTGTTGTCCGCACAAATGATCGCGTATTCGATACGACAGGTTACACCCGTGATGAGATGAGCGGCAGGCATATTGAGACGGTAATGGAGATCTCGGATGACTTTGCAGACAAGATGCGGAAGATGACTAAGCGGCAGATCAACTCTTACTTGTCAGACTCTGTGCTGTTCACTAAGGATGGCAAGCGAGTTCCTATCGTTATATCATGTTCACTCCTGCAGAATGAGTTCGCCGAGACGACCGGCATCCTTATGATCTGTCAGGATATACGACAGATGAGTATGCTCCAAGATGAGATAGCTGAGCGTAAATTGGCTGAAGCCCGCATTAAGGACTACAGTCAGTCGCTGGAGTATATATATCAGAGAACCAATCAGCTGCTGCAGCTGTCCAATGAAGAGGATGTATTCGACTTTATCCGCAAAAATCTCCGAGAACTTGCCGGCGACAGTCTTATAATCGCGACAGAGTTCAATAATGCAGACAGTTCATTCTTCATAGATGAGATCGAGGCTAACGAAGCGGATACTGCTTTGCTGGATAAGACGCTCCGAATGGAGACGAACGGACTGACTGTCAATGTGTCGGAGCGGCATCGCCGTTATTTCATGACTGACAGATTGAGTAAGTTTACCAAAGGTCTGTATCGTTTCTGCGGAGGGCTGATTGACCGGACTATCACTAATTATCTGACTGAGAAGATGCACCTCGGCGATATTTATTATATGGGATTATCCAAGAATGACAGACTATTCGGTATGATCACGATATTCACGAAGAATAATACAGCTCTGCAGAATATACCTATCATCGAGAACTTCGTCAGTCAGGTGTCGATCGAGCTGCAGCGGCGTATCACAGAGAATGCTCTGCGGGAGAGTGAGGCACGATACAGGGGGCTGATCTCTCAGCTGCCTGAGATTATCATGCGGTTGCGTGATGAGAAGATCCAGTTCGTCAATATATCAGTCGAGACTATCGTTGGTTATGCTCCGAATGAGTTGATTGGTGAGAATGTAGTCGATTTCATCTGTGATGAGTATAAGCCTATCTTCATTAGGAATGTTCGCCGGCTGTTTGAGGGTGAAGTTGTGCAGGAGTTTGAGATAGATATGTACACCAAGTCGCGAATGCGTAAGACATTCCTCGTGCGTGCGAATGTATCGATCTTTGAGAATCTGCCGGAACTGATTACTGTATTCACAGACATTACGGAACGAAAGCATTTCGAGAATGAGTTGCAGAAAGCAAAGGATGATGCTGAGAAGGCGAATAATGCCAAGAGTGAGTTCCTTGCTATAATGAGTCACGAGATCCGCACACCGATTAACGGTATTATGGGGATGCTCGACCTCGCCAACACGACAGAGCTTACTCCTGAGCAGTTCAATTATCTTAATCTTGCACAACGCTCGGCTGACAGTCTGCTCCGCATCATCAATGATATTCTTGATTTCTCCAAGATTGAGGCAGGTAAGCTGGATATAGATATTGATACTTTTGATTTCGGTGCGTTGATCGGCAAGATCATTGAGGAGTTTTATTTCAAAGCCGCTCAGAAACATATTAATCTGTCATATACTATTGATCCGCACATACCTGATATGTTGTCAGGTGACTCTAAGAGACTTCGCCAGATATTGGTCAATATTATTAACAATGCGATCAAATTCACTGATAAGGGTGAAGTCGAACTGTCAGTTCATCTGCAGGAAGCGGCTCTGCATAATCTGAGAGTGGAGTTCACTGTCAGCGATACAGGTATAGGCATAGCGTCAGACAAGATAGGCAAGCTGTTTAAGAGTTTTACTCAGGCAGACAGTTCTACCTCACGCAAATACGGCGGCACCGGTCTGGGGCTGGCTATCTCTAAGAGACTCGTGCAGATGATGGGCGGTGATATTCGTGTGGAGAGCAAGATCGGTGTCGGCTCGAAGTTTATATGGACTATCAATTTCGGATTTGACGGCATGCTGCCTGATGTCAGCAAGAATCGCCTGATCGGAATAAACATTGTTGTTTATAGTGAGAGCAGAACTGCGGACAGGCAGATGACTGAGTATCTCAGTGAGTTCGGAGCGAGTGTATGGACTGCCTCGGATGAAGCCGAGTATATCACGGTTCTGAATAAAGCCGACATTGATCTGACTATAGTGATGTTCGACATCGCCAGAGAACCGGAGTATCGGCTCAATCGGCTGGAGTGGCTGTATAATGTGACGAATAACCGCATTATAGTGATCAATTCGCTTATGTATAGTGTGGCTTCGTTCGTGCAGAAGTATTCTGATGATGAGATAGTTACATTCGATGAGCCGATTGACTATGAGAAACTCGTTATGCTTATCGATACTATATTCTCTGATACTCCGGTGAGAACTCATACAGGGCAGGCGACAGTTCAGCCGGTTGTGCTGGAGACTATTCATTCCGGTGGTGTGAATGTTTTGCTTGCCGAAGATAACTATGTCAATCAGGAATTTATGACGATCCTCCTGAAGAAAATGGGATACTCTGTTAAGTCTGTCAGTACAGGGCAGGAGGCTGTAAGCGAGGCTAAGACCGGTCAATATGACATCATCCTTATGGATATAGAGATGCCTGAGATGGACGGACTTGAGGCGACTAAGATCATACGAGACTATGAGCGTGATACGGGCAGTGACATCCATATCCCGATAATTGCATTGACGGCGTATGCGATGAAAGGCAAGAAAGACGCATGTATGTCTGCCGGTATGGATGATTATGTATCGAAACCGATAAATATTGCGGAATTAACTAAGAAGGTCAAGGGATTATTAAAAATATAAAAAAAAGAGATTTTGCTCTTATTATATTAAATCTTTGATTAGAATCTTGTTCTTCGGCAGCGGCAGGCATGGCATCGGACAGTTTCTGTAGATAAAGGCTTGAGCTTCTCTGTCAGCCTGTAAGCTGCCGTATTCCCATTTGTAATCCATCTGCATACCGAGATCCCAATGTGAAAATCCATTCTGCTGCAGATATGTGCCGAGTGCAGCCATCTGAATGCTGCCTGTATTCGGGACAAGATGAAATCCTGACAGACTGGTATATATGTCACCCGATATAAATCCTATCTCTCCTGCTGCGAGTTTGTCTCCGTCATAGACTTCGACAGAATGGACTTTCACAGGGTAGGTGTCATCGTCATTGTGATCGAAGATTTCTTTATAAGCTGCGACAAGTTTTGGAGCAAGCCATGTTCCTTCGTTCCGATATGATGTTTTGATGCCGTCGACCACTCCCATAAAATCCCTGTCGAAGCATAATGTGAGATGCGGCATTTTGCGGGCATAGCGGCGGATACTTTTGTGATATCTGAAACAATCGGTGTCAAACCTTATGACGCATTTGTAGTCGTGATGACGCATTATCGGCAGAAATGATCCTTCGCTGAGTTCCATCGCCATCGGGAATAAGCCTTTGACCATCATCTTAGCGATTAGACCGGCATCGAATGACGGGTAGTAGGCGTATTCCTCACTCGGGTTACCATCGGATATAAGTATTTGCTCTAACTCTTCCACTGTTGTAAAGTCACGCAACAATGGCGTGTACCTAAGCATATTTAGTATCAGGTATTTCTCATTATCAAGGGTAAACATGTCAGATAAGTCTGATAAACGCTGTTCGTCAAACTCGGTTCGAGACTCAATGATGTCGAAAATGTCATTGCGTATTTGTCCTGTGAGATTATTACGCAGTAATAGATATATATCATCAGTTGTCATACAGATAATATATCACATTCTGAGCGTTTTTTCAATAATAAATAAAATATTTCTTTGCAAAATCAATTTATAGCATAAAAAATACGATAAATAATTATAGAAACAGATAAAAGCTAAATTTTTTTGAATAATTTTAATTTTTTTTGAATAATACCAAAAAAAAGAGTATAATAACAGTAAGCATATTAAGAGAAATACCATCAGGGAAAAATATTGACAGAGACGGTTCTGTATGGAGGTATGGATGATTAAATCAAAAAAGACAATCATTTTGATTTCTCTTTTCATATTATTGACAGTTATAAATATATCGGCGAAGAGTCGCAAAAATGACGAGAAGAGGTTTCAGCTTGGGGTTGGTTTCACTGCAAGTTCAGCCAGTGTGTTTAACTTTGTCCAATCGATGAATATGGCTTTAGATAAAACTAAAGGCTATAAGGGGATTACCGGAGATGGAACAGATGAAAATCTAACGACTGCTGCGAAGCAGTCTCTCATTACAGGCAATATACTTGGAGCGATGCAGATCGGTTTCCAGATGCGTATGTTGGCTCATGTATTCTTCAGTGAGTTGGACATTATCGCCGAGCCGATGACTAACATATCTTCCGGACATTGTGATCTTATCGGGATGTTTGATGTCGGTATCCGCTGTCCCAAATGGATCATGCCGTATATTGCAGTCGGCGTAAACGGCACATTCGGACTGTATCCGTATAATATTAAAACAGTTGAAGGTTGGAGAGATCTAACCAATAAGAATAGATATGTCAATGATTGTCTGAAAATCTCATTCGGTGCTCATGCCAAAGTCGGACTTGATGTGAAGTTTAAGAGATTCTCAGTCGGCTTCTACTGCCTGTATCTGGTAAAAGATGTCCTCAATGAGTGGACCGAGGATCTGCCGAATTATTACAAGGAGCTTGAGTTCGTAACCGATAATAAAGATACTTACGGCACTTTGTGTTTCGTTGCAAGTCAGTTCAGATTGGGAGCAAGTATCTGCTGGTACGCATTCTGATGATCCATAATGCACAAATTGCGGAAATTTTTGTGGCATAAATACAAATAATATAGTATAATGAAGAAATGAGATTGCACAAACCAATATTAGTTTTTATATTTTTGTCGATTTGTCTGTGTGCATCAGCACTCAGAGTCAATATCCCTTACGGTCCTGCAGATGCCAGCAGTGATGAACGCAAGACTTTTTCCATAGATTTTATGCTCGATACAGGATTCGGTGTTACAGGTATTAATGACGGTTTGGGCGTGACTGATTATCAGGTTTTCTTCATTCGGACAGGCTTTTCGATATGGCAGTTCTCTATGGCATTGGAGTTCAACATTCGGTTTCGCATCTTTACTATGGAGCCGGAGTTTAAGACTAACGACTGGGCTGTCCGAGACAATCCGGCAGCGACTGCATTTGCATGGATAGATAAGATCCGCTATCTGCGGTTCGGCAGTGATACTTATCCTATATATGCTGCGACAGGCGAGCTGCCGTGGCAGACTTTCGGCACAGGACTCTTGGTTAAGCATTTCAACAACACTTCTTTTGTGCCGATCGATCGTGAGAATGGTTTCATCATGCGGTTTAACGGCAATCATCTGACGGAGTGGGGCAGCCGTGCTATACCTGTTACTGCGTCTTTCTCCATCCCTGACTTGTGCGATCCTGATATATTCCTTATGAATGCTGATGCAGATGTGCTTAGGTTTTTTCATAAGATTAAGCGTAACTTTAGGTTCAATATCGGCACTGCTTTGGCAATGGACTTCAATGCAACCGAGGCTAATCGGCTGTCTTCGACTGACAGAAACTACTTTACATCTTACAGAAATATCCAGACCGACGGATACACGACTTCTGTGATAGGGCTCTCGATTCCTGTCACATTCAGCTGGAGTTTCCGCAGGATATTCAGATTTATCTGGAAAGACGAGCTGGCATTCCTATGGAAGTCCGGTCTAAACGATGATAAGACTATCAATACCGACACTGCGACATTCAGCCTTGCGAACCTTGCAGAGGTCGAGGGGCGTTTCGTTTGGTTGGAGAACTCCGGCTATTTGCTCGGTGTTAATCTCGGATTCATCGTGACGACTAATGACTTCAATGTAAGCAACTTCGGCTCGAACTATCAGATCGTTCGCAAGAAGCAGTTCGACAATACCAATAATGACCTGAGTTTCATTATACTTGTCGGATTGGGATTTTACGGATTCCACGACAATATCTCATTTTCGGCGAGAGCATACTTCGATATGAACCACATTCACATTGACGAGACAAACTCCGTCGGCAGCTACGCTGTTGCCAAACTCGAAGCGACATTCACAATGAGTGATGTGGTTGTCAAAGGCTTGTCGATGGATTTCTCATTTGTGACAGCGATGTCTCATCTCGAAGCCAAAGACTCTAACGGCGGCTACTTCATTCGCAGTGTGACGCGAGATTGTCGGCTTTACTTCGGGATCTGCTATCAGATATACTCTGCGAAGATACGGATGATGATCGGACTGCAGTCTCCTGCATGGAATAACGACAGTGAGTATATCGATCCGTCGAATGAGCAGTATAACTACGATGTCGATAAATACGGAGCGGACCTGCAGAAATTCGTCGGAGTGGAGGTGTCATTTGTTCTGTAGAATGAGAACTGCCGCGATAAGATATTTGTTTACAATGATAATGATATTCTCCGCGATCCGTATCTTCGCACAGGCGGACACAGAACCTGCAGTGAACGCCGAGATCCTCACTGTGTCGGCTGATATTGGATATATCACATTCTACGATGCCGAGGAGACTAAGCACAATGGCAGAGTCGGGATGGAGATACCGCTGCAGTCAACGATAGTCACCGAAGAAGCTCAGCGGATAGAATGTGTCATCCGGCGTGATGGTAAGCCGATCGTCGGGATAATAGTCAGCGAAGTGACAGACTTCTACTATGACTACGACAGCGAGCACGATACTTTTTACTTTGAGCTGCACTACGGGCGTGTGCGTGTCGCCGCCGATAGGAAAGTCCGCATTGAAACCGAGTCCGAGTATGGCAGAGTGCAGTCAATGGGCGGCGACTTCGGCATAATCTCTTTTATCAAAGATGACGGGACTGTCTATGAAGGGATATATGACTTCGACGGGAAACTCTCCTGCGAGTCGAAAGTCAAGTATTCGCAGGATACAGCCGAGCGTTGGGACAGATACGACACATTCGCCGGTGATAAAGCGGTATTCTCCGAGCAGGAGCTGCTGTGGTGGCAGGATGCGATGAGTTTTGATTTGAAGGTGCTGCCCAAGGAGATCCCATACATTCTGGAGACTCTGCATTATCCACAGCGTCAGGATGTCCTCATCGCTAACTTCAATAATCTGACTTCGGCAGAGAAACAGGAACTTGCCAAGATCGTACTGAGCGGGATATTCAGGTTTCATACTGATTATTTTATGGAAACCAATATGGCTTATATGGATCATATCGTGAATATATCTTGGATGCCCGGCGGTGCGTTCCTTAACCGTAAATTTGAGTTTTATCTTGATCTGTCGGCTAATCTCAATATGTCTGCCGCTTCTCGTGGTGATAATAATAATATTATCCATAGAGTAAATCGGACAAATTGGACTGACGGCAATAATCCGTGGTCATTTGGTTCTGATCAGGGAGAGGATGCAGGGCGTATCGTGTTTGATATGTTCGATGATCTGCTGATGAAGTTGAGCCTGCTTCGATATGGTTTCGATAAGCCGACAGAGACTGCGTTTATTCAGGCCGGTAATTATTTCGATGTGTCTGATCGCTGGCATTACTCTTTTATGGGATTCAACCCGTCCGGACTGATATATGATTTCAGGCATAATTCATTCGTTACGAAGATCAATACAAAATGTTTTGAGACATTTATCTATATGGAAGATATTTTGCCTCGCGGACTATACGGGCTGTCGATGAAATTTATGACTCCTGCTAAGAGTATCAGATGGAAACTGGGTTTTTCGGTATTTACCGATACTTATGATCTGATAAAATTTGGTGCTGACGAAGAGTCGTTCTTTCCAACGCAGACAAGTGTCAATCTTGAGTTTACGATCTTTGACCTGCCGTCTTTTGGGTTGGACTTGTATCTTAACGGCGGTATAAATATTCCGTTTTCGTATAATTTTGCCGATGAGTCTTCTAAATTCAATACATTGGCAGGCGGTGTTAATGTGGCTGCCCTGTTTACCAATCTCTCTGCAAACTTAGGTCCGGCTATTCGATTCAAGCATTTTTATCTGATACCTGAGTTCCTGGTTGATACTGAGCTGAACAGAGTAGGTCTGTTCGATATGATGTATTCTGCGAAACGGCATCTGAAGAAGGATAATATAGCAGAGTGGTATACAAACAGAATGACGAGAAAAGATGGTGAGAAAGTTTTAATTGATGACTTTTTCTTCGGAGGTCGGCTTAAACTGCGTTTCGATGATTATGAATATGTGAAATTTGAGTTGGCATATCAGATAAGCGTTGCTCCGGGGAATGATTTTGATATTTCAACTCATATATATGATAAACTGCATTTTACGCTTAATGCAAACATTGGCGATAAATACAAAGTCGGATTTAACTTTAGTCTCACATATCAGGTTGAGAAACTTGTTAATGCTATTACCGTTATGACGAGCGGAGATTACAAAACATTTTTGGGTAATAATATTGCCTTTGCAACGATTGCGATTGCTCCGTATCATATTGTTGAGATCGCAGTCTCCGGCGGTATCCGTCCTGATCCTAATGCCGGTATGGGATTTGCATATTTTGTGCAATGCGGAGTGACGATCAAGCCGAATGTGATTATAACCAAGAAAAAACAACATTAAAAAGAACAGCGTTATCGGCAGAATGCCGATAACGCTGTTCTTTACAATCTTTCATATCTTAGAGTCTTTCAGCATCTGTATAGTCTCTCTCATTCGCAGATAACTTTCATATCTGAATGGCTCAATATCTCCGTGTTCAACTGCTGCCAGAACAGCACAATCAGGCTCATCAATGTGCTGGCAGTTAGGGTAGTGACATTCATCACGAAAGCCATCGAAGTCTCGGAAGTGCCACTCAACAAGTTCCGGTGAATCCACGAATACTGAGAACTCTCTAATGCCCGGAGTATCTGTGATGAAACCGCCCTGTGATGTCGGATACAATTGTGCGAAAGTTGTAGTATGAGTTCCGCGGTCGTATTTGCGGCTGATGTCTCCGATCTTGATGTCGGTGTGCTGCGGCTGCAGTGCTTTGATAAGAGAACTTTTGCCTACGCCGGAGTGCCCGTTGAAACTGACAGTCTGAGAGCCGATCCTGTCGTTGAGCGTGTCCAATCCGATCCCGGTCGAGGCAGAGACTTCAATGATGTCGATGCCTAACCCGGTATAGACTTCTTTGATATGATGATAGAAGTCTTTTATCGCATCATCAAGCAGATCTATCTTGTTGATCACGATCGTGACTGGGATAGCCATCACATCTGCGGAGAATATCATCCTGTCAATGAAGAATGTCCTAAGCGGCGGATTATAAATAGAATCAATAATAAATAGTCTGTCGATATTGGCGGTGAGTGTCTGGACATCGCGTCCGCTGTTTTTGAGCCTCTTGATCTCATTCTTGCGGTCTTGTCGTGCAATGATAACACCTTCACCGATGGCGTCTGCATCAGACGGAGTGAAAGTCGGCTCGTAGTCAACGATGTCTCCTGCAACGACAGGAGAACGCTCTTTGCGGTTCTTGATATTGAAGTCAGTATCTAAGACTTTGCCTTTGATAACACACTTAAACTGTCGGGAAGTCTGCCTGTCCTGCACATAGAAGATGGACTTGACTCCCCACAGAACTCTGCCGACACTCATCAGAACTGGTATCCGCCGGAGATGAAGAGGTTAGCGGTAACACCGATGACTTCCTGATGGTTTGTTGTGCCGCTTAAGATCTGGGCTTTGCCTACGCCGCCCTGCACAACAGCACCTAAGTTGACAGACATATCGGAAGTACTGAACCCGAATGAGAAACTGCCTCCCAATAAGTGGATATAATCATCTTTGTTCACATCACCGTCTTTAATCTCCTGAGAATTGGTGAAGTTAGTGAAGAATCCCAATCGCAGCGGGAAGTTAGGTGTGATGTAACACTCGAATCCCATTGCAACATTACCTGTGACATTGAGTTTGTTATACAGAGTCGAACCCATTCCGAGATATGTGTCATAACGGTTAGTGTCTTTGTTCCACTGGTATGATACAAGGTTGCCGTTAATATCAAGATTTTGAATAGGAATGTAGAGATAACCGTCCAATGTCAGCAAAATCGATTTGTTGATGAAGAAACAGAATCCCAACGCCTGCTTGATATACAGCGGCCGGAACAGTCCGTTTTCTGCAAGATGATACGCTTTGAAAGTGTTATTTGTGACTGAATTTTTCCAACTTTGAACACTATAATTATCAGAATTCATCATTCCAACCATTTGAGTTGATTGATTAGTTTTAAAGTCAACCATATCGAATGGTGTCGAAATCGAGTATCCGATTGACAGTTTGTCAATCGGCATAACCTGTATTCCTATTTGGAAATTAAGTCCCAATATTCTCTGGTTTTCATAATTACTTGTTGTTTCAAAATAATCACGAGGTCTAATTCCTTTGCCATCGCCGATGTCAGCGTCTTCTTGAAAAGACCTAACACTCTGATTAATCAGCTGAATATCCCTGTATCGAAAGAAAGCACTCATACCGATTGCAAAGTATTTATTTGGCAGGAATGCGATAGACGGACCGGCTTCGTATATTTGATTTTTATAATTGAAATTTACATTTAAAGGAACATTTATTGGTTTTGTTTTTCCGCTGTCGAGATAATCTATAATAGTAGCATTTTCTCTCTGATCGTAGAACTCACTGTCCGGGCATGATACAGTGATCGCCCAGGTAAAGTGCTTGGCTTTCTGTATAAATCCAAAGAAATTAGGGATAAATGACAGCGAGTATCTCATATAGTTAAATGGCGTATTGTCGGATTTGGTATATACATCTTTGTAATAGAGCATCTTGAACTGTATCGCATTGGCAGACAGTGAGAAGTACTGCGATGATGAGAATGCAAGACCTGCCGGATTGTAGAAAACACCTTCCGGTCCGTCGGCAAGTGCTGTATATGCTCCACCGAGTCCTGCTGCCCGGTCGCCGACGAAGACATTGATATAATGATTCTCATCTGCGAATGACAAACTGCATATAAATAATCCCAAGATAATGAGCAATAATTTGTTTTTCATATAAGATCCTTCTTTATATTATCGGGTATTTGGTTCGGCGAAGCCGAACCAAATACCCGATATAACATTTAATCTTCTTCTGCTTTCTTCTCACCGAATGCTTTCACCTGTGCTTTGAACTCGTCAAAACCTTCGGAGTTTTTCAGCAGAGGAATAGTTTTGTCGAAGACTTTAGACATGTGTTCGACACGAGCATTAATATCCGGGTGAGTTTTATCCATAGACTGTAAGGCATCCGCTGCAATGGCATCGTGCATAGATGCGATGTATCGCATATAGTTCGACGCACTGATATTGAGACTCTGCATCAGCCGCACGGAATATTCATCAGCCTCAAACTCATCGCCTGCATCCAATCCTTGTATAAACAACTGTTCCTCAACTTTATCTGTAATCTGGCTTACCATGTTAGTCACGACATTACGCGGACCGGCGATAAAGCGAGCCAATATCTCGAAAAAGTTAGGCTTCGTTTCGATGCGGACATGCTTAAGGATGTGCTTGAGATTGATATGTCCCAACTCATGAGAGATAATACCGATAAGTGTCGGCATATCAGGAGCGGCATCTATAGCACCTCGTGTGATAAGGATAAATCCTCCCGGCAGTGCGTAAGCGTTTACCTGATCTGAGTCGAGTATCGCAAAGAAGTACTCTATATCCTGCCTCTCAGTGTACATAGCCAGCGACTTGCCGAGTTTGTTAAGATATGCCGTCGCAGCTTCGTCTCGAACAACACCGTATTTGCCGGCGATCTTTGCGAAAGCCGATTTGCCGATCTCACGCTCTTTCTCGGCACGCTCTATTACTCGCTCGCGTTCCAGCTTCTCCAATCTCTGAGCCGTCGTCTCGCATGAGAATGTGAGAGTTGTTATCAATAATAATGCAAAAATCTTAATTGTTTTGTTCATAAGTATATCCTTATCTTTGTTTATTGTCACCCTGAACTTGTTTCAGAGTCCCAAAACTGTTATAAGATGCTGAATCAAGTTCAGCATGACAGTAATCCTATATTATAATATAATAATTTTTTTAAGTTGTAAACTGAAAATAATGATTTTTTAATAAATTAAATTTTATTTGCTTTTTGTCTTAAAATATAATATCATATCGATATGATACACTTTTTGCCGGATAGACCGCATTCTGTCGTCGATGTGATGATAGTCAGCGGTGATGTTTATTTAGATCACCCGTCATTTGGAACGTCTATCATATCCCGTGTGCTGCATAATGCCGGATACAGCGTCTGCATAGTCAGTCAGCCGGAGTATTATGACCCGGATTATATAAGCACTCTGCCAGATGTTCGCCTTTTCATCGGGATAAATGCCGGCAATCTCGACAGTATCGTCGCCAACTATACGAGCAATCGCACGATTCGCAGGGACGATGCTTACTCTATCGATGGCAAGCCGACTTTCGATAATGGCAAGCTCAAACGCCCCGACCGTGCGACGATATTCTATACATCGTATATCAAGTCCCGCTATAAAGATGTGCCGATCGTGCTGGGCGGTATCGAAGCATCGCTGCGTCGGGCGGTGCATTATGACTATATCCAGCAGAAAATACGCCGTTCTGTCCTGACAGACTCTAAGGCTGACCTGTTGATATATTCGATGGGGGAGCTGGCGATATTGGATGTCGCTCATGCGATCGAGAATGGCACTCCGCTGTCCGATATTCGCGGAACGGCATACAGAACAAAAACTCCGCCTAACGGGATATATCTGCCATCATTTGATGACATTCTGACTGACAGGAAACAGCTTATAAAGCTCAATAATATAATGGAAGATAATATGAATCCCGACATGGCGGATGTGCTGATACAGGAGCAGTCGCCCGGTGATTATGTGGTGATCAATCCTCCGCAGAGACTGTTGACGACTGCGGAGTTGGATGCTGTCTATGAGCTGCCGTATCGGAGAGATTATCCTGACTACTGCAGCCGAGTACCTGCCTGGAATATGATTAAAGAATCTGTGACGGCGGTGCGAGGCTGTTTCGGACGGTGCTCATTCTGTGCGATAACGCTGCATCAGGGAGCGGCAGTGACGAGCAGAAGTCAGGCATCCGTTATCAGGGAAGTCTCGCAGATTGCACGGGCGAAGTATTTCCATAAGACGATAACCGATGTCGGTGGTCCTACTGCCAATATGTATGGTCTGACTTGTCGGATCGGATGGTGTCGAAGCCCGCATTGTCTGTTCCCAAAGCTCTGTCCGAATCTTATTATTAATGATGATTTCCTGAAACTGCTTAAGAGTATTAAGACGATCGACGGTGTGAAGAATGTCTTCGTATCATCCGGGCTGCGGCATGATCTGTGTCTGCACAAGCCGCTTGAGACGGAATATATCATTCGGAATGCGACATCCGGGCATCTGAAGATCGCTCCTGAACATGTCGATGACAGAATACTCCGCCTGATGCGTAAGCCTGACAATGCGGCATTTGAGCAGTTTATCGCTTTGTTTGAGCGTGTGAAGAAGCAGTATAATCTGAAATTCTACATTCTTCCTTATATAATACTCTCATTCCCCGGCAGTACGCCTGACTCCGTGAAGAAGCTCAAGTCATTCCTGCAGAGACACCACATACAGACTTATCAGTTTCAGGACTTTACGCCGACTCCTGCAACTCTTGCTACGGCGATGTACTGTGCAGAATGTGACATCAACGGCAAGAAGATTAATGTGCCGAGAGTGTCAAGCAAGAATAATATCGAGAGGGAGATGTTCATAAAAAAATGAGATTTTGCGTAGCAAAATCTCATTTTTTTATGAATTAGTTAGAGTCGGTTTGCAGGAAATACACAGTATTATTTGTTGGACTGCTCCAACCTGGTCCTCCGGTTGTTGTGTAAATCTGCCAGTTACCGTTTTCATATTCTCCGGTCCATTGACTTGTACCGTCATTCCATAAGAACAATTTGCAGCCGGCATTTTTCCAGGTTTCCATCAGTTCTTTAATTTCAGAAACAGTTAGTTTGTCAATTCTTCCTGTATTGATAAATGTATCGCCGCTTCTTTGTTGATATACAACATTATACAAGATTTTCTTCATATAAATCGGACTCTGACCATAGTATGTTGTGGTATATGAAGTCGGTTTGACACCATCTTGTAGTGTATGTCCGTCAGCATCTTTTGCTTCATCTTCATAATCATTCCACAAATTAGCCATTGAAGTTGCAGTCCAGTCATCAGTTACATCATCTGCGTAAGCTGCATAATCACCTGAAGCAACCAATGCTTTTATTTCTTTAATCTCCATTTGTTTGGTCGGAGTTGACGGATATGTGTCTGTTGTCAGGTCTCTCTCATAGACATTGAATATAAATTTGTTTTCTCTATACCTATTGGACCCCGGTCCGTTGAGATACTCATCGCATATATCATCTAACCATAAACTTCCGATGTCTGCGAGCGGACAGCCTGGACCGTCGATATTAAACTGGCGGTCATAGTCTGTGTGATCTTTGCTTGTGTATGTTGTAATCATATCAAGGAACCACTGCGGAGTTTTTTCGTAATGTGTAACAGGCTCTATTGTATCTTGATTTGTTTCAAAGTCTGTTGTAATTCGCCATGTAACAGGCTTATCGGAGTAACATTCTTTTGCTTCGCTGAATGTGAAATAATCATATATAACACTTGGATGAGTCCATTCGTTTAACGGCAGCAGAGCATTGATGCCGTCAAGATCAACGGTGACTGTTATACCGAATACATGTTCGTCATCATTGGCATAGTTGCCGTTAGGGAAGAAACCTGTTATTGTGCTGTAGCTCAGAATATATATCAACTCTGCTTTGGTGCGTTTGCCGTTTGAATCCGCTGCAAACGCATCTTCGTTGGTGAATTTTTCTATCACCTGCCAATGGTCTTTATCCTGATTAGACATATAGCCGTGAATGTAAGCACCGATTTCTTTCTTGTGAGATGCATAATTCTCGGTAAATTTCTTCATCTTCGCCAACTCATCATCGTTCCACGGGCAAGGCACTTCGTAGCCTGCTTTGCGTGTCTCGGTAGCATAGACTACATCATCGTTGGATGTGCTGACTGCCGATGCCATTTCGGAGATGATGCCTTTCAGGTTAGTGTAGTTCTTGAGATCGTCAGGCGATGCACCGCTTGCGATGACAGTTTTGACTGCTGACATAAGCCATGTAGGTGTCGAGCGTGAGAAGTCCGTTGTATTATCAGTGCTGATTGCAACATTGTCTTTGTCGATAAACACATCACAGGTTGTGTCCCCAAGATTGAATGTGAAACCGACTGTGCAGTCTTTCGTTGCATCGCCATCAGTACTGAATGTCTGAGCAAGACTTGATGCTGTTTTTTTGCTGCATTTAGCGAGTTGAGTATTTGCTGTGGCGAGTATCTTTTTCTGTTTGTCGGTGAATGATACACCTGTTGTGCCGGATGTTGTCTTAGCAGCAGTCTCGGCAGCAGTGTATGCTGCTGTGTTAGTGCCGACAGTTCGATACTTCGACGCATCGGCTGTAACATCAGGATTGGTCAGATCTGCCGTTATCTTGTAGCAGTCTGATGAGCCGACTTTGGTATTCGGTTTGAGACTGATGTCGGTATCGTGTTCATACCAGAACAGGTTGTCTCCTGCTGCTGTTTTATTGCAGACGAATGTGCCTGAGATCGGTTGGGCGGTTTCATCTGAGTCGCCTCGTCCTCTTATCAGTCCGTTTTGCAGGTGTATCTCGATCGGCTCTGCATTGAACTCGCCAGTCTTTGAGTTCAGTGCAATGCTGTATTGAGTCTCTCCGATGTAGGCATTAAGAGTGACATTCGCCTGCAATCCTGTTATCTTTGTTGAAGTGTTCGTGTTGATTGGGGCAGTGGTGTCTGTAGATGTGTTATTGGGACACCCTGTCAATGCCAGCACGAGCATTGATATAATGATAAATAATTTGATCTTCATGTGTTCCTCCGTTAAGTTAATATATTTATCCATTATATTATACATCATAAATATTTTTTTTTCAAGAGTTACGGTTGTTTTTTTCAAAAAAAACTCTTAAAAAATCTTTATTTTTTGAGAGTTTTCTGCTATAATGCCCCCATTATAATACAACAAACAAGGAGTAATATATGGACACAACGGCTGATGTAATAGTAAATGTAACGCACGCTGCACAGGAAGCAGCAGGTGAGACTGTAGGCAAGGTGACAAATGAGTTTGTGCACTTTCTGCAGAATACTTTTAATTGGAATAATCTGTTCAAGACGATCGGCGTGCTTTTGATTTTATTTATTATTTGGCTTGTATTCGCCATTATCAAGGGCGGATCCAAAAAAATGCTAAAGAAGAGCGATAATCCTCATCTGAATATGCTTATCCTGCGAACTATCAATTATGCTTATGTGATAGTTTCTCTGCTGTATCTGCTGAGCGTATTCGGGATCAAAGTTACAGCTATCCTCGGTGCTGCCGGTGTTGCAGGTGTTGCGATAGGTTTCGCCGCTCAGACGACTATCAGCAACTTTATAAGCGGTCTGTTTGTGCTTGGCGAGCGAACGATGAAAGTCGGAGACTTCATCTCATGCGGCGGTGTTGCCGGAACGGTTGACTCTGTCGGTCTGCTCAGTATCAAGGTGCATAATACAGACGGTCAGATGATCCGCATACCAAACAGTCAGGTTATGAACAGCAACTTCCAGAATAATTCATTCTTTGAGACTCGCAGAATGTGCTTTACAGTGTCTGTTGCGTATGAGTCTGATTTCCGCAAGGCTTTGGAAGTGCTTGCGACAGTTCCTGCCAAGTGCTCGACTGTGCTGACTGATCCTGAGTCTAAAGTATGGTATGAGGAACTCGGAGCGAGCGGCGTAGATATGGTGCTGGCAGTGTGGTTTAAGCCGTCTGATCTTATCCAGACTAAGAATGATGTATTTATGAATATATTGGAGACATTCAAAGCAGCCGGTATCGAGATCCCTTATACAAAGGTGGATGTCAACATCGTAAAAACAGTCTGAATATTTACAGTAAAATAAAAATGCAGTGTTTCGCACTGCATTTTTTTAATTGATTTTGCTGTATAACACGCTCTCATTCTGCACAGTTGGCAGCACAACTATAATCGATGTGCCTTTGGGCTGACGATTTTCTGCCCATATATATCCGCCGAATGTGTCTATCATTGCTTTGCATATCGACAGACCGAGGCCTGTTCCGCATCCCATAAATTCCGTATCTGATGAGTGGTGATTTTTGATCTCTGTCAGTTCAGTGAATTTGTCGAAGATCTTGGTCAGCTGGTCAGGCGGAATGCCGATGCCATTGTCGCTTATGATAATATCGAAATATTTTTGACTGTCAAGGTCTGTGACTTCGCCAATCTTCGCAGAAGGGTAGTTGATCGTAATGCTGAGCTCTCCGCCATCTTCTGTGTATTTGATTGCATTGTTGAGTATGGCACCCATGATCTGCATCAGCATTTCTTTGTCGCAGTCCACCGGCGGGATATTGTCGGAGCAGTATAACTCGCATGTTTGATGGCGGGATTTGAGTATCAGCTCATTATCTTCGATGAGATTTTCCGCTTCTTTGATAATATCGATCTTCTCGATCTCGATCTTCTGAGTGCGGTTCTCCAAATGAGTGATCGTTAGAAAGTCCTTGATAATGCGTTCAAGGCGGGCGGCATTTCGAGCGATGATGCCGAGCATCTTAGTCTGCATCTGATTAAGAGGTCCGATCTTGCAGCTCTCAAGCATCTCCAGATAACCGAGTATAGTGACGAGCGGTGTCCGCAGTTCGTGCGAAGCGATAGACATAAAGTCCGTCTTCATCTTGTCGAGTTCTTTCAGATCATCGTTTAAGCGTTTTAGTTCGCGGACTTCGACTTCAAGGTGCTTGACAAGTTCGGCATTGTAGTCTTTCATCAGTGCATGAGTCTTGTCTGCTTCTATGGTCTCTTTTTTGCCGGCGAGATATTCGTTGATCTTGCCTATGAATGTCACTGTATCTATCGGCTTGTGGATAAACCCGTCACAGCCTGACATTATCGCCTTAGCCCTTGAGTTTTGTACAAGGTTTGCCGTGAATGCTACAAGCGGAATATCTTTTGTCTTTTCGATTGATTTAATACGCGTGGCGATCTCATACCCGTTCATGCCTACCATATTAATATCGAGGATGATAATGTCAATGTGCCGGCTTAGAGCGATCTCTATGCCGGACAGTCCGTCTTCTGCCTCTAAGACAATGAAATCCGACATCTCCAATAGTTTTTTCAGCATAAGACGATTGGTTACATCGTCTTCAATGTATAGAACTACTTTCTTGTCTGTGATTTCATTATTCTGTAGGCCCGACATCATCTCTCCTTATTTCTGTGCGTATATCTCGAATGTGTCGCCCAATCCAAATACTTTGGCAAACAGCTTAGTCATGAATATCATAAATTTGTTGTTAAGCATTGACTTGTTTTTCAGCATTCTGTCGGGATGTATGCCGGTGATATTAACCTTGATATGTCTGAATCCATACTTACGCAGCAGTTTCTTCATAAACTTAGGCGAGAATATGCGGTAATGATCGTTCGGATGATTGTCGGCATATTTGTCGAAGTTCTTCTTGATAGATACTCCGTCAGCATTTGGTGTCGATAATGCCAATACACCGCCGTCAGAGAGGTGGTTATACATCATAAACACGAGTTTCTCAAACTCTTTCACATGCTCTATCACATAGAAACTGCTTATCACATCATATTTTTCACTTGTATTCTCGAAATACTTTGCGTCACCTTTCTCGGCATTAAGTTTCAGCTTGTCGGTGATGTATTTCACGGCATAATCCGATATATCGACACACTTTACATCGAAACCATTCTCAGCCGCATACTCTGCAAAGAAGCCAAGACCTGATCCAAAGTCAAGCAGTTTGCCGCCTTTGACATAATCCTTGATGAATTTCAGCCGCACTTTCGCAAAATTTCTGATATTTTCGCGGTCTTCTTCATAAGTTTTACCGTATAGGTGCTTGTATTCTTCGGTAAAATAGTTATCTACATAGATGTTTTCTTCTTTGAAGAATGGGATCGTATAGATAAGACCGCATTTGCTGCAGCGGAACATATTCCATGTTTTGGAACGATGCATCAGACTGCTGTCAAGGTCACAGCAGTACGGGCAGATCTTCATCGTCGGTATCCACTTAGTCACAATGTCGCTAATCTGCGTATAGAAGTTATTATACAGTTCCAGTTTATATCTGCACAGATAATCAGAGCCTGTGTCGCTGAATATACCGTCATTTGTCATCTGATTAATGGCATTTTCCAGATATTCTTTGCATTTGTCGATGAGACGGCTCTGATTTTCGTTGTATATCGTGTATTTGTAGTTCATTGACCGCAGGAGAGCGTCCTGATTGGAGTCTGTCGATATAACAATGGTAGGTCTGTCTGCTCCAATCGCATCGAAGAATGGCGTGCTGAGATTAGTGACGAGCAGACTGCGGTTGTCTTCGACAATGGTTTGCCTGTCCGATGTCAGTCTGCACGCAGCGAACATATTATTGGTGTCTTTGAAGTTAGGCTCAGTTATGAGATTAACTTTATAGCCGAGTTCGCTCAGAGCCACGCTGATAATACGCCCATAAGTTGTGAAATCAGGCTCGCCGATACATACTGTTACCGTCTTCGGTGTTTCATAGACGATCTTCGATGTCTTCTTGGCGATATTTTCGTATGTTTTGTCAATCTTGTAATTGTATCGCCGGGTATCTTCTTCCTTATACTTAACGGTTGTATCATATAAGGCTATATCGATCTCATCGCTCAGTCCCTCGTTATTGTTGATGCCGACGATAGGACCGGTTTTCTTCAGCAGAGCGTAGTCATTGTTGTCCCATTTGCTGCCAACGATGATAACACGATCGAATGCTCCGTTTTTGGACAGATGCTCTTCCAACAGAGTGTAGTCGATATACTTAAAGTCGAAGTTGCGGAATGTATCGATCATAGAATATGAAATATCTTTGACCGTAACGAAGATATTGAACTCTTTCTTCAGGATCTGTGCGTTGGTCAGGAATTTCAGAATGTAATTAGTATCATTGCTGTCTATAACGAAGAGCAGCCGTCGGAATTTCTGGAAATTAACAGAGTCCCACTCTGTAATAACAGATCGAATATGGACATTGGTGAAATTCTTAGCCATATCGCGGAACATATAGTTGACTTTCTCATAGTCTTCACGAGTATCTATCGTAATGCGAACATCACTTCTGGCTATCTCATCGTCATTCGGTCTGTCACATTCTATTTTGAACTTGTCCTTATTCTGATAGATATAAGGTGTGACATGCTCCATCTGATACGGAGTGGTTGCATTCTTATACGCCGACAGAAGTGCATCCTTAGACATAACCTCAACACCGCTTCCGTAAGGGATCGGTGCAAGATATGCAAGGTCGCACTTCTTTTTGTTGAATAATCCCAGCGTGTCGAGTGCAATCTCAGATGAAAGCAGTGGATTGTCTCCTGTTGCACGAATGACTATATCAACATCATAATACATCGCAGCTTCAGCAAACCGCTTTAGAACATTCTGAGTAGACCCTGCGTAGGTCTCCCAGCCCATGCTCTGTGCCAAAGGCTTAATCAGCGGCAGACTTTCTTCGCTGGTCAACACTGCCCGAACGGAGGCCGGAACAACCATCAGCCGCTCCATAACCTGCACAATAAGAGGCTTACCGTGCAAATCCAATAAAGCCTTGCCCGGCATTCTTGTTGAATTAAGTCTAACCTGTAAAAACAATCCAATTTTTTTCATTACATTATCCTAATTATGCTGTCACCCTGAATTTTACTTCAGGGTCTCCCTGTATTAGTGAGATTCCGAATCAGGTTCGGAATGACATAGTTATGATTTATTCTCTGCTGCTTTCGCCGCATCTTTTTCACGCAAGTGATTGCGCTTGATCTTGCCGGATATGGTTTTCGGCAGTTCATCAACGAACTCTACTATACGCGGATATTTATAAGGAGCAGTAGTGTGCTTTACATGATCCTGTATTTCCTTAACCAATTCTTCTGACGGCGTATAGCCTTTACAGAGAACGATAGTTGCTTTGATAACCTGTCCGCGAACAGGATCCGGCACACCGGTAATGGCACATTCCAAGACTGCCGGATGAGTCATCAATGCACTCTCAACCTCGAAAGGTCCGATACGGTAGCCGGAACTCTTGATAACATCGTCAGTTCGGCCGACGAACCAATAGAATCCGTTCTCGTCTTTCCATGCAAGATCGCCGGTATGATATATACCGTTGCACCAGACTTCTGCTGTCTTCTCAGGATTGCGGTAGTAGCCGATCGATATGCCGACATGTTTATCACCATGCAGGCGGATAATGATCTCACCTTCTTCACCGACTTCGCAGGAGTTGCCCTGATCATCGATGATGTCAATATCAAATATCGGCGACGGCTTGCCGATCGCCCCCGGACAAGGCTCCATGAAGACATAAGTTCCGAGTGAGATAGTCGTCTCAGTCTGTCCGAATCCTTCTTTGAGCTTAATGCCTGTCAGTTTGTAGAACTGATTATAAACCTCAGGATTGAGCGGTTCACCTGCTGTCGTGCAGTATTTTAGACATGACAGATCGTATTTACTGAAATCTTCCTTAATAAGGAAACGATATATCGTCGGAGGTGCACAGAATATCGAAATGTGATATTTCTCGATGACTTTGAGCAGATTCTCAGGGATAAACTTATCCATATCGTAAACGAATACAACTACACCGGCAATCCACTGTCCGTATAGCTTGCCCCATGCACATTTGCCCCAGCCGGTATCAGCTACAGTCAGATGGATCTCTCCTTCTTTATCATTGTGCCAGAATGTTCCGGTAATAATATGTCCCAACGGATAGTTGAAGTTATGAGCGACCATCTTAGGATGACCTGTTGTGCCGGATGTGAAATACATAAGCATAATGTCATCATCAGCAATGGTTTTCATATTCTCAGGACGAGCGAAGTCAGTAGACTGATCTTTAACGCCTTCCTGGAAACTCTCCCAACCGTCGCGAGTGCCTCTTGCGATAATGCAGTGTTTCAGTTCGGGTGAGTCAGCACGTGCTGCGTCAATCTGTGTCAGAACATACTCGTCATCAGCAGCGATGATCGCTTTAATGCCGGCTGCGTTATTGCGATATACAATATCTTTGGTCGTCAGCATGTGTGTCGCCGGTATTGCAATCGCTCCAATCTTGTGCAGTGCAACCATCGCAATCCAGAACTCATAGTGACGCTTCAGGATGAGCATGACTCTGTCGCCTTTGGTAATGCCGAGTGATACGAGGTAATTAGCCAATCGGTTGGACTGCTGCCGAATATCCTCGAATGTTAGCCTCAGCTCATGACCGTGATCATCACACCAAAGCAGTGCCAGCTGGTTTGGTTTTTCTTTTGCCCACTCATCCATTACATCAAATCCGAAATTGAAATTATCCGGAACATTTAATTTAAAATTTTGTTTAAAATCATCATACGATGAAAAATCTGTCTTATTTACGAAACGCTCTAACATATTTGCCTCATTTTATTGTTACATTGAACTACATTTCTGCGGCTACTTTATTATCACCGCAAGAAATTTAACGGGTTTGTCGGTCTCAGGACGCATTGCGTGCTTCTGAGTAGAATCAAAATAAATCGCATCCCCCTCCCGGAGGATAATCTCATTGTCCCCGATATATAGTTTCATTGAACCTTCCAAAATGAAGTTGAATTCTTGTCCATCGTGCGAGTACTGTTTAGGTGTGCCGACTTCATTCTTCGGATCGACTGTTACCATAAATGTCTCAGCTTTTTTATTGACGAAGTTGTAAGATAAGTCGAAATATTTGTATTCCTTGCGGCGTTCTATCTGAGGATACTTGCCTGCACGAACGACACAATATGACTTTAGCTTAGGCTGTTCGCCTGTAATTAGTGAGGTTAGGTCAACTTTGAACTTAGCAGCGATGCGACAGAGGTCTCCGACTGAAATATCTGTTTCTCCGGCTTCATACTGAATGTATGTTTCCTTAGAAATGCCGAGAAGAGCAGCCATATTATCTTCTGTTTCATCGAATGTCTCACGCAGCATTTTAATGCGAGCTGCGATGTCTTTGATTTCGTTGTTCATGTTAAACCTCACTTATGTTATATTATAAAGAATATAATATTATCTTATTGATTATACAAAAAAATATCAAAATTGTCTATAAAAAAAACAGAAATTCTTACAGATTAGCAGCCGGCACCGAAGGTGCCGGCTGCTAATATTCTGGTGTGGAAATATTAATAAATTTTAATTAACAAAATGCCAAAAGTGACGAACATAAAAAAGATAAGTTTTGCTTATAATAGGAGCTGTGTATGGCAGATAATCAGGAAAAAAAATCATTTTATGCTCTCAATCTGACAGAAGGACGAATGTTCGGTGTATTTATAGGCATTGTCCTTGTTTTAGTTGCAGTGTTCTTTGCAATTATGGTTACGGCATTCAAACTATCGAAGCCGAAGAGCGGACCGATCAATATAAGAACCGAAACAATAGAGAAAAAAGACAGTACAACTCAGAATGCAGAAAGTGCATTTTCATTTTACAGCGACCTTGCCGGTGAAGATGCAGTAAAGCAGGACGATGTGCTGACGAAAGAAGTGATCAAGGTGAATCAGGAAGTTCCGACACAGACATCTGAGACTCAGAATGCACCTGCGATTAGTCAGAATGCTGCTGCGGATAATAATACTGAAACCGTGGAAGAGCCTCAGCTTAGCATCGACAATAGTGAGATATTGTATTCTTCACGATACCAGCAGAATCAAAAATTCAAAAAAGACGAGACTAAACCTGCTGCTAATCAGACAGCTCAGACTGTTAAGGCTGCAGTTCAGGCTAAACAGTCAGAAACAAAATCGGCTGCTGCCGATAAGCCTGCTGAGCAAAAAAACTCAGTCGCCAATGTAAAAACTGCAGAACCGGCAAAACCTGTAAAAGTTGAAACCGCATCGAAAGATAAAAGTGTTCGCTATGTTGTGCAGGTTGGATCATATACCAATAAGAAGATCGCAGATGAGATAGCACAGCATTATAACAAAGCAGGTTATCCTGTATATCAACAGGAATTTAGTAAAGACGGACAGACATATTATCGGTTGCGAATCGGACCATTCAAAGAGAAAGATCGGGCTGAGAATTATCTGCTGTCTGTGAAAGACTCAAAATATGGAAAGAACTCTTATATTTCCAAGATATTTATTTAAGAAATTCATATAAGTTCCTTATAAATAATACAGAGATCGGGCTGCCGTTGGCTGCCCGATTTTTTTTACCACAAGGAAGTGAAAATGTAGAATAAATCAGCGATTCACGGATACGTTGGTAGCCAATGATACATGAAAGAAAAAATCCACAAAAAAAGTGCAAATTTCGTACGAAATTTGCACTTTTTTTGTGAATTTGTTCAGCCGGTTTTTCATTTTGTGCGTTATATATAAGGGATAAAATCTGTTGAGGATAGCCCGCCGGCGGAGCCGGCGGACTTTCCTCAACAAAACTGGAGTTGTTTAGGAGTTATTAATGAAAATATCAGAACATTTTAAGGCATTAAAGAAATATGTCGGGCAAAGAAAAGTAGAAGATCATACGAAGGG
>JAFYAI010000015.1 GCA_017540815.1 Spirochaetales bacterium
CACATAATTATAAAATTACTTTTAATTATAAAACATTATTTTTTTCTAGGAGTTATACAATGGCAGATGTAAAAGTTGCTATTAATGGTTTTGGCCGAATTGGCCGATTGGCTTTCCGCCAGATGTTTGGTGCTAAGGGTTATGATGTAGTTGCTATCAACGATCTGACAAGCCCTAAAATGCTTGCTCACCTTTTGAAGTATGATACAGCACAGGGCGGATATGCCGGCAAATATGGTGAAGGCAATCACACAGTAGAGTCTCACGACGGTGAAGGCGAAGATAACTATATCGTAGTTGACGGCAAAAAGATCGTTATCTACAAAATGCCTAACGCAGCTGAGCTTCCTTGGGGCAAGATTGGTGTAGATGTTGTTCTTGAGTGTACAGGTTTCTATACATCAAAAGAGAAATCAATGGCTCACATCACAGCAGGTGCAAAGAAAGTTGTTATCTCAGCTCCTGCAGGAAATGACCTGCCGACAATCGTTTACAATGTAAACCACAAGTCACTGAAGAAAGGCGACAATGTTATCTCAGCAGCTTCTTGTACAACTAACTGCTTGGCACCTATGGCTGATGCACTTAACAAGTACGCTCCTATCCAGTCAGGTATCATGTCTACAATCCACGCTTACACAGGCGACCAGATGATCCTCGACGGTCCGCAGCGAAAAGGCGATCTGAGACGATCACGAGCAGGTGCTCAGAACATCGTTCCTAACTCAACAGGTGCTGCTAAAGCTATCGGTCTTGTAATCCCTGAGTTGAACGGCAAACTGATCGGTTCTGCACAGCGAGTTCCGACTCCGACAGGATCAACTACTATCCTTATCGCAGTTGTTAAGGGCAAAGATGTTACAAAAGAAGGCATCAACGCTGCTATGAAAGCTGCTGCTAATGAGTCATTCGGCTATAATGAGGATGAGATCGTTTCTTCAGATGTTATCGGTATGAAGTTCGGTTCACTCTTCGATGCTACACAGACAATGGTATCTAAGATTGATGATGACACATATCAGGTACAGGTTGTATCTTGGTATGACAACGAGAACTCATACACATCACAGATGGTTAGAACTATCAAATACTTCGCAGAGAACTGCTAATTTTGAGTAAAAAAAATCGCCGCATTAGCGGCGATTTTTTTTTACTCAAAATTAGCAATCCATAAACACGATACAGCAAACACATGATACAGCAAACATGATACAGCGGCTTGGAGTGCTGCAAAAAATTGATTATTTGCGGAGCAACAACATCAATTTTTTGCAGCATTCCAAGCCGCCTATTTTTTTTCGGACTACACTGCGGCTATGTGTATTCAGGCATAATTTCCTGCACATTTGAAGTATCATCCGTGAGGATGATACTTCAAATGTGCATATTTCAGTTGATCTATGCCTAGATGTGTATAAATTTGTGTTGTAGATAAGTTGGAGTGACCGAGCAGCGTCTGCACAGTGCGAATATCGGCACCATTCTGGATCATGAGTGTCGCGAAGCTGTGCCGCAGCGAGTGCGGTGAGATGTGTTTCAGCAGTGCGGTCTGCTCTATCCTTTTGTCGAGTATGTAGCGAACTGAGCGGTCTGACAAACGCTTACCGCTTGTTCCAACGAACAGAGCATCATCTATCGGATGAAACTCATCACGATACTGCATATACTCATCAAGCATCTGTTTGGCTTTGTCACTGTAGATAACGATACGCTCTTTATTCCCCTTACCTATAATGCGTATCTCATTATGCGGCGAGCGGATATGCGAGATATTAAGGCTGCACAGCTCTGATACACGCAGACCTGTAGCAAATATCAGCTCAAAAATCGCCGCATCACGATAGTCTGTCTTATCCTTACGCTCAAACGATGTAAGTGTGTCAAACTCATTATGAAACAGGAATGACGGCAGGTAACGGTTATTTTTAAGAGATTCGATCTCTAAGATGTTAGCGGTATCTTTGTAGCCGAAACGCTTCTTATACTTGATGAATGTCTTCAATGCCGATAAATGCCTATTGATCGATGTTGCCGTCATCTTCTTCTGATGCAGCAATGCCAAATACCCGCGAATGTGCATTCTTTTCAACCCGTCTAAACCTAACTTCTCACTGTCAAGATACTCGAAGAATGAAACCAAGTCCTTAGTGTAAGATTTGACCGTATTCGCAGACAGACCTCGCTGCGAAATCAGATAGTTATTAAAATCAGATAATTCTTTTGTGTCAGTCATGTTGTTCCTTCTATAATATTTTCGATAAAATTTACTTTTTTATTGAAAAAAATATTATAAAATATTATATTAAATAATCAAAAATAAAAGGACTTATATGATAAAACTTAATTCTCTTATTTACAAAATATGTCTCCTGATATGTGGCATTGTCGGACTAACATGGAATATAATGATGAAAGTCCATCCGACAACTCTTGAATATTGGGGATACTACACTTACCTAAGCAATCTCGCCGTATGTGTTGCAATGGTATTCTCCATTATCGCTATTATCCGAAACAGGAAGCCAAGCCACGAGCTGACTCTTTGGACGACTGTGATTATTACTCTGACTCTGCTTATATATCATTTCGCATTGCGGCCAGGCTATCAGGCTAAAGGCTACAATATCCTTCATGGAGCCAATCTCTTTGTTCATTATATTGTGCCTCTCGGTATGATTGCTGATTATATATTCTTCGATGAAGATAAAGGCTCTCTGAAATGGTTCATGCCTCTGTATTGGATCGCATTTCCGCTGGGATATTATCTGTGGATCAATATCTATATTTGGTGCGGAGGTAGGTTCACAACATGGCTGCCTGCAGAAAATCAATATGAATATACAAAAGTTCCTTATTGGTTTCTCAATTATGAGGTTATGGGATGGAGCAAAGTTATATTCGTCATCTTTGCTTTCGTTGCAGGATTTCTTGTGCTGTCGTATATCTTTTGGGGATTAGATAAAGCCATCCCGCTGTATAAAAAGCACTTAACAAACAAAAGTAAATAAAAAAGAGTCTCATCTGAGACTCTTTGCATATATATCCTACTTACCTGACAGCACCGAAACTTCGCAGCGGCCAATACTTCAGCACTGCCTTGCCGACTATCTGCTTCGACTTGATCGGTCCGTATATTCGCGAATCAGACGATGATATGCGGTTATCACCAAGCACATAGAACTCACCGTCTTTAAGAACAGTCTCATTCTGCAATATCATATTAGACAGAAGCGGTGAGTTTTCCTCAGTCTCATCAATAAGCTGATAATCGATATTGATCACTTTTTTCTCTTCAACACCGTTAATATACACAACAACCTTGTCATTAACAAGTTTGAAAGAGATCCTATCCCCCGGAATGCCGACAACGCGTTTAATATAGATATTAGACTCATACGACTTCTGAAAACGAGATATATCTACCAAAGAAAATGTCAGCGTGTATAGGAATGAAGAAAAACTGCGGAACATCACGCTCCTGCTGAAATACTCATTCGACATAAATACTATAATATCACCACGCCGAACACCGCTTGTGCCATCAAAAATGCGGGCATCAGTCATAGGATACTTAGGACCGTATGCAAACTTGTTCGTCAGCACACAAGTTCCCTCGTCTATCGCCGGAAACATCGAGTCCGAAGGCACTTTATATGCCTGCAAAATCATCGAGTTGAACAGCAGAACGAAAACAACCGCAATGATGTATATCAATATAATGTCTTTCGCAATAATATGCTTATTCTTTTTCTTTTTGTAATGATCTATCCCGTACATAACCAATCCATTTTACTTTAATATTCCTATCCTGTCAAGAGGAAAATATATCATAATCGCTTTCCCAAGCAAATGTGTATCTCTTATAGTATGAGGTTTCCATGATACAGTGACTTTCGTCGAAAATGAAGTATTATCACTGTCATCGATATTCACATCATAATCATCATAACCAAATCGACTGTCAAGAGAATTATAGCGATTGTCGCCCATCACAAAATACTCTCCGTCAAGATAAGCGTCACCTTTCGGATAAGCAGGGAAGTTCCTCAACTCAAACATATTATAGTTGGACAGGCTGCTCGTTCCGTGAACATATATATCCAGCTTATCAAGCATCATTAAATCATCATATATATCACTGCTTCTGAATGTCTGTTCATCGGCAAATATCTCATTCCATATATCAGAGCCATTCATCAACTTACAGAAAACCTTTAACCTGTAATATTTATACAACAGATTAAACTTCTTCATAAATATTTGATAAGGATCTTCGCTGTCAGAAACAGTATAATCGCAGTTAATATTATTGTCATAATATGCAATATCACTGCTGTTCTGCAAAAATGACCGCATATCCGACAGCAGCCGATACGCACATATCCGGTAATGTCTCATCAATATCCGTTCATACTCTTCTGCATAAGCATGCACAGTCTCTGCCGACAGACTCGCTCTGGCACTCGCCATATTATACACAACATGTTCTGCACGGCACAGCATATCTATATCAGAATACACATCTGTCGTCTGAGAAGTTGTAAGTGCACTCGTTCTGCTGATCACATTCTGCACAGACTGAGCCTTCAGATATGACAGCAGCTTAGCCTTCTCTGCCTGCATCAGATCTGATATTCTCTGCATATCGGCTGCTTCAACAGAATGTTCAGCTCCGTTAAGGATCTGCCTCATCAGTTTAGTCATGCGGTGAGCATGCACTCTCGGATTGGTATCACTGTATATATCGACATTGCCGTATTCCAACTGACCTGCGATGCCGCTCATCGGCTGCCAGCCGCCAGCTTCGGTCTTCTTATAAACCTTGTCATTTACGACACATAACTTCTCGCCTGATATGGCGGCGAGCCGCTTAACGATAAACTTCTCCTTCGGAGTGCCGTCAGGTTTCTTATCGATGTCCACAAGCGACAGCGTAAGCATATAGATAAATGGGTGCATTATCCGCACAAAAGCATTCTCATATTTGACACTCTCGTCAGGATTTTGGAAAACAACGATGTCGCCGACTTTCGGCTTGTGCATCGAAGGCAGTTTCCAATCAGTCAGCGGTATGTGAGCTCCGTAAGTGAATTTATTGACGATTACACGGTCTCCGATTAAGAATGTCGGCACCATCGACTCAGACGGTATCTGATACATCTGGAATACAAACTGCTGGATAACAAGAGCGATAATGATCGCTTGCAACAGAACATCGATCCATTCATACCAGAGATTTTGCCAAAAGTTTCGCTCTTTCTTGAGACGCAGTGCTTCCTGCTTCTTGAGTTTCTTGTCTTTCTTAATCTTCTGCTCATTATCAATATCAGCCTGCGTCCACAGCCCTACAAACATCCGAGTCTTAGGACTAATGATGAAACAATACGCTGTCAGAGCCGATGCGAAGCACAGCAGAGTCAATATAAAAGAAAAAACAGAAAATCCGAATGAAATGTTATTATTGAAAGTACCGACCATCCTCGGCAGTGAAGTGAGAATATAAGTCAGCACAACACCGTAACCGACAAATGAGCGGAAAACATTATACTTGTGCTTGTCACATTCATGACAGATAAACGCTTTATAGCAGAATCGCAAAGCGATGGCACTCATACCGGCTACAAGCAGCACAGACAGAATAACGAAAACACTTAAAATGTTAGGAATCGAGATAATCAGCACTGAAACGCACTGAAAAATCGCCCAAAATACGCAGGAGAAATACGCTGTATAAAAATAAATACTATCCTTACGATCAAAATCAAACGGAAATAATAACGATACGCCTGATTTCACATTTTTATCGGAAGTTTTCACTTAGTTAAGTCCAAAAAAATAATTTGGTCTATTCTAAAATTTTATCAATAATTTGTCAATAAAAAAGTTTTTTTTGTTATTTTCTCAAAAATTCGCTTGACGAATTTAATTTATAATGATAAAATTTTTCAGATATTCAGAATAATTATCACAAATGGAATACTTGGGAGGGTGACCATGGCTGATACAAAAGCGAGGACTGTCGGCGGCGGCAGGAATTTCCTCACATTTTTTAAAGATCCGACAATGATATTTGCGGCTGCGATAGTTATCACGGTAATGATGCTCATCATTCCGATACCGTCTTGGATGCTTGATGCTCTGATGGCAACAAGTATTCTTATGGCAGTGATTATCACACTGACAGTAACTTATATCAAAGATCCGGTGGAATTCTCGATATTCCCTACTCTGCTGCTCTTTACAACGATATTTCGTTTGGCTATCAATGTCAGTTCGACGAAGCTGATTCTGTCGCAGGGTGTAAACTTCGACGGTCACATGGTTCGGGCATTCGGCAGCTTCGTTGTCGGCTCAACAGATGTGACAGGTATGATTATCGGTGCGATTATATTCATAATGCTTGTGCTTGTGCAGTTTATCGTAATCACGCGAGGTACGACACGAGTTTCTGAAGTTGCAGCGAGATTCAGCCTCGACTCTATGAACAATCAATTCATGGCGATCGATATGGATGTCAGCAATGGCAACATTACAGAAGAAGAAGCTATCAAGCGAAGACAAAACCTGATGATAAAGTCACAATTCTACGGCAATATGGATGGTGCCAGCAAGTTTGTTCAGGGCGATGTAATAATGGGCATACTCCTTACGCTGACTAATATCATCGGCGGATTGGCTGTCGGCATTTTAGGCAGAAGCGAAGACGCAGTCATTGCCGCACAGAATTATATCCCACTGACTATCGGAGACGGACTTGTCAGTCAGATCCCTTCTCTGCTGATAGGCACAGCCACAGGTCTGATCGTTACACGCAGTCAGGCAGAAGACGCTATCGGTCAGCAGATCGCAACTCAGCTTATCAAGGATTACAGGATATTCCTTATTGCCGGAGCGGTTATGACCGTAATGGCTGTACTGCCGGGATTCCCACACATAGTGCTGATAGTGCTCGCTTTGGCAATGTTCGGAGCAGCATATCTGCTTAACCGCAGTCAGACACGCAAGGAAGCTCTGGAGAAAAAGAAACAAGCCGGAGAAGCCGGTACACAAGCCGGAGCAAACTCAGCAGCAGATAATGCAGATGAACTTATCAAAGACGACATTCTGTCGCTGCTCATCGGATATGAGCTGATACCCCTGCTCGACAAGAGCAAAGGTGGCGAACTGCTGTCAAGCATTAGTTCCACAAGAGGTCAAGTAGCGATTGCAACAGGCGTAGCCGTCCCCAAGATCCGCATTAAGGATAATCTGCAGCTGCAGTCCAACGAATATGAGATTAAGATTAAAGGTCAAACAGTTGCTAAATATGCCGTCATGATCGACAGACTCCTTGCAATCGGTAATAAAGACAAACTCGGTGAGATACAGGGCATTAAGACCCACGATCCGGCTTATGGCAACGAGGCTTATTGGATAACAGATGACATGACTGAAAGTGCCGAGTCTCAAGGCTACAGTGTCGTAGATGTTTCGGCAGTAATATGTACACATATACAGGAAGTGCTGCGTTCTCACATGGATGAGATACTCACTCGTGAAAATGTAAAGCAAATGATAGAAGGTATCCGCGTAGACAGTCCGACGATTGCTTCCGAGATCGACAGAATGTATCAGACGCTCGCCCCTATCCAAAATGTCATGAAGATACTCCTGCAGGAAGATGTGCCTGTGCGTGACAAGGAGACTATATTTGAGATACTTACAGACAATCCGGCTACAACACCGCCGTTTAAGATGGCAGAACTGATCAGACAGAGCCTCAAGCGAGCGATTGTAACTCCTTATCTTACAGATAAGAATGAGTTGTTTGTGATGAAGATCGATCCGAGAATTGAACAGGCATTGTTCAAAGTGACACAATACACTGACCTCGGCGAGCCGATTGTTCAGTTAGCTGCTAACGAAGCAGTTAAGTTCAAGCAGCTGTTTATTGAAAAGATGAACAAGATGCAATCAGACGGATATTATCCGATTATACAGACTGCTCCTGAAATACGGCGAGCGGTATGGAATCTGCTCCGCAATAATGACTCTAAACTCTCGATCGCTGTTATCTCCAATATGGAGATACCGTCAGACACAAATGTCTGTCTGTATGGAGTAATCTCTGCTCAGAGTAAAGCGGCATAAACCGGAAGTCAAGATCAAAGAAGAAAAAAAACAGATTTGCTTTCGCAAATCTGTTTTTTTTCTACCTTATTAACATACCAACCAGCAGCGACACGGTATTGACTGTGCCATGCACTATCATAGACGGGATAAGACTGCCGTGTCGCTGAACTGTGTCTGAGAGAAATAAGCCGACTATAAAAGCAAAGATCATATTTGCAAGAGAATTAATATGAAATAAAGCAAATATAAATGAAGAGACAACAGCGGTGAGTATAGGCATTCTGTGAAGACACAATTGTGCAGCATAATCCTGCAAGTAACCGCGGAAAACAATCTCCTCGATAACAGGAGCGGCAGCTGTGATCATCAGGAACCACAATATCTTCACAAAAGCATCATCTCCATCCAAAAATGAAATAAAGCCCTGATTAGATGCCGTAACCCACGCAGGCAAACCGTCTCTGAATATACAAGACAAAATATTAATGATAGAAAAAGTCACACTCAACGCAGCAATATAAGCAGCCACTCCGACAGCGATAGAGACCAATGCGACAGATAAAACATTTATCCGAAAGAAATCAAAATGCGTCGCCCTAACCGACTGAACAACAATGAATAAAACAAGACTGCACCCGTAAATCACAGAAGTCATTATCAGCCGAGAATCATTAAGCAAATGCAATGGAACAGCAGAAACCACAAACGAAATACAATACGGCAAAAAAGAAAACAAAATAAAAAGCAGAAGACCTCTGTAGCGAAGCCATATCCGCCGCTGATAGAAACTCATCATCTTTCTTTAGACTGATAATACAACTCAAAAACTATATCAGGGTTATTATTAAGCGTGAGACGAGTCAGATAACGCCCAGCAGGAAGTTTTGCAAACGAAATAGTCCGGACAAACATCTCATCTTTCTCTAATTGACTCTTTGAAATCGATATAGATTCCTGATGCAGCTGATTACCATAAACATCTGTCACGGTAAATTCCGCTTCGGTGCTTTGAATGGTCTTAGTCTGCTTAGATTTATTCTTTATCTGGAAGACGAAATTCTGCATATCGTAGTTACCGAACATTTTCTTACTATAGAAGTATAGCATACCATCTACAGTCTTGCTCTGTGCACGTCCTACGGAATAATTATACATAACTAATACCAATAAAACAAGAAGTATATCAGCCATAAGTATCAGTTTAGGAGCGTTCTTGCGGCAAAAAAAGCAATTCTTCGTCGTATTGGGATTATCATGCACTATTGATAGCCGCTCTTCACGACTCGTATGATATTTGAGCAGTTCACCCGTTGAAGAAAATTTGCTTTTTTGATTATCAGACATAAATATAACCTATTAATATAAACATATAAAGTAATTGAATACTGTAAATAATAGAATAATTTACACAAAAAATACTTGATAGTCAATACATTTACTAAAAAAAAGAGCAATTTTTTTAAGAAAATTACATAAATTTTCAGCCGGTTTTTCATTTTGTGCGTTATATATAATGGATAAAATCTGTTGAGGATAGCCCGCCGGCGGAGCCGGCGGACTTTCCTCAACAAAACTTGAGTTGTTTAGGAGTTATTAATGAAAATATCAGAACATTTTAAGGCATTAAAGAAATATGTCGGGCAAAGAAAAGTAGAAGATCATACGAAGGGGCTGGAACTGCACAGATGCCACTTC
>JAFYAI010000107.1 GCA_017540815.1 Spirochaetales bacterium
ACCTCCGACTGTGATCGCTATAGAGTTCAGACCTTTCGTCACTTTCGTTCCGGCGGACGGTTTCGCTGTATATGATACACGCATAGATATCTGCTCCGTTCCGACAGTAAACTTACCATTCACGGTCAATCCTTTCAGAGAAAGTCTCTGACCGACATCTGCCGTGTAAGTCTGTCGGAATGTCTCGTCAAGTGCTATATCGAAGTCTTTCATCTCAACAGTGGCATTCTCAGGTGCGACGAACACATCAAACGAAACCGACTTAGTATCGCTGCCGTTCTTCACCGTCACGGTAACAGCCCTGCTCTCTGTCAAAATATCACCATTAGCCGCATCAAGCTCATAATCAGTTTCAATCTTAGATACAGTATCGACTCCGACGGTCCAGTTATCTTTAGTATAGACAGTCACGCCATTACAAACATAAGTTCCAAGAATGCGAAGCCCGCTCAGATCAAGAGTCTCATCGAACTGATATATAGTCTTCGGCAGTTGTGCAATCGTCAGCATCTGCAGAGACAAACCGGCTTTCATATTAACCTTGGTTAAGCTGCTGCCGGCAGCGACTGTAGGTCTCGTTATGTTGTCATTAGTCCCGTCTGCCAGCCATACATAGCAGTCAGTTTCAGCAGTGATATTCGTCACTGCTGTCGTCTTGTCCTCGATCGTAATCTGAGAATCTGTACCGCAGATACGCATCTCTTGGACTGAAGAACTGCTTATGACAGCACAGACACTTTGAGCATTGACATCACTTGATCGGCTCTCAACTCCACCCAGTGTAAGGCTTGCCAGAGTACTTCCTGATATTTTTAAACTCCCGCTGCCCATTCCCTGATTGGTTGAGACTTTTGCTCCGCTGATGCCTTTGAGAGCAACACCGTCTGCTGCTATCTGCAGTGTTGCATTGCCAAGATTGCTGCCATTCTGAATAGTCAGTGCTTTATTGACAACAGCATTATAGTCGAAGTCTGCAATACCTGCGTAGTCAGCAAGATTGATCACTTCTCCGTCAGATGCCTGATCAATAACGACCTGCAGCGATGTAATCTTGCCGCTGTTATCGGCATTTGTCTGACTGCCGTTCTGTATATCAGGACAGCCGACAGTAGCCATCAGCAGCATGATCGCTGCCGATATTCTCCATAATAGTTTTTTCATATTGTTAGCTCCTTTATGTATCAAAATAAAAAACCGCAAAAGCGGTAAACCTTTGGTTTACCGCTTTTGCGGTTTTTTAAGAATCTAATATATTGTGAGAAAATTTAAAGCCTATATTGTTCTGTTTTATAAGGAAGATTCTCATTTTATTTTTCACTCCTTAATCACTACTGTAATCATATTAAAATATAAATCACGATTTGTCAATGTTTTTTTTGAATAAAAGCATTATTTTTAGGAGTTTTTTTTGTGAAAATAATAAAAATAGATTCAGATATTTTGCAGATACTTAATATCTTCTGCGAAGTCATCGAGGTTTTCTTTAGAGTTTTTTCGAGATTCGTTGGTGATTTTTTTATCGGACGGGATCATATCAAGAATATCGCCAATCGGATAAGAGCCGTCTCCGTAGTGAAGATGACTGTCATAGACGCTGTTAATGTCGCCATCAGTCAGATGATACATTGTCGGATCAAGAGCGATGAAACGCCCGATATACATTCTCCAATCCGCTTTGACAAAGTTAGCGGCACAGATCCCGTGCCCGATGTCAAGACAAAACTCAATGCCGCATTCAGTCATAATGCGGTCAATCTGCTCAGGTGTCGCTCCGACGCAGATAAGGTTGTTCAGCAATCCGAGATAAGGTTTATTCTCTACAACGAAGCGGCTGTCTTTGAATAAGTTAAACTGTCTAATAGTCTCGTCTACCAGACCGCTCACTCCGGGATGAACGATGATATAATCGGCATGAAGTGCATCGGCATATTGCTTGGACTCTTCCAAAAGAATGCGGTTGCTGTCCTGCTGTGCAGGATTAGACAGATTAAGCCCGCTGCCGTAGTGCGGAGCGTGAATCGTATACGGAATGTCAATATCTTTCCAATAACCGATACAATGCTCATAACTGTCCGGCACGCTGTACAGCTCAAGATAAGAAAAGAGCCCCCGTTCGTACAGATCACGCACGCACGGAACATAGTTTTTATTTGTAGCCCAAAGTTTCAAGCCGATGTTCATATTATTTATTGAGATGATTCGCTTCGCTTAGAATGCTGATGCTCATAAATCGCCCCGCCGAAGGCGGGGCGAGGTTATAAAACAATTATAAATCAATATTGATTATTTTGACAAATTCTTCTCAAGAATATCAAGCTGCTCGCTTAACTCTTTCGGCAGGTGTTTGCCAAACTTAGGATAGTGGTTCTCTCGAATATCTTTGATTTCTTTGAGCCAACCTTCCTTATCAACTTTTGTGATCTCAGGCAAAGTCTTCTTGTAATAGTTAGCCAAGCCGTCTGTGTTGATAGCACCTGCTTTCGGCATAAATCCGATAGCAGTATCATCAGCATTATCCTTGCCGTCGCATCGGTCGAAGATCCATGCCAATACACGAGAGTTATCACCATAACCAGGCCACATAAATCCACCCGGCAGGTCAGGATTATTGTCATCTTTGCGGAACCAGTTTACATAGAAAATCTTCGGCAGTTTGCTCTGATCAGGAGCATTCTTACCAATGTTGATCCAATGCTGGAAGTAGTCACCCATATTGTATCCGCAGAACGGCAGGATAGCGAACGGGTCTCGTCGAATCTTACCAACCTGACTTGCATCGATTGTCGAAGCAGCTGTAATCTCAGAACCAACGATAGACCCCAAGAATACACCATGATTCCAATCTCGTGACTGATGAACAAGAGGAACTGTAGAAGGTCGTCGTCCACCAAACAAGATAGCAGAAATAGGAACTCCGTTAGGATCTTCCCATTCAGGTGCGATACAAGGACACTGCTTAGCAGGTGCTGTGAATCGTGCATTAGGATGAGCAAACTCTTCGCCCTTAGGAGACTTGTCTTTTGCAAGAGCAGGTCGTTTGTTGCCTTTCCAGTCAATGAGGTCGCCCTTAGCAGGATAGCCGATGCCTTCCCACCAAACATCGCCGTCTTCTGTCAATGCACAGTTTGTAAAGATTGTATTAGAAGAAGCAGAGATAAGAGCATTCTTGTTGGACTGATCAGATGTTCCTGGAGCAACACCGAAGAAACCTGCTTCAGGGTTAATAGCATACAGTCTGCCGTCTTTGCCAAACTTCATCCAAGCAATATCATCACCGATTGTCTCAACTTTCCAACCCGGAATTGTCGGGATAAGCATTGCAAGGTTTGTTTTACCACATGCTGACGGGAATGCACCTGTTACATATTTTACTTCGCCCTTAGGATTTGTCAACTTAAGGATAAGCATGTGCTCAGCCAACCACCCCTCTTCACGAGCCAAAACAGTAGCAATTCGCAGAGCGAAACATTTCTTACCAAGCAAAGCATTGCCACCGTAGCCTGAACCATAAGACCAAATCAAGTGCTCCTCTGGGAACTGAGAAATATACTTATGCTCTACATCTGCACAAGGCCAGATACCATTGTCTTTTTCGCCATTGTTAAGAGGCTTACCAACTGAGTGCAGACACGGAACGAATTCCCCATTCTCACCGATAACATCAAGAACTTTCTTACCGGCTCGTGTCATAATGTCCATATTGAGAACTACATACTCAGAGTCTGTAATCTCGATACCATTCTTTGAAATAGGAGATCCCAAAGGTCCCATGCAGAACGGAATAACATACATTGTTCGTCCGTGCATACAGCCTTTATACAGACCTTTCATTGTCTCTTTCAACTCTTTAGGATCGATCCAGTTATTTGTCGGACCTGCATCATCCTGCTTTACAGATGAGATGAATGTTCTGCCCTCTACACGAGCAACATCACTCGGCAGAGATCGGAACAGGAAACTGTTAGGTTTCTTATCTTTATTCAACGGTGTTGCCAAACCGGCATCCACACATTTTTTCATTAAACGATCGTACTCTTCCTGAGAACCGTCACATACATAAACGGCATCAGGCTCACACATGGCTTTGATCTCTTCAACCCATGCTTTGATTTTTGCATTTTTAATGTCTTTGATCTCCATTAAGAACTCCTTGATATTTTAATCATATTATTTAGATATGATATATTATTCTGAATTATGAAAATAGAATTATACGCAATGAACTATCCTATCAATAATTATTTCAATAATAATTGAAAGATTTATCCACACGAAACTATCCATGATAATATAATAATAAATTTTATAGAAATTATCAAGTGTTTTTTTGAAAAATGTGTCAAACTACCATTTTTTCAAGGAAAATTTGGGTTGGCGGATAGAGGCAGGCGGCAGTTGCCTGTATACGCCGTATATTAATTGGCACAATTGTGCTAATTAATATATGTGTACTTCTAAACTTCTCCAACCGCCCCTTAATCTTCCCCACAACTCCCCTCAGCCGCTCTATCGCCTCTTCCTTATTCTCACAGTCCGTAACATCAAGGTTCTTCTTAAAAAACAAAACTATCAGCCGAAACAATTCGCTGTAACTGTAGAAATGCAAACT
>JAFYAI010000108.1 GCA_017540815.1 Spirochaetales bacterium
AAATAAAAAATAAAAATTTTACGCAGGTGATTTATCACCCGCGTAAAATTTTTATTTTTGATGAATTATCACCTTTACAATTTTGGTCAATTTTGTTAAAATATAAATTATGACAACCGTAACGAAGTATATTTTAAAAGAGTATTTGCCGACTTTTTTTGTTGCATTTTTATTTTTCTTCATTATATTTGTTATCAATCACATTTTGTACTATATCAAGCCGCTGTTTGAGAAGGCGATACCGCTGGATATAATCGGAATGATGTTTGTAACTGCTTTCCCGCTGTTTACAATTCTCAGTCTGCCGTTTGGGATAATGCTGGCGACACTGATGACTATGGGGCGGTTCTCTACTGATAATGAGATTGTGGCATTTCGTTCGCTCGGATTCAATATAATGAAGATATTCCGACCGATATTCATCACCGGGGCATTGGTCAGCATATTCGCAATATGGATATATGACTCTGTATATCCGAAATCATCTATCAAACAGCGCGAAACACTGCGCAAGATCAGTCAGATCAAACCGACGATAGACTTCAAGTCTAAAATGATCAAGAGATATTCCGAAAAGACACTGTTTACCGATGAAGTAAAAGATACAAGTATCAATGGTCTTATCATAATTGACGGAGAAAATCAGGATAGGATTATAACTGCCAAGTCAGCAGAGATTACAAGTCCGGAGGATCGCAGCGGGACGATTGAACTAAAGATGAATCAGACAATGATACAGCTTGAGAATAAAGACCGCCCGAATGAGTTTAACTACGGCTACTCGGATAATACATATTATTATATTAATTACTTCAATTTCAATAAAAGTGTTGTCGATGATGCTAATTTTCTTAGGACATTTGAGATATTTCAGCGTGTGCTGAAGCATCATAATCTGTATGCAAAAGAACTTGAGAAGAAGATCCAGCGTCAGATCAAGGCGAAAGAGTCAGCCCGCAATATCTATTCTCTGACGAATAAATACACCTCATCTTCGATACACAGCAAGATGAGTGACTTGGACAATCAGCTCGATACTGTTATGAATAACAAACCGCGAAAGCAGGACAAATCAATGCTTAATAACTACAAAGTCGATCTGTATAACAAATTTGCTCTGCCGCTGGCATGTTTTATATTTGCAATATTCGCTGCACCGATAGGTATTTTCTCGAAGAGGGCAGGTTTCTCGATAGGATTTATACTCGGTGTATTTCTGTGTGCTTTTTATTGGTTTGCATATTACGGAGGACAGATCCTCGGCCGCAAAAGCATTATGATGCCGTTTCTTGCAATGTTTGGACCTAATCTGATATTCTTAGTTATAGGTATTATATGTCTGATACAGAGGTTACGGGAATAATATGAAAAGACTCCAGCTTAATCTGCCTACGACATTATACGGGATGTTATTCCGAGGATTTTTCTATTGGTTTACGATCATTCAGGGATTGTTTGTCGTCATTTTGATTATATTCGACCTGTTCGGAAAGTTGGACACTTATATGAACAACTCTGTTCCGATCTGGCAGATATTGTTTATCACGGTGCTTTACATTCCGAAGGCAATCAGTATGACGATACCTGTCGCCGTAATGTTTGGTGCGACTATGACTCTCGGCACATTTTATCAGAATAACGAACTTGTCGCGATATTTACTTCGCAAGTCTCGATGACTAAGTTCACAATGCCGCTAATTATATTCAATATGCTGCTGTCGGTCGGTTTGATCCTGTTCGATTCATTTGTCGTTATACCGGCTAACCGCTACCGCGATGAGAGATACGAGCAGATCTCCGATAAAAAGAATGCCGGCAAGACTGATAATGAAAACCTAACGATCCGAAGCAGTGAAGATCAATCGATGTTTTGGAGTGCTCAAAAGTTTATATCAAGCAAAAATATGCTGGAGAAAGTGAAGATATTCAAGATTGATGAAGACTTTAAGATCAAGTATCGGCTTGATGCCGATAAAGCAGTATATACGAAAAACGGTTGGCTCTTCCAGATAGGCATAGAGCGTGAGTGGGATGCGACGGGAGATCTTATCCTTAATAAAAAATTCCAAAAAAAATATGCAGAATATAACGAAAAACCTGCAGTATTCCGAAAAGCGAGATATGACATTGAGAATATGACGATCTTGGAAGCGAGAGAGACGATCATGCGGTATAAACAGATCAATGTTGAGCATAATAAGGAATTGACGAATTATTATAAAAAATTCTCATTTCCGTTTACGCTGTTTATCGTATCACTGTTTGCTTTGGGAGTATCAACGATCTCCAAAACGAATGTGCTTATCATATCGCTGTTTTTTTCGATAGGTCTTGCGGTTATATTCTACTGTCTGCAGATGTTTCTCGACATTTTGGCGACGACAGGGCGAATACCGCCGATCGTTGGAGCGTGGCTGCCTATGGTGCTGTTTACGCCGGTCGGGGTATATCTGATACAGCGGGCGAAAACTTAAGTTAGTAAGAAAAACACTGTGCGTAAGGCATAGTGCAGAATATATAACCATTATCAATGAGACTTTATCCCCCCTCGCCACAAGTGGAGAGGGGGATAGGGGGTGAGGTCTCAAAAAAAAGGAGACTATATGTCAGCAGACAAATACAGCGGCATTATTGAAGCGATACTTTTTTACGAAGGAGAAGTCGTTCCGACAGACAGACTTATGAAAGTCACAGGTCTGTCAGAGGAGAATATCCGTGATATAATCGACGAACTTAATGAGTCATACAAGCAGGACCACCACGGCATAATAATCGAAGAGATTGCCGAGGGGTTCACATTCAAGATAAAAAAAGATATATATGCAGACATTAAAGAATATTATAACATTCGTGGTCAGAGCAAACTCTCGCAGTCTCTGCTGACAGTTCTGTCAATCATTGCATATAAGCAGCCGATAACAAAAGCGGAAGTAGAGGAGATCCGAGGTGTCTCTGCGGATAATCACATTCGCACACTGCTTGAGAAGAACTTCATCGAGATCAAAGGCCGCAAAGAAGCTCTCGGACGACCGCTCCTTTATGGAACTACAACGGAATTCCTTAAGCATTTTAATCTGAAATCTATCAAAGACCTGCCGCAGATTGATGAGTTGAAGGAAGCTGAGTTTAGTGAAGAATAAATATTAAAAATGACTCAAAAACACATTGATCAAAAAATGTATTTTTATTTCGATGAATCAGGAGATCCTGCTATTTTGGGGCATCATGGTAGAAATTTGCTTAAAGACGGCAAAGTCAGCAAAACATTTTCTGTAGGCTATGTTGAAACAGGCAATCCTCATGATTTAACCGTAAAACTTGAACATCTCAGACAAGATCTAATGAATGATGAATATCTAAAAGCGATACCATCTATCAAAAATCTTAAGAATGGTTTTCATGCAAACAAAGATTGTCAGGAAGTTCGCATGGCTGTGTTTAAATTGTTAAAACAATCTGATTTCTGCGCATATATAATTGTTGCCCGTAAAAATGAGGATATTTTTCGTAAGAAATTCAATATGAGTAATAAAAAACTATATAAATTTCTTGTAACTGAATTACTTAAAAATCAAGTCCACTTGTATAAAAATATTGATATATATTTCTCTGAAATGAGAAATGTACTAAGCGTACAAAATATGACAGACGCATTAAAGGAAGCAGTGGAAAAATCTCAAAAAAGAATCGGGACAGAGAATGAAAATCTTCATATTTATTTACAGCAGCCGTCTCATTTACCCCTGCTTCAAGTAATAGATTACATTTTATGGGCTGTATATAGAGTATACGAAAAAAATGAATTTCGATATTTTGATTTTATTAAAGACAAGATAAAATATGTCTATGATATTTTCGACACAAAGACAAATCATTATGGTGTATATTATTATACAGCTAACAATCCATTGACACAAAAAAATTTGAGTCCCATCAGCGGCTAGGTTTCCAAAGAAACGCACGGCATGAAGCCGAC
>JAFYAI010000109.1 GCA_017540815.1 Spirochaetales bacterium
GGAGCTTGATACAAAAGGCTATAAGATATACTATGGCACTAAGTCAGGCTCGTATTTCGGAGACAGGACTGTTACAAGTCCGATTGTCGTTGACAGTGACAGCAGTTTCGATACATCAGGTATTACGATTGACGGATTGAATAATAATACGATATATTATTTTGCTGTAACAGCGTTCGATGATACAGCCGGCATGAATGAGAGTGACTTCTCTGACGAAGTGTGCTGCCGCCCCGGTATTGACAGTGGAGTTTACAGATAATAAAAACACGCACTTTTAAGTGCGTGTTTTTATTATCATTTTATCAGTTTTATACATTGAACTCTTTCATTCGCTTATGCAGATCACTGATGTTGTTCTGGCTTGCAGCGGATGATTCAGATACTGTATTGATATTCTGCATTATCAGCCCTGACTCATTGGTGATCTCGCTTACATTATCTGAGATAGCTCTTGTTGTCTTATCGAGCTGTCTCATTTCGTTGACTATCTGATCACTGCCAGCGAGCATTTCTTTAACTGCATCTCGGATAGACATTGTAGAGCCGTTAATCTGGTGCATTGCTTCAAGTATCTGATGATTACCTTCATTTTGTTCATTCATAGCATTCATTATCACATTTTCCTGATTGCTGACCTGCTGTGATAACTCATATATAGCATTGAAGTCATTCTGGACATCTTTAGTACTTGTCGAGATCTGCGTCAGTGCGGCAGTGAAGTCTTTCAGACTGGTGGTGATCGCTTTACCCTGACTGCTTGACTGTTCGGCGAGTTTACGGATTTCATCCGCAACCACGCTGAATCCCGCCCCGATCTCACCGGCATGAGCAGCTTCGATAGCGGCATTCATTGCCAAGAGGTTTGTCTGTCCTGCGATATTCTGGATAACTGAGCTGGCCTCTAACAGACTCTTGGACTGCTCGATAATCTGCTGAGCAACTTTGACTGCACCATCGACACTTTTGTGTCCATTCTCAGATGCTTCTGCGAGCTTAGATACGGTATCGCTGTTGCTGGACAGGATGTCAGTAACGCTGCGAATGTTGGCAACCATCTGATCGATAGCTGTCGATGACTCAGATACGGCAGATGACTGATCCTCTATGCTGTCAGACAATGTTTGGAGTCGCCCTGAGATCTGACCGATGGATGCGTTAGTTTCTTCGACTCCGGCAGCCTGATTGGTTATGTCACCGTTTACTTTCAAGATAGCATCGGTTATCTTGTTGATACTGCCGATAGCGACATTCATATTATTTGTCAGAACATCAGATGTAGACTGAACAGACTCGACAGAGTGTATAACTCCGCTTACCATATTCCTTGTAAAGTCTTGGAATCCGTTAACTCCGCTGACAAGAGTGCCGACGGAGCATCGTATCTCAACAGGCAAAGCCTCTGAAGTGTAGTTGAGATTCTGCATCTCAGATATTTTGATGTTGACATTATTGATCGTCAGATGGACAGTGCGTATCTGCAGAAATATAGTCAGACATGCCAATATAGCAATCGTAACTGCTACAGGTATGAAATGTCTCATGAATAAGATATTGATAGGTTTAGATTTAATACTCTCAACACACAGTAACGACTCAAGCGTAAAGATCATGCCCAGCAGACTCATAAAAACTATAAATACTGTTCGCAGATCCAAAGTTATCGGAGTAAACTCAAGTCGGAACGGCAGCCATTTGAGGCTTTTCTCTAATTCAATAACGAATAATGTGTAGAAAAAAGTTCCAAATGCAGCTGTTGCACCGAATATACCTGAGATCAGTGCGTATTCGATATGTGCATAATTAGGAAATGCAGCGAACTTGAGTCCTGCCATTTTGATAAAGAGAGATATGGTGCAGACTTCAATGATTATCACCGCTATCATACCGCCTAACATGATGTGGATCAGGTTCATTACGGCCTTGTTAGCTTTGATCAGAGACTCTTCTGTGCCGTCATAGGCGAGTATCTGCTTAGAGAAGATCTTATATATAACTATCGGAAAAGCGATTAAGATTAGCATCGAGATCGCTGCATACGGTGTCATCATATAGGCAAACAACTCCGGAAATGTCATAGCATTGTTGACAAGTGCGACAATGACAAAACCAATATTAGTGCTCAGCGAAGTTATGATAAGCAGTGGCAGAACAGCCGGTGAAATCCTCTTTTCTGAGAGTGAGATTTCCATGGTAACTCCTAAAAATGTGGTGTGATTATGGAGTTCACTGCAAAAGTCAAAATCATTGTGTCATCCCGAACTTCACCCGACACGATGTCGGGTGTGCAAGCGGCTGCACGGAAGCGTAGCCGTCGCTGATTCGGGATCTCCACTCCGTATATAACTGAGATGCTGAATCAAGTTCAGCATGACGGGAGCTTTTCAGCAAACTCGCGATTATGCTGGTATTATATAAAAATTTGCGATAAAATACAATGTTTTTTGTTGATTTTTTTTGAAATTTAACAAAAAAACACGCAGATATAATCTGCGTGCTGATTAATATAGGAGGAATTATCTCAGTGGCAGTTTAAAACCTCTTAACTGACCGCCAAGAATATTGAGATTGTTTTGGCTTTCTGATGATGAGTCTGATACTGCTCTGACATTGTTGACGATCTGATTGGCATCATCGCTGATTGTATTGACATTGTTGGAGATAGATCTGGTGAACTCATCGAGAGTCCTCATCTCACTGACGATCTGATCACTGCCTGAGAGCATCTCTTTGACAGCATCACGGATCGCTATCGTAGAGCCGTTAATTTGGTGCATCGCTTCGAGTATCTGGTGATTGCCTTCGTTCTGTTCAGTCATTGCATTCATGATGACCTGTTCCTGACTGCTGACGATCTGTGATAATTCATATATAGAGTTGAAGTCTTTCTGCACATTCTGTGTGGTTGTAGAGATCTGCAGGAGTGCATGGGAGAAGTTTTTGAGACTGTCAGTGATCGTTTTACCCTGGACACTTGACTGCTCTGCGAGCTTACGGATCTCATCGGCAACAACGCTGAATCCCGCTCCGATCTCTCCGGCATGAGCTGCTTCGATAGCGGCATTCATAGCGAGGAGATTTGTCTGACCTGCTATATTCTGGATAACGGCACTGGCTTCAAGCAGACTTTTGGACTGTTCGATGATCTGCTTGGCAACAGTTACAGCACTCTCTACACTTCGCTGACCGCTTTCAGATGCCGCCGCGAGTTTCATTACATTCTCACCGTTGCTGTTGAGGATGTCTGTCACGCTGCGAATGTTGGCAACCATCTGATCGATAGCTGTTGATGACTCGGATACGGCAGAAGACTGATCTTCAATGCTGTCTGATAATGACTGGAGTCGTCCCGAGATCTGACCGATCGAAGCATTGGTTTCTTCGACACCCGATGCTTGATTGGATACATCTGATTTAACTTTCGCTATGGCACTGTTGATATTATCCACACTGCTGATCGCTATATCCATATTCTCAGTCAGAGATCTCGATGCTGCATCTACCGTATCCAATGTCGTAAGGATGCTGCTGACCAGATCAACCGTAGAATTGTTAAATTCATTGGCGTGGTTGATCATTGTGCCGACAGCACAGCGGACTTCTACGGGCAGTTCTGACTGAGAATAGTCGAGATTTTGCATCATTTTCATTCTGTCATTGACCATAATGATGCTGCGGTTGATGTCTCGCAGCTGCAGGTAGATACTGATACTTGAGATAATAAGCGACATTGTTGTCAGCGGTGTCATAAATTTGAGGAAAAGCGTAAATGTCGGCATTGATTTGATCGACTCTACAGAGATTGCATTCTCAATCATAAATGCCATGCCGAGTAAGTTCATTATAACTATCAGCAGAGTTCTGGTAGTTTGTTTGATCGGAGTAAACTCCTGTCTGAACGGTAGCCAGCTTAAGCTCTTCTCTAACTCAATGATAAACAGGACGAAGAAGAATGTAGCGAAGATACAAGTCGATCCTGCTATCCCGGTAAACAGGAAAAGAGTCATCCTGCCTGTCGGAAATGCGGCAAAATTAAGCCCGTTTTTGCCGCCATTGAGTGATAATGACAGTATCTCTATCGTAATATAGACAAACATTGCCGTGATATAACTCAGCATCAGATGCTTAACTGCCTTATTTGCCTGCACAAGTGACTCTTCCGAGCCGTCATAAGCGAGTATCTTCTTGGAGAAGATTATGTATGGCACAAGCGGGATCAGTATGCGGCCAAGATTGCCGAAGATAAATGCAGGATGTGTATACAGACTGATCGCTTCAGCAGACGAGATAGTGCCGCTAAAAAATATATACAGATAAAACGGCAAATTGGTTGTGTAAGTAGCCAAAAACAGCAGCGGCAGACATGCCTTAGAGATCCTCTTTTCTGAAATTGCAGTTTCCATAGGAACCTCCTGAGTTTAATATGATATATATGTATCGAAAAATATGTTAGCATTTTATAACATTTCAATATAAATGTCAAATTTTTTCTTTATTATAGATTTTTCGATTTTTCATAAGATTATACAAAAATCCTGCAAAAAACAGTTCAAGTTATTTAACTGTTTTTTGCAGGATTTTTTTGACACACTGTCTTATGACAGCTTAAATGCTCTTAACTGTTCGTCAAGTTTGGCAACATTTTGCTGACTTTCTGTCGATGATTGTGATACAGCGTTGACATTCCTTACTATCTGCTGAGCATCATTTGTGATGTTATTAATATTGGATGATATGGAATGAGTCGCATGATCAAGAGTCTGCATTTCAGATACTATCTGATCACTGCCGTCGAGCATCTCTTTGACAGCATCACGGATCGCTATCGTAGAGCCGTTTATCTGGTGCATCGCTTCGAGTATCTGGTGGTTGCCTTCGTTTTGTTCTGCCATTGCATTCATGATTATCTGTTCCTGACTGCTGAGCAGCTGTGCCAGATCATATATTACATTGAAGTCATTTTGTACTGTCTGTGTTCCCGATACTATCTCCTGCAGTGAGTTAGAGAAGTCTTTGAGGCTTGTGGTGATCGATCGTCCCTGGAGACTTGACTGCTCAGCCAGTTTACGGATCTCATCTGCAACAACGCTGAATCCTGCCCCGATCTCACCGGCGTGAGCCGCTTCGATAGCGGCATTCATCGCTAAGAGGTTTGTCTGACCTGCGATATTTTGGATAACACTGCTGGCTTCCATCAGACTCTTGGAGTGTTCTATGATACGCTGCGAAATCTTAACTGCATTCTCAACACTCTTGTGACCGTTCTCGGAAGCGGCTGTGAGTTTCTCAACCGATGCACTGTTATTGGTCAGTATGTCGGTTACACTGCGAATGTTGGCTACCATCTGATCAATCGCTGTCGAAGACTCCGATACGGCAGATGCCTGATCTTCAATGCCGGCTGATAATGACTGCAATCGCCCTGTAATCTGATTAACAGACGCATTAACTTCTTCGACACCTGCAGTCTGACTTGTTACATCATCTTTTACTTTGGCTATAGCATCGTTGATTTTATTGATATTGCTTATCGCAATGTCGATATTATTGAACATTGTTTCGGAAGTATCGTCTACTTTGTCGAGTGTATCAATGATACCTTTGATTAATTCGTCGTTCGATCTGTTAAACGCATTGGTATGATTGATCAGTGTGCCGACTGCACAGCGGACTTCAACCGGCATCGGCGGCAGCGAGTAGTCGAGTGCCTGCATCTGTTCCATCCTGTCGTTGACTATAGCCATATTCCTGCGAATGTCGTTAAGCTGCAAGAAGATGCTTATCCCTGAGAATATCATACTCATAGCCATAGCCGGGACTATGTAGCGGATAAACAGAGTCAGAGTCGGCAGAGCTTTTAGGCTTTCGACGCATATTACATTAACAGCCATAAATCCCATCCCAAGCATATTCATGAATACTATGACGAGAGTTCTGCCGCTCTGTGACAGCGGAGAGAACTCTGACCTGTACGGCAGCCATGTCAGACTCTTCTCAAACCTGATGATGAACAGCACGAAGAAAAATGTTGCGAATACGCATGTAGAGCCGCCATTGCCTGTGATAAACCACATCCCCATACCTTTGGTGTCCGGGAATGCTGCGAAGTTCAGACCATTACTGCCGGCAAGCATTACCAGAGTTGAGATCTCTATTATTATATATATAAGAGTTGCAAAGAAATATCCGAACATAAGTTTCTTGACGGCTTTATTTGCACGGACAAGAGATTCTTCACTGCCGTCGTAAGCAAGGATCTGTTTCGTGAATATCATCCATGGCACGAGCGGCAGCAGTATGCGTCCGAGATTGCCAAAGACGAATCCGGGATGAGTAAACATCCTCAATGCTTCCGCTCCTGTTATAGTGCCGTTAAGCAAAACATAGATATAGAATGGAAGGTTTGTCGTGTAAGTTGCCAGAAACAACAGCAACAGACATGATTTTGGTATTTTTTTCTCGCTGTCTGAGATATTCATGATTAACTCCCCATAGTATAGATAATTAAATATAAATAAAAAAACAATAAAAGTCAATCATTTTATTAAAAGTATTATAAAAAAATATTGTCAAAATATATTGTTAAAGTGTGATAATTATGGTATAATATTATTGTAATTATATGATTATTAACGCGATTATAAGGAGATGTTTATGCCGAAAATAATCCCTGTCAAAGAGTTAAAAAATACAGTTGCCATTTCGCAAATGTGTCATCTGAGTGATGAGCCGATCTTCATAACCAAAAACGGATACGGAGATATGGTATTGATGAGTATGAGAGCATTTGAGCGGATGAAATATGAAGATTATCTTGTTCAGAAAGTCGAAGAAGCAGAGCGTGATATTGCTGAAGGCAGGTATACGGAAGGTTTAGATTGGATGGATCAATTAATTGAGAGTATATAAATGTATAAAATAATTCTTACTGACACATATAAAAAAGATGCAGAATTGATTGCTGGTTATATAAAACATGATTTATCAAATCCCCAAGCTGCAAAGGCATTGATGCGTGATGTTCGTGCAAGTATTGCCAAACTTGCCGAGTTTCCCAATGCCTGTCCGCTCTCAGAGTTTCCGCGGCTTGCCGCAAGGGGCATTCACAAGCTGGTTGTACATAATTATATCGTTCTGTACTCTGTTGCGGATAAAGACAATCAGCGTTATATAAACATTCTCCATCTGATATATGGGGCTCGTGATTATAAGAGTGTAACGCTTGAGTAGATGCCGCATTGCGGAATATTACATTCTCACAGACAATAAAACTTCAGACATAAATAAAATACAATAAAATAAAAGGAGCATTTATTATGGAACAAAATGAGTTTAACGAAGATGAGTTTATAAATAAATATAAGTCATTCCTGACGAACGGCAAGACGGAGCGGGAGTGCTGCTCGCTGATCGTCAAGACTGCTGAGAAGTACGGTTTTAGAAATATTAATGATGTGAAAGAGCTGAAAGCCGGTGATAAAGTCTATGTCGAGAAATGGAATAAGGCGGTTGCATTGTTCCGTATCGGCAGTGATGATATTCAGACCGGTATGAACATTCTCGGAGCACATATTGACAGTCCGCGTCTTGATGTCAAGCAGAATCCTCTCTACGAGAAGGACTTCGTCGTGTATATGAACACTCATTACTATGGCGGTATCAAGAAATATCAGTGGGTGACTCTGCCGCTGGCGATCCATGGTGTAGTCTGCAAGAAAGACGGCACAATTGTGCATGTTTGTGTCGGCGAAGATCCTGCTGATCCGGTATTCTGCATAAGCGATATACTGCCGCATCTTGCACAGAAGCAGATGAAAGAGACAGCAGCCGACTTCATTACCGGCGAGAGCCTTGATGTGATCACAGGCAGCCGCATTCCGCCTCAAAGCGATGATGGTGAGAATGAAAAAACAGATGAAAATAAAAAGCCGGAAGCTGATCTTGCCAAGAAAAATATCCTGACTCTGCTCAAAGATAAGTATAATATAGAAGAAAAAGACTTCGGCAGTGCTGAGCTTGAGATCGTGCCGGCAGGTACTCCGCGTGACTTGGGCTTCGATCGCTCAATGATATTGGCATACGGTCAGGATGACCGCTCATGTGCTTATGCGTCATTCGCAGCGATGATAGACAGCAATGATAATGATATTGTCCCGCAGAGGACACAGGTCTGTGTCTGCGTCGATAAGGAGGAGATCGGCAGCGTCGGTGCGACCGGTATGGCGAGCCACTTCTTCGAGAATGCTGTTGCAGAGGTTGTTGCTCGTCTCGGAGCGTATTCTGATCTTACCGTTCGCCGTGCGTTGAACAACAGTTATATGCTGTCCAGTGATGTCAATGCTGCTTATGATCCGCAGAACGGTGACTTGTATGATCGTGAGAATGCGTCATTCATGGGGGGTGGCATTGTATTCAATAAATATACAGGCAGCCGCGGTAAAAGCGGAGCAAGCGACGCAAGTCCTGAGTTTATAGCCATGCTGCGAAATACTCTTGACAATGCGAAAGTTCGCTATCAGATGGCAGAATTGGGCAAAGTAGATCAGGGTGGTGGTGGCACGATTGCATACCTCGCTGCGAAATACGGGATGTTTGTCCTTGATGCCGGTGTATCGGTGTTAAGTATGCACGCTCCGTGGGAGATTACTGCCAAAGCGGATATGATAGAGGCGTATAAAGCGTATAAGGCGTTCCTTACAATGCACAATTCATAATGCATAATTAAAAAAAAACTGAAAAAAATCTATTGATTTTTTCAGTTTTTTTGTTATAATTATTATATTATTGATATTACTAAGGATAACCAATGATTTTATATCACGGCAGTAATGTGCAAGTCCCAGAACCTCGTTTGTTGAAAATTCAGCGGGATTTGGATTTTGGCAAAGGGTTTTATACCACAAGTGATTATGAGCAGGCTAAATCATGGGCTTTGCGAACGGTGCGCATTAGAAATGCAGGATCGGCATTGGTGTCTTGCTACGAAATTGATGACAATGCTTTATCCAAACTTAATGTTCTGAGGTTTGCAAAAGCGGATTTAGCTTGGTTGGAATTTGTCGCTTCTAACAGGAAGGGCAGTGCATCGCAAAATGAATATGATTTAGTTATCGGACCTGTTGCCAATGATCAGACTTATCCGACAATATTGCTGTATTTGGATGGTTTCCTTGATGCAGAAAGCACAATTCGGCAGCTATTGCCCCAGAAACTTAAAGATCAATGGACTTTTAAGACTGAGTTGTCATTGTCATTCTTAAAATGTCGGGAGATAAAGCAGGTATGACTAAGACTATTTATTTTGCTACGGATTATTATGACAGACATGTGATTCAGCGTATAATAGAGAAATACGGTCTCGAACCTATGGAAGCTGCACGAAGTTTTTTGCAGTCAAAAACTCACGCAATGTTGGAAGATGCTGATTATGGTTTGATGAGTTTTTCGGAAAGAGCCATATTCGATATGTGGGAAGCTGAGAGAGTGACTGGCAATCCGGGTAATTCCGTTTATGTTCGCGGAGAATGATATGAGTGAAGAATTGGAGTTTTTCCTGTTTTTGATAGAGAATTATGCGTATCGTAAGAACAGATTGACAGGTGATGTCCTTCGCGAATGGGATGCAAAAAACATTACCGATGAAATTTATAACGGATATTTTCAATACCATCAGGAGCGGATGGAGAATGCTTACGATGATATTGAAAGCCTTATGACAACCGGAAAGCATCTTTATTAATTCATAATGCACAATGCACAATTTCTCCAAAAAACACGGAAAAAACTTTGTTTTTTCCGTGTTTTTTGTTACAATACCACCATGAAACTCATAGTAAGTGCCTGTTTATTAGGGCAAAACTGCAAATATAACGGCGGCAATAATTATAATGAATCGCTTGTCAAATTCATTAGAGACGGTCATCACGAAGTCATACCTGTTTGTCCTGAGACTCTCGGCGGATTGCCGATACCGCGTCCGCCTGCTGAGATCGTTGATGGCATAGTGACTAATCGAGAAGGTGTATCAGTGGACGCAGAGTTCCGCCGAGGTGCGGAAGCGGCTTTGGAGATCGCTCTGTCCAATAATGCTGATCTCGCCATTCTGCAGTCACGCAGTCCGAGCTGCGGAGTAGGGCGTATATATGACGGCACATTTTCCAAGACTCTTATCGATGGGAACGGCATTTTTGCACAGTTGCTGACAGAACACGGCATACCTGTCAGAGATGTAGAGTCTGTTTGAGCAGTTTTTTCTTGAAAAAAAATACATTTGTTGTTTTATGTTTTCTTGACAAATATAAAATAATGTTATACTATACTAACATTGTTAGTTTAGACTAACAATTATTCTGTTCGTAAAAATGCAGAGAGGATTATTATGCAGAATTCTGATATTCGCAAATTACAGGTCGTGATACTCATCAGTGCCTCTATCTGTGTCATATTGTTTTCGCTGGCTACTATACTTATCAAGAATAATAAAAATCAGGCCGAGCAGACTGCTGTCGTTATCCTGACACAGGTTGAGCGGCTGACAGTCAATCATCGTGATATGGCCGAGATGATGAGAGCTATGCCGACTTATGACGGCATCGAGATTATTGCCGCTGACAGACAGACTCAGTTAATTTGCGGTGCTACGAATGAGGAGATGCTTAATCAGGATCTGCATTCTGTCGGGATAGATGTGAGTCAGACGGATACCGACAGGATAACGCATTTTATCGCTAAGATAAACGGCTCTACGAAGTTCTGCTCCGTTCATAAGAATGGAGATTACTTCTATATAGTTCTGCACAGTCTTAATCATATCAATAAAAACCTGCCTATGACGCTCCTCGTTGTGCTGATATATCTGCTGCTCATTGCGAGGATAGTCCTGTATATCGTCAGGAAAATGACAAATCGCATCATACAGGAATACAATCTGGCAAATAAAGACATTATGACGGGACTGCTTAATCGTCAGGCTTATGAGAATAAGATCATGGCGTATGCTCATAAAATGCCGCCATCTGAAGACTTTGTGTTGGTATTGGCGGATCTCAATGGTCTCAAAGCAGCGAATGATACTATGGGACACGGTGCAGGTGATGAACTGATACAGGGGGTAGCAAAATGTCTAAAGGATCACTTCGGTCCTTACGGGGATGTGTTCCGTGTCGGCGGAGATGAGTTTGTCGCTGCATTATACATCGATGAAAAAACTCTGTCCACAGTCAGGCAGGAACTGAACAAAGCAATCAGTCAATGGGATGGATTTTTAGTGCATAAACTGTCAGTATCGTTTGGATATGCGGAGAGCAGAGAGTTCCCCAATATGAAAATATCCGAGATCATCAAAGCTGCAGATCAGCGTATGTATAATGCTAAGAAAGATTACTACGAACGCTCAGGCATAGACCGCCGCCATTAGGTATATTTTTCATAATTAAATTTCATCATTAGATAAGGAGATAAATCCGAATCTGATTCCTAATACTCCGGAGTAATGCTGCTGATATAAAAAAATAATTTTTTTTTGATTGTTTTTATGGACAAAATCAAAATAAAAGTATAAAATAAGCTGTTACTTAGAGGAGTGCAATGTCTAAAAGATTTCTTCGGATTTTTCAGATTATACTGCTCAGTGTCGGTATTATCACAGTTTTGCTGACGCTGCAGATCGTCATACAGCTCAAGAATAATAAAGATCGGGCAGAGCAGACAGCTTGTGTTTTGATGAATCAGGTTGAGGGGGTTATTACCGAGAATAACGGAGACGCTCAGGTGCTGACTATCGAACTGAAAGATCTTTGTATCAGTAAGGCTAAGATCATTTCATATATCCTTGATATGAGGAAGTCTATCGAGTCAAGTGTGGCTGAGTTGTCTACACTTGCCGAGTTGGTTCAGGTTGACGAGATACATTTGTTTGACGCTAACGGCAAGATAATAGGCGGAACAGTGCCGGCTTATTATGGATACACATTTGATTCCGGTGAGCAGATGTCATACTTCAAGCCGATGCTTACGGATAAGCGGCGGCAGATGTGTCAGGATCTTATGCCGAATACTGCGGAAGGGAAAATGATGATGTATGCGATTGTTTGGCGTGCTGACGGTAGCGGCATGCTCCAGATAGGTATCGCTCCGATAAGGCAGATAGAGTATCTGCGGTCCAGTGAGATTAGTCAGATAATCGACAATATGCCGACTTATGACGGAATCGACATTATAGTTGCTGATCATAAGTCTAAGATGATAAACGGCACGACTATTCCTCATCTGCTTTATAAAGATCTCGACTCTATAGGTATAGATGTCCTGAGAATGCAGACTGACAAGGTGACTCACTTCGTATCGAAGATTATGAATAAGATGATGTACTGCACTCTGCATGAGCATGATAAGTATTATATCGTTATTATGCAGGATTACAATCTTGTCAATCAGTCGGTAGTATTTACGGCATTTGTTGTATTTGTATATCTCTTTTTGGCGACTCTTGTGATCGTCTATATAGTTCGCAGGATGACACTGCGTATCATAGCGGAAGAAGAGCGTGCTAATCGTGACAAGATGACAGGATTGCTCAACAGGCAGGCTTATGAGAATGCTTTGACTGAGCAGGTGAAATCTGTCCCTCCGGAAAAAGACTTCGTATTCCTGATGGCTGATCTTAACGGACTTAAGATAACTAATGATACTCTTGGTCACGGAGCAGGTGATGAGCTGCTGCAGGGAGCTGCGGAATGTCTCAGACATTGTTTAGGTGCTTATGGCAATATATATCGTATAGGTGGAGATGAGTTCGTTGCTATTATTTATGCTGACAGCGATATGCTGGTGAAACTTCAGAAAGACTTGAATGAGTCTCTCAGAAAATGGTCCGGCACTCTTGTGAATAATCTGTCGCTGTCATGCGGTTATGTAGAGAAGCGGGAGTTCCCCAATATGACGCTTGAAGAGATAATCAAGGTTGCAGATAAGCGTATGTACATAGCGAAGAAAGAATATTACTCTCATTGCGGAACCGATCGCCGCAGATAGATTCGCTGACAGATTATTGTCCGAATACAGTTAATATAATCAATATCTCTTCTTTCATGCTTAGGAATAGCTTTGCCAAAGTCGGATCAAAGTGCGTGCCTGCTTCTTTTTCGATTATGCTGAATGCCATATCGGGTGTCATCGGATCTTTATAGCAGCGAGGGGAGACAAGTGCATCAAATACATCTGCAACAGCCATAATACGGGCTGATAGCGGTATATCATCTCCTGCACGATTGTAAGGGTATCCTGTACCATCCCATCGCTCATGGTGATATGTAGCTACATCTGCAGCGATCTCTACGAAGTCTCTGTCATCTGATACGCCTATGACATCATTGATGATACGGCTGCCTTCGATAGTGTGCATCTTCATCTGTTCAAATTCTTCAGGTGTGAATCGTCCCGGTTTTTTGAGGATACTGTCAGGCACGACGATCTTACCTATATCGTGCATCGGTGCGGCTCGTTTGAGCAGATCTATGAAGTGCTCGTTAAGAATGTCAGGACAGTAATGTTCCTGATATGCTTTGCGGGCAAGCAGTTCTACATATTCGCTTGTCCGCTGAATGTGACCGCCTGTGTCGGTATCTCTGCTTTCAACGAGACTGGCAAGGCTGCGAATGATATGATTCTGCAGCTGATCAACTTTCTGATTGTTGAACTCTATCTCTTTCGTCTTGTCGGCAACCTGCTGTTCCAGATTTGTCTGCATGTGCCAAACAATATATGCGTAGAGAGCTAATCCGAAGAGAATAGTCGCTGAGACTGCTCCGATATTAGCAACTCTTATCACAGTTATGATATTAGGACTAATGTCATAATGCGGATCTATATATGGTATCAATGCCTGAAGCACTATGAACAATGAGATCGATACGAACCCGTAAGACATTGCCGGAACAAAGTTGCCTCCGAACGACAGGATAGGCAGTATGCCTACAAGCAGTATCAGATATTGGAATGACGCTTCTCCGCCGAGAAACCAATATGCCAGCAGTTGGTGTGTGATGACTTCGATATAGAAAAATACATATATAGCAGAGAATTCATTTTTCCTCGGAGTTACGATAGTGATAACAGTGAACAGCGATACACTGAAAAAGTTGAAGTGCATCATCTTCGTCAAGCCTATTGCCCAAAATACAAAAAGAAATATAATATGGTATACCAAAGCAAATATTGCAGAGGCAATGAATATCATTTTGCCTTGTTTTGCTTCAGCAAGTATTTGTTTGAATTTATCAACGATTGGCATTGTTACTATTCCTATGACCGAGGATTATATCATTAATTATCACGATAATCAAGCAAAAAACAGCGGACTTCGCTAGAAGTCCGCTGTTTTTTTAAGTTTATATCGGTTTATTTAGACAATGCCGTAGCAACATCAACTGCAACTGCAACTGTAGCACCAACCATCGGGTTGTTGCC
>JAFYAI010000110.1 GCA_017540815.1 Spirochaetales bacterium
TATTCTGCAAGCAAGGCCGGCAGTGATCAGTTTGTTTTTGCGTATCATCACACATTCGGACTGCCTGTTACGCTGTCTAACTGCTCAAATAATTACGGTCCGTATCAGTTCCCTGAGAAACTTATCCCGCTTATGATCCTCAATATGACTGAGGATAAGCCGCTGCCTGTTTACGGCGATGGCAAGAATATTCGTGACTGGCTGTTCGTCACTGATCATAATACTGCTGTATGGGCAATTCTGCAGAATGGCAGAACCGGCGAGAAGTATAATATCGGCGGTGAGAATGAGTGGGAGAATATTCGGCTGCTGCATTATCTTATCGAGATAGCTGCGAGGAAACTTGGCTGCGGTCAGGATAAACTTGAGTCACTTATCACATTCGTTAAGGACAGACCGGGACATGATCGACGCTATGCGATAGACTGCAGTAAGATTAAAGCTGAGCTTGGCTGGAAGCAGAGTGTGACTTTTGAGCAGGGGCTTGAACAGACTGTTGATTGGTATCTGTCGCACCGGGAGTGGATAGACAACATCCGCAGCGGAGAATATCTGAAATGGATAGAGAAGAATTATAATGAAAGATAAATTGTAAAGTTAGAAATTTTATTGCCAAAGTCTAATTTATTTGATATAATTATGATTGATTGCAATGATGAGGTTTGAATAGTGAAGGACAACAATAACGAACAATGGGACAAAATAATCAGTTCCAAACATAAATTATTCGATCTTAAACTCGGAGAAGTTTGGGATTATCGGGATTTGATATTTCTCTTTGTGAAGCGGGATTTTGTTATTTATTATAAGCAGACGATTCTCGGTCCGCTGTGGTATCTGATCCAGCCGATAATGTCTACTATTATGTATATGATTATATTCGGAGCGTTGGCTAAGATCGGCACGGATGGGATTCCTCAGCCGCTGTTCTATTTCGGCGGCACGATGCTGTGGACATATTTCAGTGAAAATCTCATCGCTGCATCGAATGTATTTACCAACAATAAACAGATTTTCGGCAAAGTGTATTTCCCGCGGCTGACTGTGCCGATTGCCGGATCGCTTATGCTTATGATTAAACTCGCCATTCAGTTTGCATTGTTTGCTGCTGTATATGTGTTTTATTTTATTCGGCAGGGCAGTATGGATGGCGTGTCGCTGCACCTGTGTTGGACAATGCTGCTGATACCTGTTGTTGTTTTGTGGTTAGCCGTTCTGTCTACAGGTATCGGTATGATTATATCGGCGATTACGACGAAGTATCGAGATCTTGCAATGATGCTTAACTTCATAATGTCGCTTGTGATGTATGCTACGCCTGTCGTCTATCCGCTGTCCACTGTGCATGGCAAGCTGCAGTGGCTGCTGTATCTTAATCCTGTTTCCGCTCCGATCGAGATGTTCCGTGTTTGGACATTCGGTGCAGGTGCTGTTCCGATGAATGTGATGTATTTGAGTATTGCGGAAACTGTGCTTTGTCTGTTCTTCGGTCTGATATTGTTTACACGCAACGAGCGGACATTTGTGGATGTGATATAAAGGGGAAATATTATGAGTGAAACAGTAATTAAAGCAGAAAATCTTTCTAAATATTATCGGCTTGGACAGATCAATAACGGGATGCTTTTCCGTGATATACAGACTTGGATTGCCCGCAAACTTGGCAAAGAGGATCCACATTCGCAGATCGGGTCTGTCTATGATCCTAATGCAGAAGGCTTTTGGGCACTGAAAGATCTGAACTTTGAGATAAAACAGGGCGAGCGAGTCGGCATTATCGGTAAGAATGGAGCCGGCAAGAGTACGCTGCTTAAGATCCTCAGTCAGATTACAGCTCCCACAGAGGGCAGCCTTAAGATTCGAGGTCGCATTGCATCACTTTTGGAAGTTGGTACAGGTTTCCATCAGGAGATGACAGGTCGTGAGAATATCTACCTTAACGGTGCGATTCTTGGAATGAAGAAGAAAGAGATTGACAAGAAGATTGATGAGATTATTGCATTCAGCGAGATTGAGCAGCACATCGATACTCCGGTTAAGCGATACTCAAGCGGTATGTATGTGCGTCTTGCTTTTGCGATCGCTGCACACCTTGACAGTGACATCCTTATCGCTGATGAAGTGCTTGCTGTCGGTGATGCGGCATTCCAGAAGAAAGCTATCGGCAAGATGAACGATCTGTCTGCTGGCGAGGGGCGGACTGTGCTGTTCGTGAGTCATCAGATGGGAGCGGTAAAGCAGTTGTGTAATAGAGGGATTGTACTGGAGAAGGGGAGAATTGTAGCTGATGGAGATATAAGTGATTGCATATCTTTTTATCAGCGAAATCAAATAAAACAGTCTACCAACTATAACTTATCAGATTATAATAACGAGTTTTTTGATTTAAAAGAATTTAGTTTGTTAGATGATAAAGGTGAAGTAATAAATGAACCACATCCCAATAATGAAAAAACCTATGTGAAAATTGTAATTGATGTAAAGCAATTGCATTCAGCATTGTGTATGGGATATGGTATCTATACGAAAGATGGCGAACCTTTATTTTGGTCATACACTTCAGATGATTATGAAAATTTTAAAGAGTATAAAAAAGGGATAAATATTTTAATAGGTGAGATTCCGACTCATTTTCTTAATGAAGACACATATTATGTTTATTTTTTGTCTAGTTTGCATTGTATTGCTTGGATAACCAATCCTTATAACGATTCGTGTCCAAAACTAAAATTTGAAATTCAAGGTGGGTTAAGTGATTCACCATTATGGAATCAGAAACGACCTGGAATATGTGCTCCGTTATTGACTTGGAAGGTAGAACAAGCATCAGTATAAAAAGGAGTGTTTTAAATGCTATTGAAGAATGCGTATCATAAATTGAAACATATAATAAATACTTTCATTGCTAAGAATGAAGCCAAAACGAAAGTTAGAAGGGACAAGAGAGTATATATCGAACAATGTGGCAATAAATCGTTGTTTTCATATTCATCTAAGAATGATTTTCTCCAATTATATGATTATAATCAAGAAGCTGGCACGGTAGATTCTCATTATTTTTTTCAGGATATTTTTGTTGCAAATGATATTTTTCATCGTCATATTAATCAAGTGTATGATATTGGTTCTCGTTTAGATGGATTCATAGCACATTTACTGAGTATGGATATCAAAACGACGATGATTGATATTCGTCCCCTTTCTGTTAATATTGATAATCTTTTTTTTATACAGGGGAATGCTACAGATTTGTCTAATATTGATGATAATAGTCTTGAATGTGTTACTTCTCTTCATGCTATAGAACATTTTGGATTAGGGCGATATGGTGATCCTATTGATTATGATGCTTGGAATAAAGCCTTGCTTGCTATGAGTTGCAAAGTTAAAGAAGGTGGTTATTTATATGTTAGTGTCCCAGTGTCGTCTAAAGATGTCTTAAAGTTTAACGCTCATAGAATTTTTAATCCTATAACTATATATAAGAGTCTATCTCAATTATTTTCACTACAGTCGTTTTCTGTTGTAAATAATAAAGTTGTTACTTATAGTTTTGAAGGAGAAAATACACCTATGAAAAAATTAGAACGACTGTCGATGTCTTTAGGTGATTATGACTGTGGAATATTTTGTTTTTGTAAAACTAATGAGTAATAAAAATAGTTCTTTATAGATTTATTAGAATACTTATCAAAAAATAATAAGAGATTATAAAAAAAAGAAATTTCTGACTGGTTTAGACGAAAATGTTATAGTCTAAATATATGTCAGGAAAGCATTCAAGTAAGAAAAATTATTAAAATAAATTTTTGCTTTTGCGAGGATATAACGGCGACTTCTGAGGCTAAAATCGTTGGAGTAAACCGCAATGCCATCAACAGTGATTACACTGATTTTCGACGCAGGATTTTTGAGCAGTTACTGAAAAAGAAAAGAATGGAAAAGAAACAGGAGTGATTGAACTGACGAGTCATATTTCGGAGTACATCGAGTGCGAGGTAAAAGAGGTCGTGGTGCAGCCGGAAAAACACCTGTATTCGGATTGCTTAAACGAGACGAAAAAGTCTATGTTCAAATAGTGCCTAATTGTAGTCGTAAAACACTTTTACCGATTATTCAAGGCAAGATTTTAACAGGCTCGACAATTAATACTGATGGATGGAAAGCGTATGATGGCTTAAATCTGAATGGTTACGAGCATCATCGCGTTTATCACAATGAGAATGAGTTTGCTCGCGGCA
>JAFYAI010000111.1 GCA_017540815.1 Spirochaetales bacterium
ACACCGAATATCCCGAAGAATACGGCAACATGACCGCCCTGCATCCTGATAAGGATAGTCATCAGCAGCGACAGCGACGGAATGACTTGGCACATGCCGAGATCTCTCTTCGCTTTCGATGATGAATAGTAATACACTCCGAATATTAAGAATCCGAACAAAACCGAGATCAATATCGGTATTATCGCAGTGAAGCTCATAAGCTGCTGCTGTACTCCCGCCCCGTCAAAAGCGATCGTCTGCAGGATTTTTTCAAAGTCGTCCATAAATATTCCTGTTTTTATAGTTTGTCATTTTATAATCGGCAAAGTGATGGATAAAATTGAAATTGTGTTTTTTATAGAACTGCCCAAAATTGAGCAGCAAAAGCATTACTATGATGCGATAGCAAGAGAGAATACCATCATCAGTGAAAATTATGAGAAAGGACTGAATAAAGGTCTCTCTCAAGGGCTGCCTAAGCAGCCCTTGTTTCATATTTCAAGTCTCCGACAAGAGAACTCACTTCTCCATCACAGACAGCACTCGTGTCAGCAGCCATGCAATAAGGAAATATATCACAGCGATCGTAATAAGCGGGAAAAACGCCTCATAAGTCCGGCTGCGGATAATATCACCGGCTTTGGTCAGATCCTGGATGGCGATATATCCGACGACAGATGTCATCTTAACGAGCGAGATAAACTCACCTCGATAAACAGGCAGGAAATGCTTCGCAGCCTGCGGGAAAACTATCCTAAAAAATGCGTGAACCTTAGTATACCCCAACGCAAGAGCCGCCTCGGTCTGCCCACGATCGACAGCCTCAATACCTGTCCGCATCATTTCACTGACATAGGCAGCGAAGTTCAAGCCGAATCCTATGACTGCAACCCATACGCTGTCAAGTCCTGTCTTGGCAAAGACAACATAAAACAGTATCATGAGCAGCACGACTGTCGGGGTGCCCTGCAGAATACGGATATATACAAGAGATATAATGTCAAGCAGTTTGTTTTTAGACAGCCTCATCAGACAAATGCCGAATCCAAGCAGTGTGCCAAGCAGTGCGGACAAAACCGATATGAGTATCGTAATGCCGATACCGCTTAGTATCAGTTTCCAGCGGCTCTCTCGGATAAATGTCTTATCAAAACTAACTGACAGCTTTTTCAGGAATGTTCCGATTGAAGAGTCATTATGATTTTGTTTCGCAGAGGCAGCCGATTGATTTGAGTCTGTATCAGCTTTAACAATCGCAACTGTTCCGCCTTCATACACCGGATCGGAGAAAAGTACACTCTCTTTACGCTCCTCAGTGATACACATGCCTGTCGCCGCTAAGTCATATACATTCGTTAGCAGTCCGGGCAAAATCGCCGAGAAATCAACAGAAGTAATCTTAAGTCCGTAGCCGTATTCACGACAAAATTCCGTGATGTATGCAATGTCATATCCGACAACCTGCTGATTGCTCATATATGAAAACGGCTCCGTAAGAACATCCGATGCCAAATGCAGCGTTCCATTCGGAGCATCTGCCGGAAGCGGAGCGATTACCTTGCGGCTGTCATCAGCACCAAACCATATATCCTGCATTTGAGCCAGTCTTCCGTCAGCCTTCGCACGCCCAAGAAACTCATTAAACTGACGGCACAATTGTGCTCCTTTATCCGTCTTAGGAAATGCCGCTGCATAATACACTGTATCAATCAAATCAGGAATGTATCCGATACCGCTCATACTCCTGCACATCATATTCGCAGAAGGACTGTCTATAAGAGCCGCATCTATTTTGCCCTGTTTGATCTGCAGTGCCATATCGGCATAACTATTGACATACAGTATCTCAGCCTGAGGAAACTCCTGTTTGCAAACATTGACGAAATTCGTTCCGTTCCCCATGCCGATCTTAACACCGCTTTGCCGCAAGTCATTGAGAGTCTTGCCTGTAACAGTATATTTGTTTTGATTATTTTGGGGAGCAGCGGCTTTCTTCACAAGAGCAACGATGCCTCCGCTGCACACAGGATCACTGAATGTGATATTTTCTTTGCGCTCGTCAGTGATGGTTATATCTCCGCACAACACATCGCCTTTATCCGATACCAAAGCTGCTATGACTGCACTGCTGTCATAGATACTTACATCCACATTATAGCCGCTTGCCTCGCACCAGCGATATAAAACTTCAATGTCATAACCTACAATCTTTTCATCTATTATATACGAGAATGGAGGATATATATGAGTTATTACAGACACAGTCGGCCGACCGACGACTGTATTAGGCACTGTCAGAGTCTTGCCGGACTCTTCGCCTTTTATCCATTTATCGAAGAGTTCCTGTTTCAGACCTTTTTTGATCTCATTCCGCCAAAATGTGTTAAACTCATCACAAAGCTGCCTGCCACGCTCATTCTTAGCAAAGCAAAACCCGGTATCCATCCATGTCACATATTGACGAATATAATCAACACCTTCGACATCACGGCATATATCTATAGCCATCGCTTCGTCTATCATTGCTACATCTATTTTATCATTGACCAGAGCTTCGATAATATCAGCAAAGTTATTGTAGTACATTTTAATCATCAGCGGATATTGCTCATCGATAATCTTATCAAAGATCGCCCCTATTGGCATACCTATTCTCAGCTTAGGTCTGCGAAGATCATCAAGCGTTGATATGCCGAGAGTATTATTGCTTTGCTTAACATTCTTATCACGCACCATTATTGTATTATCACCGATGTATATCGGATTAGAGAAATGGATTTTCTCCATTCGTTCGGGAGTTTTATTAAGATTGGCCATAATGCAGTCAACATCTCCGCTTAGTACCGCTGCGATAACGCCGCTGTAGTCATAAACTTTAAACTCATAATCAGCACCAAGCCATGCGGCAAACCGCTTGCCAAGCTCAATATCAAATCCCCAAACTTCGTTTCCTTTATAATAAGTATATGGCGGAACAACCGCTGTAGTTCCTATTCGCAGACGATACTGAGGATTGACCGCAGGAGCTATATCCGGCATGGTTTCATCACCGATTACCAACCAGCGATTTACCATATCCGGCAGAATGCCGCTGTTTTTTAATTCCGCTATAAATCGGTTAATCTTATTCTCAAAATCAGGAATCTTTGTCTCCGGAGAAATGCCAACCGCGATTTCACTCCCCTTGTGAAAATTATCGGGCAGCAGTTTAACACCATGCAGACCGCTGTCTATCGCCATCTGCATCTGTATCCGTTCGCTCAAATACCCGTCAATCTTCCCCTGTTTGACAGACTCATATCCTGTAAGTTCATCATTATATGACTTCGCTTTGGCATTCGGCAGCTCCTGATGCAAAATATTCGCCGCAGAAGAGCCTTCGCCGAAACCTATGACATACCTTTTGTCATTAAGCTGATACACAGAAGTTAAATTCTCAGCTGCTGTCTTCTCCGACCGGTTGTCGCCACCGCATCCGACAAGGCTGAATGTCAAAAATATCACCAATATAAAAATAGCCATAAAAAAGTCCTTTTGGCTATTATAACAAAAAAATCCGAAAAAACAAAAGTTTTTTCGGATTTTTTTTGACAATAAAGCATTATTCATTATTCATTATCTTCTCGCACACCCACCCGACAAACAGATATGCTGTCAGAAATGATGTCACGATCCCGGCGAATGAAGCAGAGCCGAGACTGAAAATGCTGCGATTGGACGAGATAATCAGCACTCCGAATCCGGCTATCGTCGTAAGTCCTGAGATAAACATTGATTGGATCGTCGCATTAAGTTCTTCGGAAGTATGTCGGCGGCGATACGCATCGACGATATAGATACCGTAATCCACCCCAATGCCGAGGACGACAATCCCTGCGGCAAAGTGCATGATGTTGAAGCCGCGTCCTGTCCAGAATGCGACTCCGAATGCAGCCATAAGTCCGACAACCATCGGAGCAGCAGCCAGCAGCCCGTAGAGCGGATGCCGGAAATATATCATCAGTATAATCGTCACTGCAATAAGCGAATAGAATATATATCGCATCGCATTCCGCTCAAATGAGACAAGCCCTTCGGCACTGTCCGCCGTCGGCGAAACAGCGATATGATCTATACCTGCTTCTGTCAGAATATCATCGATCTGTGAAAGTGTCTGTCGGCTTGGGATGTGCAGCATCAGCACAACCTGATCATTATACTCAAAGAACTGCGAACCGATATGACGCTGCAGAAACTCAGGCATATCAGCCTGCGTCAAAGTCATATCATCGATGTGTTTCGCATTCTCGATATAAACATCAAAAGTATCAGCCTCGAAATCACTGTCGGCGATACATCGTCGGAATGTCTGCTCATTGAAGTGAGTCTTGATGAAATCACGGCGGGAAGAGAGCATATCCTGCGACGGCATAAACATCGCCGGTGTATTGATAAGGATATTATGCTCGGACAGAATGCGGCTCGCCTCGTAATTGGCATCCAGCACATCATCTGTCGTATCGCCACGCAAAACAAGGAACACACTGTCAGTGGACTCCGCAAAATGCTGCTGTATCACACCAATCCGCTGCTCCAAAGTCTTGTGCCGCATATCCATCATCATCACATCCGACTCAGGCTGCATAAATGCGACTCCGACAATGCAAGCCAATAGCAGCCCGCTCCAGACAACAACTCCAAGAACATTCGGTTTCGGGAATGTGACAGTGCGGAACGGGATTTCCACCTTGCCGGGTGCAAGCAGCGGCTGCATAGCGAAGAATGAGAAAACAAAGCTGAATGTCACTGCCAATATACCGAACAGTGCGATCTCTTGCAGCGATACAATCCGCGATAAGAATAGAAATGAGAATGAACAGACAGTCGTCAGAAATCCGAAGAACATCGGCCAGCCAATCTTGCGGCGAAGTTCACTCAGTGAAGAGTACATATTGACTTTGGATATGTAATGTATCGAATAGTCTATCGTAATCCCTGCTGTCGTCGCTCCGAATGCAAGAGCTATCGCACCGAATGTGCCGCGAAACAGTGCGATCGACGCGAAAGTCAGTCCGAAAGACGCTGCTATCGGCATAAAGACATACAGCAGTATCGCCACATTCTTATAGAATATGAAAAATATCAGGAAAGTCAGAGCAATCGACAGGATAAATATCGCACTCACCTCTCGGCTGATATGACGCATACTGTCCCAGAAATACAAGTGAGCACTGTAAATGCACGCATCAATATTATGCTCCTTTGCATATTTTGCGATTGATCTGTCAAGCCGAGCCAAGTAAGCGATCTTGTCATAACTCTCCGTGCCAAATCCGGCTGACAGTATCTTGAGATAAGCTTTACCATCGGCACTTACCACACCGCCTAACTGCGGCATATATTCTGTCGGAGTCATAGAGTTGGCATAGCGGAGAGCATTCAGACCACACATCATCGGATCGGCGAAGAAGCCATCATCCGGAGTATAGAATGGCATATTCTCAAGGTAAGCCATATTCGCAGCCAGACCTTTGCTGACAGCATCCGCCTCGAACGGATTAGACATTCTGTTATACGGATAGAGCAGCAGCGAGTTCCGCCGGAAATAATCCATCATCTGCGTAATGTCATCTCCGTCAGGTATCGCATTCTTAAGCTCTATCGGCAGCTGAGCGATCTGCTCATTAATGAAGTCTAACGCAGCCTCAAACTTCGCCTCGTCAGTCTTATCAATATATACAAGTACCTTCTCACTGATATTGGAATGCTGCGACAGCTCAAGAGCCTGCTTCATCCGAGCATCGCAAGGCAGCAGATTATACAGTCCTGTGTCAAGTTTAATGTGCATTATGCCAACAGCTATCAGCAGACCCGCAGCAGCAGAAATGGCAAGTGAAATAAGCAGTCTTTTATTGAATAAACTATTTGAAATATTTTTCATAGTCAGCAGGTTTCGTCCCTGTTACGGTATTGCGGAATGTGTATTTCAGCGTAGAGCCATCGACATAGAATATGATAAGCGATGAAAGTTTATCTCCGACAGCCAAAGCATTCATCTGTTTAATCTTCGACTCATTCTTAGGGGTGATCGTATAATGACTGACACCGTCTTCATCTGTCACTGCAATGTCATAGTACTGCTTAATCTGCTCATCATCACCGAATAAAGCGATAATGTCGAAATGCTGACCTGCAGCAGAACTGTCACTAAGATCTACCCTGATCGGAGCCATCTTCTCACGCTGATAAGTCACAGCCTTCGCAGTCTTAGTCACCACAAATGATGCCGGCTCATCCTGAGTATATACAAGTTCATCCTGACTATACATCAGTATCTTACCTGCCGCAGTAATCGGTTTCTTGACATATCGCATCTTCTTCTCGGAGACATACTCGGTAGACATAAGATTATTAGTCGGCCGCGGAAAGTCTGCTGCGAACATCGAAAACGGAACTAAGAATAATACGATAAAAAAACATTTTTTCTGCATGGAAGTATTATAACAAAAAAATGAGAAGTTTGCAATGCAAACTTCTCATTTTTTTACAACAGGAATATGTTATGTTCACTGCATGTCTGTATCATATCGTCAGGCCAGATCGATGACTGCACCTCTCCGACATGAGCACGGTGAAGCAGGTACATACAGAGACGAGACTGCCCGATACCGCCGCCGATAGAGTACGGCAGCCGTTTATTGAGTATATCCTGATGAAACGGCAAGTGCTGACGATTCTCACACTGAGCCAATACAAGCTGCTTCATAAGAGAGTCCTCATCCACACGCACACCCATTGACGAGATCTCGAATGCACGGTCAAGGGTCTCATACCACAGCAAGATGTCACCGTTAAGCTGCCAATCATCATAGTCAGGTGAGCGTCCGTCATGCTTGATCCCGGACTTCAGCTTGCCACCGATCTGCATCAGGAACACAGCTCCGTATTTCCTGGCGATCTCATTCTCACGCTCCTTCGGTGTGAGTGACGGCCACATATCCTCGATCTCCTGTGTCGTAACGAATGTTATATCAGCAGGCAGCTGTTTGGTTATATTCGGATATTTATCGGCTACGAGCTGCTCAGTCTCAAGCAAAGCCTTATATATCTGACGAACTGTCATCTTCAGATAATCAAGAGTCCTATCCGACTTTGCGATAGCCTTCTCCCAATCCCACTGATCCACATAAATGGAGTGAAGATTGTCAAGATCTTCATCGCGGCGGATCGCATTCATATCAGTATATAAGCCTGTATTCAGAGCAAAATTATACTTATGCAGAGCCATTCTCTTCCACTTAGCCAACGACTGCACAATCTCAACGCTGCCGCCGTCAATCCCTTTCACATCAAATGAAACCGGCCGCTCAATGCCGTTTAGGTTATCATTCAAACCGGTCTCCGGACGAACAAACAGCGGAGCTGAAACACGCGTTAGATTCAGAGCTTTGGCAAGAGTGTTCTCAAAATTATCTTTTATCAGTTTAATCGCGATCTCTGTCTCTTTCGTGTCCAACGAGGCCTGATACTTCTCAGGTATTATCAATCCGTCTTTAGTCATAATAGACTCCTGTAAAATAGATTTGATATTAATATATTATTTCTCACATTTTTTGTCAATAAAAATAAATTCAAAAAAATCGGGACAGTATCAACGATACTGCCCCGAAAGATAAATATAATAGAACAAAACTATGAAGATCTGTTTTATCTTTTCTCTTTTAGCGGTATTTCACTCTTCCAAATCAAGAATGTCATAATCATAATCGACATCCTCGCTGATATATACGTAAAACTGACTGTAAGCCGTATCATTATGTGGCACAGACAATTCCGCAATACCGCTAACCATACCTATAACAGCCAGCAGTATAACTACTTTGCCGATCAATCCGTTTCTTCGTCTTGCCTTGACATTCTTGGCTATCGAAACTGTCCATTGGCAGCTGTCAAGATCATTGTCAAGTGTTTTATTAAACTCATTAAGATAATTATGCTTGTTTTCAGTCACTGTCCACTCCGTTAATCATCTTTATAAACTGTTTCTTCGTCCTATATACAATAGACTTAACCGTACTTTCATTCATCGACATCTTAACGGCTATCTCACTCAGCGGCATATCCTGCATAAACAACTCAAATACTGTGCGTTTCTGCTCAGGCAGAGACACCAAAAGTCTGTCGAACAATACTTTCTCAGACTCATAATCTGCTGTCTCCATATTCGCTGCATAATCGCTTGCCGCTCTCTCAAACAACTTTTGTTTCCGCGACAAATGTCTGTTCATCATCAGAGACTCATTGACAGCAATGCGATATAGCCAAGTCGAGACTTTAGCATCACCTCTGAACTTGCCGCCGGTTAAACCCTTATATGCCTTATAGTAAACTTCCTGACAGACATCATCTATATATTCATAATATGCCTTAAATAAATACTTCCTAACGGCTGCCAGCACAGTCGGTTTAGTTTCTTCTATAATCTTTACATAATCATTATCTATCATTTGGACTCGGTAAACTCATCTTCGCAATATCATACTGATATTTGAGTTTCACGACTTCCTTCTGAGCATCAGTTAAGCAGCCGAAAAACTCAAAATACTTCTTCAACGCAAATTTCCTTGTGTCAGACTGACCATTCACCCGCTCAACAATCTTCTCATTCATCTGATCAGCAGTAAGACCTTCTGTCAGGAAACTTAACGGATTGCACATTTTATCTTTCTTATCACATTTAGCGAAGTTCTCCGACACTTTATCGTGGATCTCGCCTTTAATCCTATGATATATCGCAGACTGCTCTTTACTGAGTCTAAGGTCTCTCGCGATAGCTCCGATCATCATCGACTGCGGAGCATATTCACAGTAATGATCCATCATCCTGTCATGACCACGCTTATCACAGCCTCTGTCAGTCTGTCCATTGCACGGCGGTCTCTGTCCATTGTCGGCGAAACGATCATGCGGCATTCTGCGATCATCATTGTCAAACTTATCCTTCTTATCTTTCGGCTGAGACTTGCCTTTAGGCGGCTTCTGTTTTTTGAGCACATCTTTGCCTTTCTTGCCGCCATGTTTAGCCTTGCCGTCCGGCTTAGGAGGAGTCATCTTCTCGATGAATCGCTTCTGCTGATTGGGATCAAGGATAGAGTACAACTCACTCATCTTCGCAGCGATCTCAGTTTGGAATGCAATATCATTATCTGCACATACCTTATCATAAGAATCAATATCACCATCGGAAATATTAGCCTTATTAACAAGTCCTATAAAACTTTTAAACTCTTCTAATTTTATATTTTTTGATTTTTTCTTAGTATCTTTCAACTCAGCTGTAATACGATCATACTGAGTTCGCTGCTCATCCGATAATCTCAGATCATCGGCGATCTTCCCGAACATTGCATCAGGTCCGCAGCGATGAGGTCTGACACCTTTAGGCTCCAGATTAGCTCCTGCAAATGACAAAACTGCACATAAGCACATTATAAATGTGACTGACAATAACTTAATCTTTTTCATCGAATATAACTCCTGTTAATGTAGTATATTCTTCACAGTTTTGTTAAATAAAATGGGGCGAAATGAAATAACAACCTGCAAATTGTCATTTGATCTTGGAGAAATCATGATAAGATAATATATTTCGCCCCTTTTGCTATATTAGATGCCGAATATGGACAAAAAGTTTCATAAATCGATGATTTTTTATGAAAAAAAACATAATTTTTTTTGTTGTTTTTAACTCATTTTAAATGAAAAATTCAATTACGCTTATCCACATTCCGATAATACCACTATGGATAATATATACACTCACTTAGTCCGCATCGCCAAATCAGACCGCACGCAGCGGCTTAACACGATTACAGACATTCTGACTGAATGCGGCATCTGCCATCGCCTGCAGCATTTTGAGACGGGCACTAATGCCGTGATCTCATACAGCGGACACAATGACTTCGACATAATCTTCATGGCTCATCACGATATAGCAAGCGGCACTATACAGGGGGCCAATGACAATACCGCTTCAGTTGCAGTCCTCATCGCTCTGTCAGAATGGCTCCAAACGCAGAACCTTCATTATAATACACATATTGCATTCACGGATCACGAGGAGAGGATCGGTGCGATGCTGTCAGAGAATGTGACAAATGAGGATAGATTTCGGATCATCACGAGCATCGGATCTTATCAGCTGCTCAAAACATTCTCTGCGGCACGGGTTAAAGCCGTCATCAATCTGGAGATGAGCGGTATCGGCGATCGTGTATTCATAGCCGAGTCATCAGGCAATGTCCCCTGCTCTGCCGCACTTAACTCACGGATTGCCGCCGCTGCCGATCAGCTGCGTATCCGACACTCATCAGTCAGGATATCCAACTCCGATCTGCTGTCTGCTCATGTCCGCAAAATGCACGGCACTGTCATAGGAGCACTTCCGGCAGGAGAGTATGTCAAATTCGGCAGTTATCCTGTTCCACAGGCATGGGCCACGATGCACACTCCGCAGGACACGATTGATAAGATAGAACAGCCGGCATTGGAGATGATGCTGACATTGCTGAAGACAATCGTTGATAAATAAACAACAGCCTTGCGGCTGTTGTTTATTTATCTTCCAATATCTTCTTCGCCATATAATTCTCTGCGAAATACGGTATGTCACAATCTATGCACTGCTGCATATACTTCCGCTTTAAGCCTTTCATCTTCCAGAAATAGTAGCGCATCCCATAGTAGAATGACGCTTCGCACATAATCTCATTATAGTCATGCTGCGGTTTATCCTCATTCTCACGCACTGTCTTCTTCATAGCCGACTTGCCTGTCTGCCACCACTTCCGCGTTATGAAGTCCAGCATAGCCTGCTGCTGCGGATCGGCACAATTGTGCTTCTTTAAGTCCTTCTTATATCTTCTGAACGCTTTGCGGTCACAATTGTGCAGACAGTATAGTTTGATGATCATCAGTTTGGCATCATCATTTTCGGACAGAGCATGATCCATATCAGGCAGAGCCGCCTCGTAATCCTCCAATGCGATATACGCCAAGGCACGATTCAGATATGCGTTATAATACTTTGGATCAAGTTCTATCGCCTTATCCAACGCTTTAACAGACTCATCATATTCACCGGACAGATATTTCACGAATCCGAGATTATTCCACGCATAGTGAAACTTCGGATCGACATCTATCGCTTCCCGGTAATACTCCTGCCCGGCCTGATACGCTCCCAGCGACACGCAGTTCACACCGGCACTGTTTAGCAGGTCGGCATTCTTAGGCTCTATCTTCAAGCCGTCAACGCAATCCCGCAGAGCATCCTCATAACGCCCCAGACGCGACAGGAGTATGCTTCGATTGCCATATAATTGTGCGGCTTTCGGAGCTTTCTTTATCATCTGAGTATATATCTCGATTGCTTCTTCATTTTTGCCTTCATTGCCAAGTTTCATCGCTTTTTGGAACATCGCATTCAAGTCTTCGCAGAATACATGACCTACGCAGAATGCGATCATAACAGTTATAATGATATTTTTCTTCATTTTATTACCCTTGTTTATTGCTGTCACCCCGAACCCGTTTCGGTGGCTCTCCCTCTCTTATTTTATTATCGGAGTGATTGAACAATTTACGCAAAAAAACTTGACTTTAATAAAAAAAATATTTATATTTCATAATGAATTATTGTCATAATTTGATTTTTTACGGATTATGTATTATAATATAAGCATATTTGATTAGGATAAGTTTATCATGATTATAGATATTCACAGGCATTCTGCAGTCAGAATGATACTGCTCACAATTATCGCTGTTGTAACGGCAAGTTGCGAGCTGCCCAAAGATAAGATTATTGATTATTCTAAACTCACGGGAACGATCACGGGATTTAGCAGACCTACATATATGAAGTGTGTCGGCAATCACCTGTATGTTGCCGATGAGAATGGTCTGTACCGCATTAATCTTGCTCAGATCGATTTCTCAGGAGCCGCTGTAACTTCATCCGATCTGTATTATAAGAACAACTCCATCTCGCCTTACGGCAGCGTCAGGAACTTCGATGTATCGGGAGACACTCTCTTCCTCGCAACTATCAATTCGTCATCGTATTATATACTCAATATCGATATGTCAGCAGCAAGTCTGTCAGACGGTCTCAAAGCATGGACTGTCCCCAACGGACGTTCCGCTAACTATATAACGATCTGTGATGACATTTTGGCTATAACAGGCAATGCTAACACAGCAGTCAAAGGATTTGTCCACAAAGACTCAACCGGCGATATTGTATTCGATACGACTGCCGACTACTGTTATGCCAAAGACTACAGCGGAGTCGATAATATCACGGTTAATTCGATGAAGCCTATCGCCGTTAAGAATGGCAATAAATACGAGATATACATCATCTCAGGAGATAACAATCAGATGGGTATCCGCAAATATCTGTATGATGCAGACTCCACATCAGACAATGTCTACCTCAAAGGAACATGCAATACAACACTGTATCCTATGGATATTCAGTTCCGGCCTAACGATCCTTCGACGATTATCTCTTCCGAGACATCCGGCGTATGTCTGTATAAAATGACTGCCGATCCGGATGATATATTAAGACTCTCCAAGACAAACACTATCGGTCTCGGAGAAGACAACGGAGCACTGAAAGCACTGCCTTACAGCTCCAATAAATTGGCTGTTCTCTACGGCTATCAGGTCAGACCTAACGAATATGATGAGCATGCTTATGACATCATGGCATATTGGTATGGTATCAAGATCATATCAGGTGCATACGGTTCTTCGCCCAAAGTAGAGACCACATATACTATGGAAGGATGGGGAACTGATTTTGCAATCTTCGGCAATTATGTATTGGCTGCAGATCAGGTCCATAACCGCATTAATATTATCAAACTTGATTAAATGCCGTATTGCGGTTATTTTGTTCTATCTGTGTAATTATTCATAATATTTCTATTTAAAATTTGATTTTTACACAGCATAGTTCGATATATTGACTATAGGTCTAAACTATGAGTGCAGAGATAAATAACGATAATACATTAGATGTTCTTGTTCAACAGCTATCTGCGGAAGAACGGGCTGCTATGCTCAGCAAGATAACTCCGCTGATGGAAGAAGACAAAGAGCAGCCCACTTTCGTCAACGATGCGGAGAAGCATGCCGCTATAACTGAATACACAGAGAAAATCTACGATAATAAAGGATTTTTTTACAAACTTCAGGTATTCTTTGCACAGATCTTTGGCGGCGAATCAAGATCCGAAGCGGTATCTCGTATTGAGCTGCAAAATACGATGCACGAGATCAAGACACGCTATGGAGCACTCATTGATACCAAAAACAACTCGCTGACAGGAGTGTTTCTCAAAGAATTCGTCAAGCTTGCCAAGCTCTGCGACAGCGTCAATGCAGTCCTCGAAAAATCTCTGTTCGACAGCGAATTCTATGTGAAATTCGTCAGCAAAATGTTGGAACACAATCAATCAGACAGCCAGAAATCACTCGCCGCAGAAGCATATCCTCATTCTCTGACTAAGAAAGGCAGCATCATAA
>JAFYAI010000112.1 GCA_017540815.1 Spirochaetales bacterium
GTCAGTACCGGTCGGTTCGTCAAGAATACGGCTGACAGTTACGGCAGCACATTCTGCGGAGGAGATACAAACAGCAGCAAACATTATCATTAAAAATTGGAGACGATTATGATATGGTATCCTTATATACAAATGAAGAATATGAAACCGCCTTACAAGATCATTGATGCGGAAGGCGTGTATCTCAAAACAGCAGACGCGAATCTGATTGACTCAATCTCGTCATGGTGGTGCATGATCCACGGATATAAGCACACGGAACTTAACGAGGCTATGAAAGTTCAGATTGACAGGTTTTCGCACTGTCTGCTTGCAGGGCTGTCGCACGATCCGATAGAGCGGCTCAATGAGAAACTCGAAACATTCCTGCCCGGCGACTTGAATTATTATTTTTTCTCGGATTCCGGCAGTGTAGGTGTAGAAGTCGCTCTCAAAATGGCTGTGCAGTTTAACAAAAATCGCGGTGCCGTTCGTTCCAAAATGCTCGCCTTGAAAAATGCCTATCATGGTGACACATTTATGACAATGGCAGTCGGCGACGATGAAGACTACCACAATGCTTTTCCCAAAAATCCTAATGTCATTCACATTCCGACGAATATCGAAGATTTGGAAAAAGCCTTTGCTCAATACGGAGATGACCTTATATGCTTCATCGCAGAACCGCTCCTGCAGGGTGCGGGCGGCATTCGTATGTATGACATCTCTTTCCTACGGCGTGCGAGACAATTGTGTGACCAATATGATGTTGTAATGATCTTTGACGAAGTTGCAACAGGATTCGGACGAACCGGCAATCGCTTTGTCTCAGACCTTGTCCTCCCCGATATTGCCGTATTCGGCAAGGCTCTAACAGGCGGATATGTCGGACACGCACTGACTGCTGCTACAAAAAAAATATTCGACGGTTTCTACGGAGATGATCCGAGTCTTGCATTTATGCACGGACCGACATTCATGGGCAATCCGCTTGTATGCAGTCTCGCACTCAAATCGATCGAAATATTTGAGCGGGATGACTATATGTCCAAGATTAAACGGATAGAAGAGATCGCCAAAAGAGAATTGATAGGATTCCAAGACGAACGAATCGCAGATGTCCGTGTTATGGGAGGAGCATTCTGCATTGAAGTCAAAGACGGCAAAACTCTCGACGGATTCCAAGACTTCGCATACAAACGCGGCGTATTTGTCAGACCGTTTGTCCGCTATATGTACGGCATGGTGCCGTATATCATTACCGAAGAACAGCTCGTGCAGATTACTGATACGATGAAAGCGTGGTTTAGGCGGTGAAAGTGCGGAAAAAAGTAGTCCATAAGGACTGCTTTTTTATCCTGTAAATTGCTTATATTTTTCTTGACAGTCATAATTTTTTATAATATCATTCATATATGGACATAAATGCAACATTAACTAACAACTTATCTCATTCTGCGGAGCTTAAAGCGATATACGACACTGCAGGCAGCACCTACCCTACTGAGACTACTCGTGACGGCACTGCAACGCTCAAACTCGGCGATATATATTTCCATTCCAAATATAATCCGACGCGAGAGGCAGTCTCGACAGCACAGATGCTGCTCAAAGATAAGTCTGACATTGATGTAATGATCGCTTATGGCTGCGGTCTCGGCTATGTCATAACGGAACTGTATCAGCGGCTTATCCGTGATAATTCTGCGAAGATTAAGCCGTATCTGCTTATCATTGAGCCGGATATAAAGATGTTTGCCACATCGATGACTTGCACCGACTGGACATCAATGATTGGTGATGAGAATGTGAAATTCTTCATTGCTGCTGACAAATCTGTCATCGGGAGTTTCTTGCAGACTGTTCCGACGAAAGTTATATCATACTACTATCACCGACCGACATATATAGTCCATAAGGACTACTTTACCGAACTGCAAAATCATATCGGATATGTCCTTGACCGTAAAGATATGAACACAGCGACGATCAATCGATTTCAGCGATTGTGGACACGCAACTCGATAAAGAATCTGCCATATATCAACCGAGCCAACCATCTGAGCAGTCTGCAAAATTGTGCAGCCGGATGTAATGCATTCGTTGTAGGCGGCGGCCCATCACTGGAGAAGTGTCTCGATTGGATCAGATCTTCGCAGGACGATGCCGTCATTATTGCAGTCGATACAGCGTATAAATATCTTAAAAAAAACAACATTCGGACTGACATCATAGTCACTGTCGATCCGCAGTATTACAACTATAAATATCTGGAGAATATCAGCCCTGACAATGAGATCATCGTGACTGACTCGTCGATATATTATAAGGTTTTTAGCCTTACTGAGCCGCAGCGATATTTCATCGGCAATTCGATATTTCCGCTCAATCAATACTTCGAGGACGGTCATGACCGAGGCACACTCGCTGCAGGCGGCTCTGTTGCCAATTCCGCATTCGATGTTGCACGCCTTATCGGGGCAGACAACATTTATATGGTCGGCATTGACCTGTCATATATCGGACGCAAGACGCATTTCAAGGGAGCATTTTTTGAGACGACATTTCTCTCCGAGTCAGACTATCTGAGCCCGGCGGAGTACTCCGTCTACAAATATCTGACTCACTGCCCGCTTATACCGGCACTGTCTGTTAACGGAGGCACAGTCGATAGCGATTCTAAGATGATGATCTTCAAAAAATGGTTTGACCGTGAAGTGCCGCTTACCCACGGCAAAGTCTTCCAGCCTAATCTTGGCGGGGCAGCGATTATTGGTGCACAATTGTGCGATCCGTCATGCACAATTGTACCGCACTATGATAAGTCATCATTTCTGCAGAAGATCACATCTCTGACGCAGCACCCGACTAAGAAGTCATCAGCTGATGACTTCCTAAGCAAGGTTAAGACATTCGTCCACGGTGCAGAGACATTATCTGATATATACGGCAAGATCATTGCCAAGATCGATGATAAAGGCAATGTCTCTCCGAAAAATGCGGCTGAGATCGCCAAAAGTGAACAAAGGATCTCATCTGATCCGCTACTTAATACAGCAGCCGGTGTAATCTCATCATCGGCACAGGATGTCCTTGCCCTTATCACGGAGAATTACAAACTATCAGATGACGAGTCCAAGAGTGCATGGCTTAAAACCAAAAAACTCTATCAGGCTATTGTAGAATTATCTGATTTTTATACAGAAAATATGAAAAAAATGCTAAAGTTACAGGCACATTCGACGACAATATAAATGTAAAGAGTGGAAGTTTAAATTACCCTCCCAAAAAATTGTCCATTCAAGAAAAATAAAAAACAGTCCTTATGGACTGTTTTTTATTTTTCTTGGGGAAGTAAAACAGTCAAGAATAAATAAAACAAAATGCTGTCTTTCGGACAGCATTTTGTTTTATTTATATCACAGTGCATTCACAAAAGCATCATACAAGTCGTCGTATTCTGTCACAACCTTGAACTGTGGGAACTCATCGATAACACGCTGCGGCGGTCGGAACAGAATACCGGCATCCGCTTCGGAGAGCATTGTCGTATCATTGTAGCTGTCGCCGGTTGCAACAGTTCGGAAGTTCAACGCACGGAAATGCTTCACCGCTTCACGCTTGGAGTCTTTCATCCGAAGTTTATAGTCAGCAACAAATCCCTGCTCATCAATGATAAGATCATGGCAAAACAGAGTCGGATAATCAAGCTGTTTCATAAGCGGCATAGCAAACTGATAGAATGTATCCGACAGGATAATGCACTGCATCTTCTGCTGTAATCGTTTCAGGAATTCTTTCGCTCCGTCAAGCGGCGACAAAGTTGAGATGACATTCTCAATATCTGCCATTTTGATATTATGCTCATGCAGGATCTTAATGCGGTACTGCATCAGTTTATCGTAGTCGCTTATATCTCTTGTAGTCAGCGACAACTCCTTGATCCCGGTCTTCTCCGATACACCAATCCATATCTCAGGAAGCAAAACGCCTTCCATATCCAAGCATGCTATTGTCATATATTACTCCTTAATTTTATCCTCAGTAAAAAGTAGTCCATAACTGCCGACACGATGTCGGTTGTGTGGCGGTGGCATGGATGCGTACACCGCCATTGGACTACTTTTTTTCACCTCACCAACACCGGCTCGATCCACGCCGCCCCGTCGTAGCGGGTATTGTCTCCGCCGTCAAGAACCATCAGCTGCAGTATCTCTGCACCTGTAACATCTATATCAAACATCACAGGCGGATCGTCAGTCGTCAGTTTGCCGGTGGTAAACTTCAACACTCCGTCAGCATAGATACGCATTTCCAAAAAATTCTGTCTCCATGACGGAACATCAAGTTTGCCGGCAAGCCCCTTGAATCTCGTGAATCCGAGATTTTTCAGATCAAACTGCATATTGCTGTTGGCATGCACTCCGTAAGCCTTATCGTAAACTTTCTCCAATATCTTGATCGGCTTATCTTCATGATCGATATTTTTGCGGATCTCATATTTGTCCTGCGACTTGAAGAATGGAGTCATATCGAGCAAACTCACCTCTTCCGCAGCATTGTCTGACAAAGAGATCTTCTCGGCAATCTCGTTGAAATTCTCCAGATAATTTTTCTGATACTGATAATAGTCCATAAGGACTTTTTTATACGCTACAGTCAGCCGGCTCTCCGCACCCGATATATCAGTAAAATCATACATCTCATTATTCAGGTCGTACAGTGACATCTTATTGTTGATGTAGTCATACACCGCCTTGTAGTGACCATCGACCATGCCGATGTCCACATTCCGCTCACCACAGGCGAAGAAACTGTACTTGCCTGTATTGCGGCTGAGTATCGACTCGCCCTGACACATAACAGGTATATCCTCGCCGAGTATCTCCAGCAGTGTTGGGAAAATATCAGACAGATTAGTCACTGTCTCTATCTCATTATATCCCTGTATCAGTTTGGGATTGAATATCATACACGGCGTGCGGACATTCTCCTGATAGATGTGATTTTCATGACCTGTGTTGCCCTTGTGCTGATTAAATGCCTCTCCGTGATCCGCCGTGAATACGATTATCGTGTCATCGAGCAGTCCTCGGGTCTCCAATCCTTCCCAAAGCTGTCGGAATATCTCATCGACGAACATAAGACTGTTCAGATACGCTTCGTAGTCATTCTTAGGCTTAGCGATATAATGCGGTATACCTGCAGGCACATCATATGGGTGATGTGGTGCGATCGGCACAAGAGTCAGTGTCCAATGCTTTCCCTCGGACTCAACACTGTCTATCCAGTCAAGACCTTCCCTGACAAGCAGCCTGTCATCGATACCCCAGCTGTTGCTCATTGCCGCAGGATACTTCTTCTTCAGATCAACGGCATCCGACAGGAAGTCGAAGTCGCGATTGGCAAGAAATCGCATTTTATTGTAGAACCAGAAATTGCCGCCGTGGACAAGTGCCGACTTATAACCGCGTCGAGCCAATATCTGCGGCAGAGCCGGTGTGTCGATATACTCGTGCAGGCTGTTAATCTCCTTATATCCAGGATAACCGCCGATACCTGTCAGCAGCGAGATTAGCGAGTTAATGCTGCGGACTCCCGTCGTATAATTATTCTTCAGCAGCAGCGTGTTGTCCATCTTGGACTCGATAAACGGCGACACGCCGACATTCTCCGTATTATCATTATACATCGGATAATATCCTGCGAATGTGGACTCCGACAGATACAGCACGATATTGTAGTCTTTCTTCTCTTTAGGCAGATTGGCACGCACAGACTCGATGATCTGTCTGTCCATCACTGACAGCGGCTGCGTCGCCGAATCGCGACTGAACCTGCGGAAGCCGGTTATCGATCCGGCAGAGACAGACTGAGACGGAGTATCATCAGACCGCTCCCCGGCAGATGCAACAAATCGTATCACGGTCTGTGTAGCTATCTCACATTGTTTGGATATACCGACAGAATGTGCAAATCCGCACAGAAACACATAGACCAGGACAGTGCCGGCAAACATTATCGGATTAAAGACATTGTTCCAAATCTCAGATGACGCAGCGGCATCAAGCCCGATCCTGCCGGCAAATATTACCGATACAACACCGACAGTAGCAATCAGTATGATAAATATCACGCCGATTGTGACCATAGCGGGACGAACATAAGCGAAGAATGAGTCCGACAGATCAAAAAAGCTGCTGCCTGCGATGGCGACTTTAGCCACTGTAGCACTGCGTCCGCAAGTCTTGAAGTAGCCATAGTCCATAAGGCTTGTTATAAATATAAACTCCGCCAAAACGGCAAACACGCCCCATAGTATCATACAAACTATCGGCACGGATTCGCTCATTCTGCAAAAAAACGAGAAAATCGACCATAAAATGAAAACAAAGAATAGATCAGTCAGAAATGCAGAGCAGACAAACAGCACATCGCTTATCCCGCCAATACTCAGTCCAAGCGTGCCAAAGCCGAAAGCGACTCTGGCTATGCGTATGACGAAGAGACCGATCCAGAGTATCAGTGAAGTTGATGCTAAGTAAATTCTGCTGCTTTGATTATTGACTGTCATAGCCGTAGCATAATATTTTTTGAAAAAAAAAGCAAGTAATTTATCAAATAAATAAATGCTGCCTCACGGCAGCATCGTTATTTACTTGGTTAAACTTGAGATCTTATCTACGGATGCTTTGATCTCATTGAGGACAGCGAACAGATGAACTGAGTTATCCTTGATCTGACCTGTAGTATCCGTTACCTGAGCAAGCTGCCGCATAATCGACTCATTCTGAGAGTTTACTTTATCGATAAACTCAGAGTCCTGTCTTGCACCATCGGTATATGACATTATAACATTGAATACCTGACTGATAAGCCCCTGCGTTGAAGTCGTATTGTTTGTGGCAGTGTTGACTTTGATGAGGATGTCACCAAGTGAGCCTGATATATCCTTAGCATAAACACCTGTCTGCTCTGCAAGTTTACGTATCTCCTGAGCAACGACAGCAAATCCTTTGCCGAACTGACCGGCATGCGATGCTTCGATCGAGGCATTCATAGACAGCAGGTTAGTCTTCTCGGAGATGTCATTGACGAACTGGATCGACTGAGCAATCTCCGAAGCCGTGTGATTACTATCAGATATAGATGCGACAAGCGTCGTTATTTCTTTTGTACTGTTATTAATACTCGACTCAATCTCTGTCGTTGACTGAACCCGCTCATTAGTTGAACGGGAGATAGTTCCAAGCGAAGACATAATCTCCGTTACGGATGCAGATGTCTGATTGACTATATCGAACAGGTATTTGATAGACTCACTCATCTGGTTGAATCCTACAGTTATCGAACTGATATGCTCCAGGATAACCCCTGCTTCCTCGATGAGACTCTTGCTTACCGAGCGAGCCTTCTCGCCCTGCTGAGCGATAATGTCACTCTTGAAGTGGATACAGTTATCGGCTTTATTAAGACCGTTATATATAGCGAATGCCATATCCTGACAGGATGTATACCCGCACGCACCGCAGTTATACATATCTCTGTCTGTATATTTATCCATAGAATGGAGTATATCAGTCAATTCTGATCTTGAAGGAGTTTTAAGATACCCTGATACCGATCGATTGATATATGTCCTGTTATACAGTCCCGACTCCCAGTATGAGTCAAGGATTTTCTTGAGTTTCTTCCTGCCGAAGAATGTCTTGACATTGTATTTATCGATCTGCTTATGGATACGCTTACTAATACGGCTCTCCAAAATATCCATCGGCACATTATGCACAGTCGTTCCTGTACCGCCGTTACAGCCTTTCTCACAATTGAGACAGTCGATCAGTTTGGGGCAGCTGTTCTGTGCAATGGACTGCGGCAGGTCTTTCAGATAAGGATAGATATTCTGAGGACCTTCTGTCTTACGAGTCACAGTATGGATGCCGTGAGACTCTCTCGATGCTGTAATGAGCAGTCCTCCCGGAGATGAGAATGCTACACCGCGTTCAGCATCAGGATTATCGAAATCTGACGGACTGAGAGATGACAGACTGATATTATGTTCTTTGAGATACCGCTCTATCGAAGCGAATATTACATTGTAGTCACCTGTCTTCGTCTCATCAAACTCTCGCTTCTTCGCAATACACGGCGATATAAATGCAAACTTATATCCGCGATACTGAGGATAATACCTGCGAACCATCTTCATCGCATGGAGAACAGGACTGTCTGCCGGTGCAAGATACGGTATGAGCTCCGGCTGATACAACTCAATATATGTAACTATCGCAGGACATGGCTGTGATACGACGGTTTTGGGATTTTTTGCATTCATATATTCGAGGTATGACTTCACAGTCAGTTCTCCGCCGAAACTTACATCAAATACGGCTGCCACACCCATTTTGCGAAGCAGTGTGTTGATCTTCATATACTGATCAGGGAACTGAGCAGCAACAGACGGAGCTACGAATGCAACTATCTTTTGTTTATGCTCAAGAGCATGTATAAAGTCATCAAAATCATCAACAGGCTGTCTTGCTCCCGTGCTGCATGCTGTGATACACTGACCGCAGCCGATACACAGGTCATGATTAAGCCTAATGACATCGCCGCTGCCGTCGTTGCAATACTTAACTGGACAAACAGCGATACATCTGTGACAGTTGATACACTTACTCTCATCTATACGAATAACAGGTGATAAACTCACTTCTATTTCCTTGTATTATAAAATCTTCTTCATAGTCTATTATATTTTTTTTGCAAACTATATATATTATAACAAAAACAGAAAAAACAAGTCAAGAAAAATTTACACTTTTTTTACAGATCATTAATATGATACAAGTATCTCGGTTCGTCGGCTGGCATTCTGATCGATCTGTCCGTTTGCTCCAATAATCGGATTGGCAAATGACATTCCATAATCCTCGATATTTGCCTCATTCACACCGAATTGGTTAATCAAAATATCCTTAATAGTATTTGCTCGCTTCTCAGACAATTCTTTATTGAAGTCCCAGCTGACCTTACTTGTGTCCGGTTTATATCCGATATAGCTTGAGTCTGTATAGCCGACAACCATGAATTTCGCATATTGTCTGGACTCTTCCGGTATAGATGACAGAATTGTGTTAATCTGCTTCATTACTTCCAATGATTCCTGAATGATATACTCTTCGCTGCGGCTTGTGTAGTTGTCGCTGATAGAGTTGGAGATCTTGACATATTTGTTGAAACTTCCGTAGTTGAACAGCACCGACGTCTTGAGCTGAATATTCTGAGCCAGTTCTGCTGTCTTCTCATCAGTAAAGTCGATCACATTGCCGCTGCCGTATTCATTGGCAGTCTGATTAACATTAGCCTGATCCCAGTTGGACTGACCTGCTCTGTTCTTGATAGCTTTCTTATTCTTGAGTGACAGGCGATTAACCTCACCGTCGATCAGATCGATCTCATCATCGGTGAGCAGAGTCATATTATTCTTGTCACGAAGATCAATCGTCGTTGTGGTTGTCGTCGTCGTTGTAGTAGTCGTTGCCTCAGTTGTAGTTGTGGTCGGTTCAGGTTCGTAAACGAACTCTGTCTCTGTTTTCTTGGCACATCCGCCGAATGCACTTACCATCAGAATGAACAGCACTCCGGCCAATAATCTTGCTAAATTAGAATTTGTTCTCATATATCCCTCCGAATTTTGAATGTATTATTACAATTATATATTGAATATCGGAAGAAATGAAGAATTTTTAAGAAAAAAAGTAGTCCATAAGGACTACTTTTTGTTGTTATGGAGTATTCGGCTTTGCCTTAAACCGGGCAACGGCACGAAGTGTTGCTGTCGATGTACTATCACCATCAACAGGCTGTCCGCTTGTATCACCAACTCCGAGTATCTTAGGATAACTTCCTCCCTCTCCAAAAGTTGAAGACCAATGATTAGAGTAGGATTGTATCTCTGAAACAGAGACACCCGGTGACATCTGTGACGACAACGCATTCAGCGAATTATTTATGAGAGTCAGATTATTTCCAATATTCCTAAGTTCACCCAATGCAGGTATATACCACTTACCGTCTATGCCGTAACCGTCTGAACTCATATCAGCAAATTGCAGCTCATTGCATGCCTTGTAAACAGGATAATTATTAATTTCACTGATAATAGATTGATCAGCAGTAAGTTTATTCCAATTTATAAGACCGTCATCTTCGGTTGTATCTGATATAGAAACAGGTGAACCGCCAGTACTATTGCTATACCATTGAGATGAATTCTCATTTAAACTAACTATACGATACGGCACTATTGTTCCATTATCATTTGTCATATCTAAGGCAACACCTATCGGATTTTTTGCAGTATCAACATCCTTGCTGAAAGTTCCATCCGAATAACAAATATATGCTCTGTCCCATACGGCATAAAGAGCAGTATAGTAATCGGAGTCAAATTGCAGCACATTCACCTGAATACTCGCCTCATCAGAGAAGTCTACCGTCAAATCTGTATTCGACTTGCTCCAGCCTCTGAAAGACCATATTTCCTTAGAATTTGTTTCTGTTCCACTTTTATAAACCCAATTACACTTTGGCAAATTAACAGATTCTTCATTACAATCAACAGTAAGATCTGAAGACATATCGCCCGTTATGCTGCCTTGCCCTGTAAACGAATTATCCAAATGAATTGTGTAAAACGACGGAGTACTTCCTGTATTATTCGGAGTCCACTTTGCATAGAGTGTAATGGTATCTCCAGGATAAACAGCATGTCCATCTATACCGTTAATCGCATCATCAGTACAATCAGCAGACAAATGCCAACCGCCGAAATCATAATACTGCTTCGTTGAAGTTGTCGGAAGAGTTACGCCTGTTCCATAGGTATATTTCTTTACCCAATCTGATGTGTTATCACTGCCGCTAAACGGCTGATTGTTCTGATCTTTGTATTCGATAGTCCAAGTTTTCGGCTTCCATACAGGATAGAGATGAACATATCCGCCATCACCAGTCAAGTCTGTATTGATAGTCATTCCAGAATCAAAAGTCACATCATTTGTGTCGAGATTTATTGTCCAATATAAGAATTCATTACCGTCTTTCAACCATTGACACGACTCAAACTCATCATTTGTCACATCTTTATATACCATTTGAATCCTGTTGTTTTCAGAATCCTGATCATTATGATAATAAATAAAGAATTTTGGATTTTCTGTCCATTGTGCCCACAATGTCACTGTTTCACCAGCAGCCGCTAAATTTACCACGCTTGATTTATCCCAATAGGAATCTCCCTTACCATCTTTACGTGTATTCCATCCGACGAAAGAATTATGCCTCATGCTAAATGCACACTCAGGCAAATCAATCGTGACATCACGAGATACATCCATTGGCTCCATTGTTCCATCAAATTCTGTTCCATTTTCTCCGGCAGAGAATATAATGCGATATGTTCCTTCTGACGGTGTATCAGGTATTGAATCTCCACTATGATTTCCGCCGCCGTTGCCGCCGGTAATCTCAATCCACTTAGCATAGACAACGGTATCAGCAGAGATACTGTTTGTAAAATCAAATGTTGCATCCAAAGTTTCACCGTTATCAAGAGATGTCCACCAGCCTTCAAACTTATAATCAGGTCTGCTCAATCCTGTCAAAGCAGATACAGTATGACCGTTTGCAACATACTTAACAACAATATCTTTATTAGGAGTTTCAGGATACGGCACAAAGGTAAATGTATAATCATTGCTAAGAGTGATGAAATTAGTAATTTCAGCAGATACACTGCCGTATTTGACTGTCAAACTAGATCCATCATGAGCCGCCGTAATAACAGTACCGTCAGACGGAACAGATGTCCAGCCTGTCAAAACTGATGTATATGTATTATTGTCTCCATAACTATATGTTCCTTCGACAACTAATCCTTTAAGACTAAATACATCCCCGACATGGTAAACATTCTGATTAATGTCAGCTCCATTCTTTATCTCGATACCCTTCAGAATAGGTTTCTTCTCGGCAGGAGCTTCTTCTTCTCCAACATTAATCTTGAATGAATATGTTACACTGCCTTTGCTAATGATGACATCTTTTTGTCCTGAAGACAGCGGAACGGTTGACTTAACAGAACCATTCTCATAATATGTTTGGTCACCAATCTTAACTGTAAAGTCACTTTCTGATTTATAGATCTTGTTATTGTCACCATCGTAACAGAAGTCACCTTTATAAATCGTAACACCTGCCGTAACAGAATATTCTCCAAGAACTATAAGAGATGAGAAATCGGGCAATGTTCCATATTTAACAAAAACAGGCATTCCTGACAATACGGATAATCTTTCAAGAGTCGGTGAGCCGGATGTCATATCTATCTGAGTTGCAGCAGCAGCAGCATCAGCATTGTCTAACGCTTTCGGAGTAGCAATATCATCACTCGTGCCGTCTTCGAGGACAACCTGACACGGCTTGCTGAATGTGATCCCAGTGATTGTTGATTTTTTCAAAACAGTACCGTTGTTATCCTTGGTATCCTTGACTGACAGCTGAACATCATTACCGTCGAGACTAATGCCGTCTTTTATATTAGAGCCTTCTATACTCAGCAATGTTTTGTCGATAGATACTGACGCAGTCCCGACAGTCGTGTTCTCCAATATTACTTTTGGCGGTGCGGTATATTCAGATTGTGTGTCACCCCGCCCGACTATAACATTTCCGTTAGCAGATGATGACAGTCCTGCGATAGTCAGACTGCTCAGAGAAGAGCCTGCTATCTTCAAAGATGAGTTCGTTGTCACCGACGCATTTCGCACGGCATCAAGCGTAACGCCGGATGAAATAACATTGAGTGAAGAATTCAAACTAAGGTTGCTTATCGTCAGAGACTTATTGACGGTGGCAGTCTGCATTTCCGTAGCATCAATTAATAGATACTTACTGTCATTCAGATCAATGCTGCTTCCCTCGTCAGCCATATCTATAGCCATCTGCAGTGATGTGATCTTACCGGCAGCGCTGCCGCTGCCGACATCTGCAACAGTCTTAGTCTGATTCGTCATATTAGGATCGTATATACACGATGATACACTCATAATGGCGAAAACCGCAATTATTACCATTGTCCATGATGTTGATCTGTTCATACACTCACTCCTCTTCCATTCATTAGCCAACAGGAATATATCTATCTTATTATACAATATATTTTTATATATTTCAATTTTTATTATAAAAAAATTTATTTTATCTCAGTCCTGCCAGTTTCATCCCTTCGTCGGTAATATCGGAGATCCTGATCGAGTTCAGATATTCTTCTGTCATTATATAATGATACGCCCTGACAAGGATGTCATGACCTATCTCGTCTTTCAGATAATTGCTCATCGCCGTAAGGATCCGTCTGCGTCCGGTCAGTTCGCCCCTGTAATGCTCCAGATTGAGATAATTCCACATCACTTCATAGTAGAGCGATCCGTCTTCATTTTGGAAATACCCGTATCCGTTCATATCCGAGTTATCTCCGTTAGCGATAGTCCTCGGAGACGGATTATCCGCCGAAGTGCCGAGCAGCACAAACGGTCCGTCACACAGTCCGCTCTCTGCAGAATGGCATCTCCCGTCTGAGTCACTCTCGCAGACAATATCGCCTTTATGAAACGGATGCGGGATCGCAAACCACATCCCGTCAAACGACTCAAGATATACCGTCTCGTCAGGCTTCGGCAGCAGAGTCGTGCCTGCATCGATAGTCAGCACACGCTGCTGCGTATCGAATGTGAATATCATATATTCGTCGGGATTGGACAGCACCTGCCGTTTGACCTGCACGGCTGTAATGTCGTTATCCGCGGTGAAGTCTCTCTCTGCATCAGCCCATGCCGCATCAAATGCCGGGAAAGCTCTATCCCAATCATTATACCATTCCCGATAATGTCTGCTGTATGACCGCAGGAAATACACTGCATCATTATGATCGAAGAACCGCTCCGACAAGCGATCTTCGACAGCCATATAGTCCATAAGGAACTTATGCAGACTTGGGAATCCTGCACAGTTGAATCTCTTAGGTATATCCTCGTCAGGCATAGTGCGGATAATCTGATCCCATGCAGAGTGCTTGTCCTGCATAGTCACATCAAGCCGACGACAGTTATATATCACCCACGCAGTCTCTGTCGGTGTGAATTGATAATCGATTTTTTGCAGATATTCTCTAATATCCGAAGAATTTATAAAATCATAAATATTCATTGTCGCTCCTTGTTAGACATTATAGCACAATTAATTATTTTTTCAATAAAAAATCGTATACGCGGCAGGAGACTATTTTTTCATATTTTTCTTGACTTTTCCTAAAAAAAAGTATATTATACTTTCATATCAAATGCCGGTGTGATGGAATTGGTAGACGTGCTAGACTCAAAATCTTGTGAGGTTCCCCTCGTGGCGGTTCGAGTCCGCCCACCGGCAATTCACGATTCTGAAGCATAGTTTTTTTAAAAATGTTGACATTAGTCAGCATTTTTTTTATTTACAGGAGCGGCGATGAGACAAATCATATTATCCGATAAATGCGGTTTCTGCATGGGTGTCAAGAACGCTTTCAACAAATCATTGGAATGCAGTACAAAGATGCAACATATATGCTGCTACGGAGAGATAGTCCACAATAAATTTGCTCTGCAGCAGCTCACAGACCGCAATATCACTGTTGAGAATGACATCAACCGCATTATTGCTTCGCCAGACATTGAGAATGTTATAATCCGTGCTCACGGCATTCCACCGAACGAAGAGCAGCGGCTGCATCAGACTAAGAATGTCATAGACCTCACCTGTCCCAATGTCAAGAAAGTTCAGAACCTCGCCCAAAATCTTGCAGAGCGGGATTTCTTCATTATAATACTCGGCAAAGTCAATCATCCCGAGATCAAAGGGATCTGCGGCTACTGCGAGGGACATTATATCGTTGTCCGCAGCCTGTCGGAGCTGGAAGCCAACTCGGCGATGCTTCACAATTGTGAGAGATTGGCATTCATCTCGCAGACTACGGCTAATTATAAGGACTTCGACAGCATCGCCGGATACTTAGCGACTCACTATCCGAATACGGAAATTCACAGGACACTGTGCCATGCTCCGATAGCTATACAGAACGCTTCAACAGAATTGGCTAAGCGTGTCGATATTATGATCATCATCGGAGACAGGCAGAGTGCCAACACTGCTACACTGTATAATCTCTGCTGCGAACACTGCCGCACATTTTTCGCAGAAACTCCGGCTGATTTGTCTGGTATTGATTGGACAGGCGTTGAACGGATCGGGATTTCAGCCGGCAGTTCTACGCCTGAGAGCCAGATTATGCGGATACGGGAATATCTTGATAATATTCAGTGAAAAACAGTCCGTAAGGACTTTTTTTTCACGCGGCTGTTTTTAATCCGTTACCACTTTATCCACTGCCCTATCATATTCATCCGGCACGATTTCATCAATAACAAATTCGCTGAATACTACACCGACCGAAGTGCCTCTGCACTTCGACAGGAATGTATCGTAATATCCGCCACCGTAGCCGATGCGGTAGCCTCGCCTGTCGAAGATCAGTCCGGGTACGATGATGAGATCTATCTCACTCGGATCTACTATATGACGCTCTGTAGGTTCGGGTATGCCGTAGCGATCGGGGCGATATTCAGTGCGGGTAGTGATCTCATTTGCTTCCATTATATGATTGCCGAGTGTATGCGGCACACAGACTCGCTTGCCCATTGATAACGCCGTCTCGATAATCCGCTTAGTTTCGACTTCGCTGCCGAATGATATAAAGCAAAATATCACATTGGCAGAACGAAACGACTCATCTGCAATAAGTCGCTCGCAAATACGGCGAGACTTATCCGCACGCATATCAGCCGGCATCTCATTTCTGCGAGTCTTTGCTTCGGCTCGCAGCCGCTTCTTCTTCGCCCCAATATCATCCACCCGCTCAGACATTTACAGCTCCTTATATGCATATTCCGCATGGAAATCAAATTTTATGTCATTGCCGTGCTTTCCCCGCCAAGGATGACGGGGATGCATGCAGCGACACGGATGTGTACGCTGTCGCTGACACGGCAATCTCTTGCTATAATCATCTTTGATTATACCTTTTTTCCGTCATAATGTCTATTACAAAAAAATATATTTTTCTGAAAAAAATTATCGATTTTTTTGAAAAAATATACTATAATTGCCATTATGACTAACAGATCCGACATGCGGCTGATAATAACAATTATGCTTTTCCTGCTGGCACTGAGCAGCTGCGTAACTGCCAAAAACGAGAATGTGCAGATTCGCAGGCCGGGATATAGTCTCACATTCCCTGACGGGCGTTACCGCATCTATACAGATACGCGGGTGGCTGCCGATGAGCACGGACAATTTCAACTGATGAAAGGTGCAATAGCAGCAGAAAAACCGCTTACCAAAAATCTGAAAGTCAAAACAGAACTGCTCGGCAATGCACAGTGGGGCGGCTGCAATATGCTGCTGCTTACAGTCAACTGCACTATCCCGCTGAAGTGCCGTGTCTGGTTTGATTACAAATTCGCCAAAGGTAATTGGAAATTTGACCGCAAAGGTCACATTGTAGCACAAAAGCGTGACAGGCTTGTCTACGGGGTGTTTATACCGCATTCTACATATAATGAAACGCATTCTGTCGATATAACAATGGAGCTGAGCAGCGAAAAATATGTGATCATCAGATATAAAGACACGATCCCTATCAGTCCGACAGAATGGGACAGCCAAACTGTAACATTCGGCGATGCCAAATCAGAAGAGTTAAACACTCCCAGCGGAAGAAATATAGCAGCTGAACGAAGGAAACGACAGCGAATATGGAACGAAAACTCCAATCACAGATATTTCCTGTCAGGGATGCGTTATCCTGTCGATGACACTCGTGATCTGACAAGCGAATTCGGCTATCGGCGCAACTGGGTTTACACTAAGGGCAGATCATCCACTGATGTGCATACCGGTGTAGACTATGCAAACAAGACCGGCACGCCGATCATAGCAAGCTGTGCGGGACAAGTCAGATATTCGGAATACGCAGCATATCTCGGCAATGCAGTATTCATTGATCATGGGATGGGGCTTTTCTCGATATATATGCACAACAGCAATCTCATCGCTAAAGAGGGAGATATAGTGGATAAGGGAGATATTATAGCGGAGATGGGGATGACAGGAGCAGCAACAGGCCCGCACTGTCATTGGGAGACCCGCATTTACGGGATGCCTGTCGATCCGAGGAGTCTTTTTTTCCTTAATGATTTAAAATTTTAAAAATATTTTATCTTTTAAAAAAACTCAAATATCACTTGACAACAACATTATTTATTTGGTAATATTATAGTGAGGTAACAGACTTATGACTTTGATTGATTCAACAAATAATGACATACAGATAATAAAGATTTCAGGCGAAGTAGACATCTACAACTGCAATAATCTCAAACAAATGTTTATGTCGAAATTAGAATCGGGATTTAAGAAATTCCTATTCGATATGGAAGAACTGACTTACATTGATTCATCCGGCATCGGTATACTGATATTCATCAAGACTACCGTAAGCAAGAATGGCGGCAGGATGGTAGTCACCGGAGTAAAAGACTCAGTTCACAAGATATTTGAGCTGACCAAGTTATCGTCTTTCTTTACGATTGCCGATGAGCAGCCTGATGGTATCAACATTCTGAATAGTGCAGAATAAACCAAAAAATATATAATATAATAGAACAAAAAAAGGTGAAAGCAATGTCACACGGCAAAAAATACATATTTAATGTCTTTCGTATTATGATGATAGCGGTGCTCGTGGCAGCAACCGTATTCAACTGTAAGAAGTCCGGTCCGCAGGTTGTAGAGCCGGATACAACTTCGACAACAACCACTTCTTCGACGACAACTACAAGTTCTACAACGACAACGACCACAACTACGATAGCCTCGTTGTCTGATGAAGAACTCGCCGAAGCGAAAGCTGCTATCGATAAAGCGGTCAAAGCAGGTGCAAAGCAATATGATCCGGACAACCTCAACAATGCCAATAAAGCATTCGATGATGCTAAAAACGGTAATGACAAAAGCAAGTTGGAGTTAGCAAAGAAATATGCCGATGAAGCCTATAAAAACTCCTATAAAAAAAGAGCCGATGAAAAGCGTGAAATATGTGAAAAACTTATGAAGAAAGCCAACGAATACGGCATCAATGAGACTAACAACGACCTTTATAAAGAAGGCAAAGATAAATTCGACGAAGCAGATACTTATTATCAGGATGAAGACTATGTTAATGCGTTCAACTCATTCGAGAAAAGTGAAACTGCTCTGAAGAAAGTTATGAAAGCCACTTTGGCCCGTGAGCGTGAACAAAAGAATAAGATTGCATATATTAAAAAACTTATCAAAGAAGCAGAAAAAATCGGAGCGGCGACTTACGCAGCTGACGAATTAGGTGCAGCAAAAGATGATCTGGCTGTCGGCGAAGAGCAGTTTGCAGCACGCAGTTTCGATGAATCAGCCGCAAGCCTTGAGTCTGCGGAAAAGAATGCTATAGAAGCGATCAACAAGACAAAATTTGCTTTAAAAGAACTGAAACGCAAAGCCGCTCTCAAAGCAATTATGGATGCAGGACGGGCAATCGAAGGTGCATCCGATACTGATATGGGCAAAGAAGAAGGTGTCAGCGGATATAAGTTTGAGTTCAAAGATGCCGAAGGTGAAGCCGATGATCTGCAGAATGCCCCGAAACCGGATATACCTAACGGCGATGTAAGTTATAAAGAATTGCTCAATAAAGCAATAGAATATGTCGAGAAAGCAAAGTCAGCATATCGTGACGAAGATTATGAGATGGCTATCCAATATGCCAACATCGCGAAGAAAATCGCACAGTCATACAACGGAGACACTCTTAAAACACGATATACTGTTCGGCTCATCCCTGAGAAGCGTGATTGTCTGTGGCGTATATCAGAATACAGCTACATATACGATACGCCATTCTTATGGCCGCGTATTTGGAAAGCTAATAAAGCGAAGATACTTAATCCTGATTTGATTTATCCGGGACAGGTTCTCGACATTCCTAACATTGACTGACAACGGAGGATATATGTCTGTACTTATCGTTTACGCAAGTTACCATGGTACTACTGAGAAAGCAGCGTACCGCATTAAGGAAAATCTTGAGACAGATTCTGTTATTATAAATGCGGAGTTCAACTCAGTCGATGATTGGAAATACTATGAAAAAGTCGTCATCGCAACACCTGTTCACGCAGGCAAACCGCATAAGGCGATAAAGAAATTTATCGAGAAGAACTTATCTAATTTGGCGGACCGTCAGATCTATCTCGTTGCATGCAATCTCGATGAGAACTGGATTGGACAGTGCGATGATGAGTTCCCAAAAGAGTTTATATGTGCCGTTGTTGCACGTAAGTATATCGGCGGCATTCTTAAGAAAAATACACTGTCAGGCTCGGAACGAAAGGCTATAGAGACTATGGAGAAAAAACTCAACATCAGTCTTGATGATGTCAACAGCGTCAATGTCGATGATATTATAGCCTTTGCAAAGTCGGTAACAGCATAATAGTAATAATGTCAAACAAACACCTTTTGAGTTTAGTGTTCTTCACTTTTCTCTTCTTCCTCTTCACTTCGTGCGGAGTTTTGCTTGATGACGCGAAATTCCGCGGAGTGTGGCATCTAACCGAAGCGAACTTTTATCAATACAGCGAGGAATTCAACAGTTATCTGAAAGTAACTGGTATAGAAGATCTGTCTCCTGATACAGAAGCTCCGATTATGAGCAGTTTCTTCGGTGTCAAGGCATCCGGCATCGTAATGAGGATCAACACAAACAAAACATGGACTGTCGGAACATCGACTTCAGAGCCGAATACTATTATTACGGATGGAGATCCCGGCAAATGGGAGATCGATACTTACAATAACACAGTCACACTCACCTGCCCTAAAGGTGATCAGGATACGACTGTCGATCAGCTGTGGAAAGACAGCAACACGGTCACAAACGCTTGGCCTATGACTACTAATAATAAATTCGACTTTTATATCAAGGCAAGTGACTTCGGCAGACCATACTTTGAGTTTGAGATAGCAGAGAAGCCTGTTCCTGACAGGATCGAGAAGCAAAGACTGGAGGATTATCTTAGTGATAAAGTTGACCTCAAGTTTAACAATGACGATATAACTTTCAGTGAGTTTTGCTTCAAATGGTATGTCCTCGACAAGAATGGAGAATATTATTATCTGACAAACAGCATTTCATCCGATGATAAGATGAAACTATATAAAATCCTGTCTATTACAGGAGAAGATGCTTACAAAGACAGGATTAAATTCGAGTCTAAGATGACCACTAAGCGATTCTACGCTATGGAGGGGATATTCAAGCGTGACGGGTATCAGGATAAATAACAAAAGCAGTCCATAAGGACTGCTTTTGTTATTTATCCTGATATAGAGACTTCAGCAGAGCGATCTCTTCTTTATACCCTTCTATATCATTGGGAGTCTCCAGATAGAACGGCAGATCTCGGAGCGTCGGATGATTGATGATCCTCGCAAATGCGTCAAGTCCGATATACCCCTTGCCTATCTTCTCATGGCGGTCTTTGTGAGCACCGAGCGGGTTCATACTGTCATTGATGTGGATCGCTTTAAGCCTGTCCAGCCCTATAATGCGGTCAAACTCGGCAAGCACATCATCGAGATGATCGACTATATCATATCCGCCGTCATTGACATGGCATGTATCGAGGCATACGCCCATTTTATCGGAATGTTCTGTGCCGTCAATGATCCTGCGAAGCTCCTCAAAGCGAGAACCGACTTCACTGCCCTTGCCAGCCATCGTCTCCAATAAAACAGTCACAGTTGTATCGTCATGGACTATTTCATTCAGCAAGTCACATATCTGCTCTATACCGACATCGACTCCCTGTCCGACATGAGATCCCGGATGGAAGTTATACATACTGTCAGGAATATGAGACAGCCTGTCCAGATCATCAGCCATCACCATACGGGCAAAGTCACGGATCTTGGGATCAGACGAGCAGGCATTAAGCGTATATGGAGCATGAGCGAGCAGCCTTCCGAACTTATGCTGCTTGGCAAACTCTGCGAGAGCAGCGGCATCTTCGAGATTCATCGGCTTGGCTTTGCCTCCGCGCGGATTGCGTGTAAAGAACTGAAAAACATTCGCTCCTATAGAATGAGCCTCCTGCCCCATTGCCAAATAACCGTTTGAAGCAGACAAATGACATCCGATATAAAACATATATTACTCCATAGACAGAATACAATCATATAAAATATTAGCACAAAATATCGCAAAAAACAAGAATTATTTTGCAACTTAAGATTTTTCACTTGACAAAATTAAATATAAATTTTAGAGTAATAATAGAAATAAATCGGAGTAAGGTGTGGTTCACAGGAGAAGCATATTTTTTCAGCTGCGATGGCAGCTTCTCATTGTATTCATTGTCATTATTTTTGTCCCGTTAAGTATTGTCGTTACATTCAACACTATCAGGACATTTTCTCATTTAGCTAAACAGAGTCAGACATTCTACTCGACATTGTTGTCACAGACAGGCAGCAATCTTGACTTTATATACGATCAGTATGCAAGAGCGTGCTCGGTGATGACTGATCTGGCGGATGTGGCGGCTATACTTAATGCACCGCCGTATAAAACTCAGGAAGAAGAACGGTTAGCCTCGAAGTATATCATCGGTGATGCAGCAACCAAGAACGGTATGCATGTGCAGGCTGCCGGACTTGACGGATATGTCTATCTCTACGAATTAGACAGACAGTCTCTGCTTAACAATACTGACTACAAAGTCCATGTCATATCGGGAACTTCGACAGCACCGAATGCCGATGAAGTCAGAGAAAGCAACATATTTAAAGCAGTATGCTCGGACAGCAAGATAAAGATGGTCTTGGGCAATCTGTACGACACACAGCCGGGTGATCACCAGCCTTCGCGGGGATTCGACAATCAAGAGTATAATCCTACGATCATCTATCCCTACACGCACGAAGGCGAAGAAAATCTCAACAAATTTGTCTTGATTTCACTCTCGTCTAATTTTTTCCCGGCGATCTACGAAGGTATGACCAGTCTTAACTTCGGAACGCTGTATATCCTTGATCAATTCGATAACATCCTGTCTAAGAATCATCCTGACAGCAATAACGATTACTATGACTATAATCCTAACACAAAAAAATACACTATGGAGAAAGACGATTCACCGGAAGCAATGTATGGGATGACATTCCGCGACTATGATAATCTGCTAACCGATGAGAGTGTTCTGTCCACTCCGACTGTGAAACGCATCCTTGATAAGCTCACTCCTGAGAATGTAGAACAGATGCGAGATACACTGTATGATAAGAAATTCGATCCTGAGAATGTGCTCAAAAACATCAACTATGTTGTGCATAATAACAAGCGGTATATGGTTGTCGTCGGCTACGATGATGCCGCTCAGTGCAAATTTATTTATTTCCATCCGATGCGTCAGATCTATCAGCCGATATTCAACATCGTCCGTGTTATCCTTATTATCGCAATGTGTGTGTTCATTATTGTCGCATTCATAAGTATGATCCTGAGTAAGACATTCACAGAACCGATAAGCAACCTGTCCGATGCTGCAGTCAAGATTGCCGATGGTAACTATGACATCGTGCTCAATGATCGGTCAAGTGATGAGATCATGATGCTGCAGGACAGTTTCACACAAATGGCAGCGAAGATCAAGAACTACACTGAAAACCTGGAAAAAATGGTCTCTGACAGGACTGCAGAGTTAAAAGCTGCACATGACCAGCTTGCCAAAGCACATAAAGCACTGTGGGGTGAGATGGAGTTGGCGAAGAAATTGCAGGTTTCACTGCTGCCGAAGACCTCACTGCCGAACTATGATGTTGCAGCAAGGATGACTACCGCCGATGAGGTTGGCGGTGACTTCTACGACTTCCTTAACTACGGCGGCAAGAATGCTGTAATGATAGGAGATGTATCCGGTCACGGCGTAACTCCGGGTTTGATAACAATGATGGCTCAGTCGATTATATACTCTCTGACCACTCAAAACGGCGACATCAAACCAGATCAGCTGTTCATCTATCTGAACCAACTGCTGATGAAGAGTATCCATAATCTCGGTATCAATATCTTCGTCACAATATCGCTCCTGCAGGAAGTAGAAGACGGCGTATTCCGAGGTGTCGGCAAACACAACGACATCCTTGTATATCGAGCCAAAACAGATACAGTTGATATTATCCCGACTGACGGTGTATGGCTCTGTATGATTGATGATGTGACTGATTTCATAAAAGAATACGAAGTCCGTCTCGATAAAGGTGATATAATGATGCTCTACACTGACGGTCTCAGTGAAGGTGCAAATGCTGATAATGAATGTTTCGATCCGAAATTGCCTGAGCTGTTGAAAAAATACGCAGAACAGTCAGCATCGAACATTCTCAATAATATAATGAACGATTATGTGGAGTTCATCGAAACACAAGATGATGATGTAACTCTGCTTATTATAAAAAAATAAAAAAGATTATTAAGGAGTATTGTATTTATGGATAATCTGACTCAAGGAACTTTGTCGATAGAGGCAGCTGTTAATCAGGATAAGAAAGTTATAGAATTAGTTTGGAAAGGTAAAAGCGTAGATCTCAAGCCGGATGTTTTCCTGCTTCCGTATTATGACAAGGTGATTAACGAAGCGAAGAATACGGACTGTAGCGTTGATATTAACTTCTATCACCTGATCTATATGAACTCATCTACGATTAATTCTATCATCTATTTTATCAAAAAACTTATAGCGGAGAATATCCATTCCAAAGTTATATATAATAAAAATCTCAAATGGCAGGAGCTTAACTTCTCCACACTGAAGATATTTGTCAGTGAGAATGGCTTATTCGACATTGAAGAGCGAAAGCAGGAATGGCAGGTAACGAGATAATAAACAGGAGTATGAGGTGGAATTAGACTGGACAATAAAACCTGAATACAAAGCAATCAGTGTAATAAAAGAGCGTTTCAGTAATAATCTTGTCGCTGAAGGCATACCGTTTTCTTACGATATTGAGATGGGTTTTACCGAACTCATGGAAAATTCCATTAAATATTCGCAGGAGACTCCTGATCACAATAGTATCAACATAAAAATCACTCTGGATAACCATTTCCTAATGATTACTTTGTCGAATTACATCAAGAACGAAGAAGATCTGAGGTCTCTAACTACGATCATCGATCGCATTAACGAATATGGCAAAACCGAGAATCTGTATCTGAATCGTATTAATGAGATCATCAGTCAGGACGGTATCGGCAAAAGTCAGCTCGGTCTCTATAGAATCGCCTACGAAGCAGAGTTTGGCATAAGATGGGAGAAACTTGGCAGCCGACAGATTGCTATAACGATTAAGAAACAGGTGTAACTCATAATGTCTGAGTTAACTACATATAGCGATGCAGCAGCACATCGAAGGAGACTGTATTTCATAGACTTGATGCGACAGCTTGCTCTGTTCTATATGTTCTTCCAGCATGGAGTGTTAGAGGTCTTGACTCTGCGACACAGCAGGATTATTACGCTTGTCGCCGACTTTGTACCAATCTGTTCGGCAATGTTTCTATTCACTGCCGGATTTGCAGCAGTTATATCTCAGAAATCAAACTTTCATCAGAATGTATCATCACGGCTAAAGAAAGGCATACTGCTGATTATTGCATCTTCAATCTTATTTATAATAGAATGCGGCTTCCGACTGCCGGATATGATCATGGCATCAGGGATTTTGAATACCATCGGTATTTTCACGATTTCGACGATTATCTTAAGTTGGACTCCACAGCGATACAACATCATAATATGTGCCTTATGGACTACTTTTTTAGCAGCACTATTTATCGTCTTCGATATTAACAGGATCTATATATTCCCATTCACTAATGCGTATGAATGTATAGTTCCAACGATCATCTATGGATATATCGGTATGACTGCGGCACTTATATATACACAGACAAATAACAAGTTCATCTTCCATATCAGCACAATTATCATCGGACTGTCAATATTGGGCATCATGAGTATGATATTCGGACTGCATCATTGCTTCGACTACACTCACGGACGATATACAGTCATCCGCACATTCGGAGCAGACAAACTTATGGTATGGAACTTCAACACAGTTAGTTTCATAGCGTCATTGGGTGCAGTGCTGCTGATCTCCGGATTGTGCGGACTGACAGAACCGCTCTGGCAGCATACAACCGCAGGACTGCCGAATATAATACTCCTGCCCGGGCAGCACGCACTGAGCAATTACTTCTATCACTTGGCAGTTTGGGCGATTATAGTAGTGACGCTCGGCTTTAACAGTCTCAGCGAAGTTTGGTTTTGGATCGTGCTGACAGGATTAATTATAACCAGTTATCCGGTCGGATGTTTGGCACAATTGTGTAAGAGACCCTGAAACGAGTTCAGGGTGACAATAAAAAGGGAAAAGTCATTCCGAACTCGTTTCGGAATCTCCATAAATATTCAAGAGTATTTTATAGTTTACTGCATCAGAGTAACGCTCTTTATATAATGCATAAGCCTTATCAATCTCTGTCTGCAGAACAGCATCTTCACAAAGACGGCGGATAAGCGTCGGCCACTGAGCAATGTCATCATGCGGCAGCGTTCCTGCTGACATATTGGCAAGTTCTCCGGCATTGCCAATATCCGCAGCCATAACTGGAGTACCAACGCTGAACGCTTCGGCGATCGTCATCGGGAAGCCTTCGTACCACTTCGACGGCACTATCAGACATTTCGCGTGAGACATGTATTCCATAACAGTCGGTTTGACACACTGTCCTAAGAATGTGATATTAGCACAATTGAGCTGTTTGGTGCAGTCAACTGCTCTGTCGAAATCAGAACCTGTCCCCAGAATAATAAGTCTCTGCTCAGACATCGAAGCAAACACTTCTATCAGATCAAATATTCCCTTAGACTCCTCTACCCGCCCGCAGAACAGGAAATACTCTCTCTCCAATGCAGACACCGCTGCGGTCGGAGCACCGCTGCCGAAACAAAAATTCGGCTTAACTGCGACATTACTGTCTGTAAACAGTTTCGGCAGTGCGGAGCATAGCAACTGCTTGTTAAACTCGGTCAATGCAATATATTTATCAACCTTGCGGTAAGTGCCGAGCAGTCTGTGCAGACGAAGCATCGTCACAAGCATCAGTGTTTGGATCTTAGAGCTGCGGTAGCACTTATGCTTAACGGCACACTTCAATCCATGCCTGATGCAGTCATCACATATCCTGCCGTCTCGCAGCATCAACCCGTTAGGACAGATGAATCTAAAGTTATGCAGCGTCTGCACTACTTTGCATCCGCAGGACTTGGCTGCCGCATAGACCGACGGACTTATAAGCGGCACTGTATTATGGACATGAACGACATCGATATTATGCTCACGGATAATCCGCTTAATATCACGCACTGTCCGTCGGCTGTAAAGTGTCGTCAGCGGCAGCAGCAGCTTCTGAAACTTCGACATTTTGTCAAGTTCGGAGTTATCGCGAATGTATGTAACAACCTTGTGACCGTTACTCTCCAGCAGCTGCCGCTCATTCTCGACAACAGTATCCTCACCGCCGCGATATTTGTAGCGATTGTGAACGATGAGGATATTTTGTTTTGTTGCAGCCTTTTCTGACATTTTAGTTATTCTTATCCAGATAGAACTCAACGCGGCGGTTCTTGCCGATCTTCTCTTTGATCAGCTGGAACTCTTCCCTTGATAAGCCTTTCTGCCAGCCCTCCGGCGGTGTAAATACAGGCTCATCGCCGCTCTTGCTCGTTGTAACAAGGCGCTTCTTCGCAATGCCTTTGCCGATAAGAGCATTCATAATATAATCGGCTCTATCCTGAGACAGTTTGCGAGCCACATCATCCAAGAACTTGCCGGATGTCATAAATCTGTTGGCATGACCTTCTATCGTAACATTGTAGCTGCTGTACTTCTTCAATGCCACAGACAGACGATCAATGATCTTCTTATTTTTGTCAGAGTCGGTCATCTGCGATGAGTTAGGCTTGAACTCTATATTGCTTATGCGTATCTTAAGCCGACCATCGTCAAGTTTCTCGACAAGGATGTCTACTTCAATCGGTTTAACAAACTTATCGATCTTATTGCCGACATTATCAACCGCTGTGATACGGACAGGGTAATCTTCCGCACTCTCAACAAGTTCGCCTTCACTGCTTATACCATTCCATACGATCGACGGTGTAGGATTGCCCTTGCCGCCGAATGATATAAACTCTCTTGTCCGTGACGGATTCATAATCGTCAGTTTCCATTCTTCGATACCTGTCAGATCCGATGCCGCAATACCGATAGTCATATCATCATCATTGCCGTCATTATCAGGTGAGAACAACTTCGGCCGATATGTCACATCAATATCAGGCGGAGTATTATCCAGTACAAACTGCTCAGAGTCAACCGTCGGTCTGTTGCCAAACCGATATATACCTGACATTGTAGCGTGATACTCGCCATCCGGCAGCACAGTTTCATTCTGATCATGACCATCCCACTGAATCATCTGCGGAACAGACTTCTCACCGGTAAACGATCGGACTACATTCTGCTGACTGTCCTTTATATCCATCTTATACGCAAGCAGGTCATCCTTAACATTAAGCATTGGTGTCAGTGAGACCTTATTGTCATCTGTATCCCCAAGCTCTGATGCAAACGCATTCTTATCGATAGTAACGAATATCGTAGTGCGGACATTCTTCAGCTCGATATTGTCGATAGTCTCTGTGCAGCTGTTGCCGGCTTTATCTGTCGATGTTATGACATATCGATAGATACCATTCTCACACATATTGTTGTGAGCGTCCTTACCGTCCCAAACGAGAGTCTGCTTAGGCTCGCCGATTGCGAATGCACTCCATACAGCATTGCCGGATTTGTCATACACTGCCGACTCCCACAGATCTTCCTTAGAACCGACCTGACCGATCTCCATCTCATCCATATATCCGTCATTATTCGGTGAGAATACTGGACTGCCGTTAAGATCCACTGTCAGAGCTTTAATATCAACAGTCGGAGCAACTGTATCGATGTTAAAATATGTCGTCTGACTGTGTGACGAGGTTCCAGACTCAAAATGCACATCAAGAGAAGCATAATACGCTCCGTCAAGCACGATCTTTCCGCTGCTGTCAGTTCCATTCCATTTATATTCATTCGGCAGACTGTCCTTGCCTGACTTAGTATATACCAGAGTATCCTTATCGTCCTTAATGTCGAGTTTCCACTCTGAAACCTTATTGTCAGCAGAAGTCGAATCACGAATACTAAGCACTTCTTCCTTGATTGGGCTCTTCGTTCCCGGACTGAAATAACTCTGCAGTGCAGTGATAAATACCGGTGTCTCCTTCGTGAATATCTCAACCGGTGACGGACTCGTCTCAAAATCATTGCCTGCCAAGTCAGTCGCCCTCAGTGTATAGTAATACTTACCGTCAGCGAGGAGATTATTATTATCATCGATACCATCCCAAGTGAATTTCTTAGGCGGCTGACCTTTCCACATATAAGACTTGACTGTTTTGCCGGACTCATCAGCAATCTGCCCGATCCACTGTTCCTCATAGCTTGTCGTCTGTTCAATATCGACTGTGTCTTTTACACCGTCACCGTCAGGACTGAACTTCGACAGAGAGAACTTCACTTTGCCTTCCGGTTTCTGCACATCCAGTTCCAGCGATGATGATACGGAATGCGGCGTGTTGCCATTAATATATGTAACAAGCAGATAACCGGTATAGTGTCCCTCGGCTGCCGCCTTGCCGTCTTCTGTCTTGCCGTCCCATGTTATAACTGCAGGCGGCTCGCCCTGCCCTGAGAATGATTTGATAGGATTATTATTGCTGTCACGCACAGCGAAGTCCCACTTCTCAATACCGTTTTTATTCGGGATATTCATCGTCCATGATACCGTGTCTTTAACACCGTCTCCATTCGGTGAGAATGTCTTATCATGCAGTTTCAACTCAATCGGAGTAGCCTCAGTATTAATGATGATATTCGTAATGAAATCTTCCCAATAGTTGCCTGCCAGATCCACCGAGTGCAGCTTAACTTTGTAAACACCGTCAGGCATCAGCTCGCCGTTATTGTTTGTGCCATCCCATTCGAGACGCACTTTGCCGCGCTGAGTCAGCTCAAATGTCTTGACCACATGACCAAGATTGTCCAATATATCCACATACCATAACTGCTTCTTCTCATTAGCAATGTCAACAGTCTCATCCTTGACCTGAGCATTGACAGTCGGCAACTCCAATGCCTGAATATCATTCTCACTGAGATCCAACTCTTCAATCGGGATAAACTGAGGCTCAACATTATCCCGGATAATGTCAAGATCTATAATCAGAGTGTCCTTCTGACCATCGTTATTCGGCGAGAATATCACATTCTGAGTTTTATGCTCGATAAGCGGCTTATCAGTCTTGATAATGATCTGCCCTGCAGCGGAACCTGCCGGATCCATATTGCTGTTGTCATCCATTGCGAAGAACTTATAAGTATATATACCGTCTTCTACGACCTGTCCGCCGTTATCGCGTCCATCCCATATAAGCGTCTTAGGAATAGGCACTCCCTGCTTCGGTCGGAAGTATTTCTTCACAACATCAGTGAACTTCATCGTCTCTGCCCGCTGTTCCTTAGACTCAATAGTGCGGACAACTTTGCCGTCGCGGTCATAGATCTCGAACTTCCAATACATTACATATCGATCATCGTTAATCGTCAGATCCACATTGAGATTATCCTGCACACCGTCGAGATTAGGACTGATATAATAGTCCTTAGCGATATAACTGATCTCCGGCGGAGTCTCGTCTTTTGCACCGATAGTGATTGAGCAGCCCAACTGAAACATAAACCCGTCGTGATACGGCTTGCCGCCGAGGTCGATAGAGAACTCAGTCCGCTTGTGACGATTGGCATACGCTTCTTCTTTGGTCTGTTTCTTAAAGAAATCAGATGTAAACCTAAGCGACAGTCCGAAGTTGACATTGGCAAGACTGTACATATACTCGTAGAGAGGTATCACACCGGCATACTCCAGCACTCCCTCAAGGTCGAATGTGTATGCAGTCCTAAGCACCAAAAACTTGTATATCTGAACCTCAGTTCCGATTGAAGTCCTGAAATTCTGAAAAAACGGCGTGCCTACATCAAAGAGCCACTTCCAATAAGTCGCTCCGTCGTTAAATATATTGAAACTTATCCCGCCGTTAATCGTAAACGGATCGCCAAACCAAGTCAGATCATCATACCCGTCAACGACATCCTTCCCGTCAGGCATATTGATAAGCGGCTTGCCGATCTCTTTGAGAGCGATCGAGAACTCTCAATCCTGGAAGCCCCAATGAGGTGCTTTCTTTTTATTGAAGTATGTCACCCATCCCGGTCGGAATATAAAACCAAAGTCAAATCCGCCGCCTACATCGAACTTATTATCTGTATATTTGCTGTGCTCGTTATATGCGATCTTCACATTGCCTGATACGCCGAATGCGAAGTGTTCGTTATAATCCTTGGAAAAACCAAAATATATCGTGCCAATCTTGCCTGCACCGAGGTCGTTATTGTTAGCTCCCCACGGATCATTGCCGAAGTTCATATAAGTCGAGTAGCCGGTGAAGTTACCGTATTTCGTAGAGATGAGGAATCCGAAGTTGCCGTAACTCGGCATGAAGAAGTCGGCACCATTCTGAAATGAACGGTTTCGGCGGTAAGCATTGATCTGATCATCCGTAGAGTCAAGGCTGTCCTGATACAGACTTGTCGTCCACTCGGACCAGAGTCCCGGAGCGACACCATATCCTATCTCGAACTTAAGCCGCTGTGCAAATGCATTGCCGGCAGGATTGACAGCAATACCTGACGGCATAATCGTACCGCCGTTGCCGATACCTCGAGACAACAGATCCGCAGAAAAACTCCAGAAAAAAGAGCGTCCTGCTTCAGGCGTTCGATACCACGCAAATATATTGATATGAGTCAGCATCAGAATGCAGACCAACAGATATTTTGTAATATTCCTTATCATAACAGCTCCCAAAAAAATCCCATTTTTGGAAAGCATATCACAATAAACAAAATAATGCAAACAAATTTAAGAAAAAAAGGTTTTTGATAAAATCAAAAACCTTTTTTGGCACTTTTCAGAATATACTTGCTAATTCGTCTTCACTCATAAAGCCGACTTTCTTTGCTGCAGGTTGACCGTCTTTGAACAATATAAAGCACGGGATCGCATCAATGCCATATTTCACGGCAAGATCCTGCTCATCGTCAGTATTGACTTTGCCGACTTTAATCTTACCGGCATATTTCTCGGCGATGCCGGACACAACAGGTCCCATCATTTTACACGGGCCGCACCATGAAGCCCAAAAGTCCACCAGCACAGGTTTATCTGATCTCAGGACTTCCGACTCAAAGTTATCACTCGTTAATGTTATCTCTGCCATAATTACACTCCTTTATTTATAACCTTATTATAAATATAATCCTAAATGGCACAAAAATCAAGTAAAATTTAAAATAATTTTAAAAATTATTTATACTTATAATACAGCCTGCAATGACAGAACCCTTCATAGTCAGGATCTGCTATCTGGTCGCGGAATTCTTTGCACATGCACTTATTCTCTTCGATACGCTGCACTCTGCACGGACAATATCCGCCGGTATCTTTGAGACCTTCTTTGATCATATTGGCTGTCTTCTCATCGGGATTGGTAACGATTTTCATTTGACACTCCTTTTTTTAAACAAATTATCAATAAATAAACAACTATTCAGACGGAATATATATTTCATCCATTATGTCAATCATCTGTCTCGGAGTTACAATAAACAATTGTTTCGGATAATGGCGAATATTCCCTGTCACTAAATAAGCCCCATTCTCCTTTTGAACAGTCATTGTTACTTCGTAGAATACAATATCTTTTGGATCAATATATTTCTCGTCGAAATGCTCTTCCTCAATAAACATGGCTTTAGAAGTTAAATTCTCTATAACAGTACCGACTAAATCCTGATTAAAATTAAACTTAGGACGAGCTAAAACTTCTTTGTATTCTGATAATATCGTATCGTTCAACAGTGGCGTAATTGCACCATTAAGAAGACGATTAATAACTTCGCCAGGAATAGAATCGAAGTTGAGCATAGCAGAGACCAAAACATTAGTATCAATAACTGCATATATCATAATTTTGCTCTTAGCAAATTCTTATTTCTTACAATTTCAATTTCTTCATTGATTTCGTCAAGTGACATATCAGATGTACCATTTTGTTTTGCAGCAGAAGATAGACGACGCATAGCATTTATCGCAGAATTTTCCTGTCGAAGTTCAAACGGCAATCCGCAGCATTGAATAGATTTATATATAAACATATTGACTGCATCACTGAGTGATATTCCAAAAGAAGAATATAAATTCTCCGCCTGTATTTTGGCTTTCGGATCGATACGAACATTTAATGAAGCTGTTCTCGGCATATTATCACCTCCGATTATATTGTATCACATTTGTTACACAAATGCAAGTAAAATAACAAAAAAAAATCACCACACTTTTTCCAGCGAAAAAGTGTGGTGACAACACAGAAATTCGTCGGAAAAAATGTGGAATTTAACCCACGAGGCTTAAAGCCTCGTGGGTTTTACAAATCCATCTACTTACGGTAGCTCATCGAGCGACTTATATTCGATAGAACCGCCCCATTCTGTCTGATATAAACTTATTGAATCAGCAGGAACATATATTGTCTTAACATTTCCATAATGGAAATCAGACCACATATACTTACCAATGTTTGGAGGTGTAACAGCACGGCAGATAATAGTGTCAAGAGCTACATTATACATAGAACCACTCATTTCTTTGACATTAGCCCCAATATCGATACATGTAATACCGTCACATCCGCCAAATGCACTTGCACATATTTGTTCTACAGAATCAGGTATAACAAGACATCCCGTCAGATTATAACAATACGCAAATGCAGCATCATGAATTATCTTCACACTATTACCTATGGTAAGATGTCTTAGATTATCACATCCACCAAATACACCATATTCCCATCCTCCAGGAATACTGCCTCTATCCTCTATATCACCTATCTCTATCACACCATTTCCAATCCTAACGCTCAACAATGCATCGCAGTCATTGAAAGCTAAATCTCCAATCTTCGTCACATTGTCAGGTATATCGATACTCTCCAAGCGATCGCAGTTATAGAATGCCTGACGACCAATCTCTCGCACTCCGCTGCCGAGCGTAATGCTCCGAATACCACTCTCATAGAAAGTCATATCCATGTATGACCACTGTCCAAAATCCGTCACACTGTCAGGGATAACGAGACTCTCAAGACTCTTGGTTTTCGCAAAAGCTTTATTGCCGATGTAAGTCAGAGTATTAGGGAGATTTACTGTTGTCAAATTTGGACAATACATAAATGAGTCTCCGGCAATACCTGTTACTCCAAGCAGATCAATGCGTTTCGCTCCACACCATTTAAAAGTTTCATATCTGATAGATTTAACTCCGCTTGGGATAGTTATAGTTCCTTCCATCCCGACACACGACTGAAATGCTCTTACACCAATCTCTGTCACTGTGTCAGGTATCGTAATACTCTTAAGACTGGCACATCCTCGGAATGCATCTTCACCGATACGAGTTATACCGTCAGGAAGTTCAATATGCTCTATAGACGAGCATCCTTCAAACGCAAAATCTGCTATTTTACCGCCTCGAACTACAACAGTCTTTAACGATGCTGGAACTCTCTCATCTGTGGCATAATAAAGCTCATTACTCCAATCCCACTCACCTCCTAAGTTAAGATTATCCTCAAATCTGCCATCATCAAAAATATACGATAGACTCCGACTTTCAGAACCTGTATTATGCCATCTTTCACATTCTGGAGTATCATCACCACCGAATCGAGTATCCCATTCATCACTGAACTCATAATATATATCTCCCCCAATATATGGAATCGACAAATACTCCAAACTTGTACAACCGGCAAGTAATCCTTGACTAATAGAGAAATAAAGATCAGGGATAACTATCTTCGTCAGTCCACTACATCCTGCGAATGCAGAACTGCCAATATAATCCATTTTTGATGGCAGACGCAATTCTCCTGTAAGTCCTGTGCATCCTGCGAATGCATTGGAATCAATCCAAGTAACACTGTCAGGTATAGACACACTTGTAATATGCTTACAACCTGTAAACTCACTAATACTCGTCACGCCATCAGGGATTACAAGATCTGTTACAAGTTCATCATTAACATAGAAATTATGAGAATATAATATCGGAGAAGGACTGAAATATATTCTGCACCATTGGGCAACTGTTCCAAGATAATTGACTTTCTTAATCCCAGTACATCCCATGAAAGTACAATATCCACTGCGAGTCAAACCTTTGCCTATAGTAACACTCTCTATCGAAGTACAATTTCTAAATGCGTAATCACTAATCTCAGTCACATTATCAGGGATAACGAGGTCTGTGAGAAGCTCATCATTGATATACAGACAATGTGCATGATAAACAGGATTGGCTTCATCGTAGTAATATCCAAACTTTATAGCACACCACTTAGCGATAGTTCCACGATAATTTACCTTCTTCAATGCCGTACAGCCTTCAAATGTATCAGCCCCTAATTCTTCAACTCCTCTGCCTATATCGACACTCTCCAATGCAGTACAGTCTTTGAACGCAGTCGAATCTGTCTTAGTCAAACTATCAGGAAACTTAACATGCTTTAAATAGATACAGTCCCGAAATGCATCTTGTGCAATATCAGTAACACCTTCAGGTATCTCGTAAGTATCATTGGAGAGATCTCTCTGATAGTATAGTAGTGTTCTGCCATCCCTGCTGAATATTACGCCTTTATTTGCCTCTTTGTCATGGACAACAACAGACGAACCATTGTATTCTTTCCAAACAGCAACAAGTGTCGTGTTCTCCCTAAACTCTTTGAATGTCATATCACAGTCTATGAAGCCTTTATACGAGATAACCATATCTCCATACATATCGCCGTCAGTATTATACCCCAAGAATCTATAGCCGTCTCGTGTCGGGCAGTCAATCGACAAGTCCTTGACAGTCATCTTCTTATCGCAAGATTCATCCAGATAGTAGCCGCAGTCATATTTGAGATAGATATTCTGTGTGCCTGTTGTATCGGCTGACCGACTATCCAAAGTCAATCTGAATATCGTGCCTTCGGGTATATTGTCATCAGAGTCCGTAGGATTATTATGAGGATCGTTTCCATGAACTGTCGTCGGTGTATTGCCGCCGTTTGAATTTGATGTTGTTTCCGTCGCACATGCGGCTAACATTATCATTAAGAATGTCACAATTGTTATAAATATCTGTTTCATATTTTACTCCTTATTCCTTAGTCTGTAATCGCACTAATCTTGTCAGCGAAATAATCCCATCCAAGAGCTGTCTTATATGCCTCTACCGAGCCGTTCGGTACATAGATATGTTCCAATGATGTGCAAAGATACAGGCACGATGCATTAAATACAGGCGGTGTAACAGCCTCAACCCGCAGTTCAGTCAAACCTTCACAAAATATAAATGCACTGCTGCTTATCCATTCAATCGTGCTTGGAAGTATAATCTTCGTCAGTTTGGAACATTCTGAGAAAGACTCAACACCAATTTTACGGACACCTTCGCCAATAGACAGACTCGTCACTTCAGAGCATCCCATAAAAGCATAATCACCAATCTCCTCAACATTCCCCGGAATCGTGATGCTTCTCAAACTCCAACATGCAAAGAATGCACAAGGCTTAATCTTAGTTACATCATTTGGTATCACCAAATCAGTCAGCAGCTCATCTCCGATATATAAGTCATGAACGGCATTATAAGGATTTGGAGTGTTGTATTCATTTTTACCTGCTTGATATACATAAGATAAATCATAAGATTGAGAAAAAGAACGATAAGTATCATCTGGATCAGCATAAATATCAACATCGCACCACTCTGAGAGTGTTCCCTGATAATGCACGGTATTCACATTACCTTCCAAATAAAATTGCCCATGCTGATAATCAGTCAGATAAAACGGACTCGCTCCAAGACTCTTTACACCACTGTCTATCGTTATGTCAGTCAGATTGGCACACTGAGAAAATGTCACTTTCGGTATGTATTCAACATTATTGACAACTGCACTTGTCAGCCCACTGTTATAAAATGCACCATCGTCATAAAATCCAGATCCAGCACCAATACTTGTCACATTTGGTAGCACAATGCTTATCAGACTTGTACATCCAGCAAATGCACTGCTGCCAATGCTTGTTACACTGTTAGGTATCTCTATACTTGTCAGATTTGAACATCCTTGAAATGCTCCTCCGTAGCCACCTTCTCCGATAATCTTTACATTTTTCCCCAATGTAACACTTGTAAGAGCATTACAATTTTTGAAAGTAGCATCATTAATTACAGTAACGCTATCAGGTATCACAACGCTTGTCAGTCCTGTACAGCATTCAAAAGCACCAGCTCCAATCTCTGTCACGCTATTACCTATCGTCACATTAGTGAGACTAGAACATTCACAGAATGCATTATCTCCAATACTCGTCACGCTGTCAGGGATTATCATACTCGTTAATCCTGTGCATCCACTGAAAGCATTAGCACCTATACTCTTTACGCTATCTGGGATTATAATACTCGTTAGGCCTGTACAGCCACTAAAAGCCTCTGCTCCGATATTTATTACAGTATTCGGTATCACAGCACTCGTTAAGCCACTCATATTTTTACACAACCCAGACTTTATCTCAGTCATACCGTCAGGCAGCACTGCTTCGGTAATCTCATTGATAGGCGTACCGTTTATATATACCATCGGTTCAATAAAAGTTGATGTTTCTTCAGAATAGACTTCTTTAGACGGATAAGGCATATTATCAGGACGAGTAAACCATTGTCCAGGTGTGCCGTTGTAATACAGTTTATTCATTGTATTATTAGCATTGTAGTGGATCGAATAACTTTCATTTTCATAACGAAATGCTTCAGGATCAATCTCTATAATACTGCTGCCTATAGTGAGATATGTTATGGGACAACTACAGAATGCTTTATTACCGATAGACATTACTCCATTGCCTATAGATAAGTTTTCAAGAGCAGTGCAACCATAAAAAGCACACTCTCCAATGACTGTCACGCTGTCAGGAATTGTAACACTCGTCAGATTTTTCCATCCACAGAACGCATAAGATTTTATCTCAGTTACAGTATCTGGTATTACTAAGTCAGTGACAAGTTCATTGTTGATATAGATATTACCGGATGAACTATATATAGGATTAGCATAAGCAGGACTATCATAAATAGAACTTTCAAATGTAAAACAACACAACTGTTCTATCGTTCCAGTATAATCAATTCGAGTCAAATTGTCACAGTAAGCAAAAGCATTTTCCCCGAAATTCTTTACTCCACCAAGTGTCATACTTGTCAGTCCGCTACAGTTAATAAAAGCTCTTGCTTCTATAGTAGTTATTCCATTAGGTATCACAATGCTTATCAGCCCTTTACACCAAGAAAATGCACTAATGCCAATACTTGTTACCGTATCAGGTATTATAATACTAGTAAGCTCCGAGCAGTCTTCAAAGGCATAATTACCAATCTCAGTAATGCCATTCGGTATTGTATATGTACCGCTGTATGTCCGAGGCAGATATATAAACAGATGAGAGTTATATATCGGCTCTGTAAGACCGCTGCAATCATCGAAGATATTTGATCCTATATCATCTGTTCCTCCTACAGTCACAACACTGTCCGGGATTACAATGCTTGTCAGCCCGGTACACCCTCTGAATGCACCGTAACCAATACTTGTCACTCCATTCGGTATATTTATGCTGGTCAGACCTGTACAGTCCTCAAATGCACTTCCGCCAATCTTAGTTACACTGTCAGGTATCGTAATGTTTGTCAGATTACTTCTATAACCAAAAGCCCAATTTCCAATAGTTTTAACTGTATCAGGGATTATATACGAAGTGTCTGTTTTATCCTCAGGATAACGAATCAACTCTGTCATATCATAACTAAACTTCACTCCATCAACCATAACATATTCCGGTATTGTCGTTGTCGTCGGTATAACAGGTTCTCCATTATCGCCAAGATATGACCACTGAGCATAGAGCGTAACAGCAGTATCGAATGTCGTAAGGCGAACATAGCTGTCCATAGCTCCTTCGTCGGTAATAACCAGCTGACCGTTGCCTGATGCCTCAGTATTATATCCGAGGAAAACATACCCATCTTTAACAGGGCAGTCAATAAC
>JAFYAI010000113.1 GCA_017540815.1 Spirochaetales bacterium
TCTCCCTGTTTTCAAAGGGATTAAGACTGTCGCTCGTACAAGGAGTTCTCTCTCCCTTCGAAAATATCCGGTCAGAATGCTTCCCTGTTTTCAAAGGGATTAAGACTCAATAACCTCATCTACGTTATCACGTACTTGTTCAAATGTCAGAATGTTTCCCTGTTTTCAAAGGGATTAAGACGCCTCTAAATACGTTTTGAAGTCCTTGTAGTCATTCCCGTCAGAATGCTTCCCTGTTTTCAAAGGGATTAAGACACAATGACAAAATACATCCATGTCTTGATGCGGACATAGTAGTCAGAATGCTTCCCTGTTTTCAAAGGGATTAAGACAAATATTTTTTTGATCATATTACCCTCCCAAATATTCGTCAGAATGCTTCCCTGTTTTCAAAGGGATTAAGACTAAAAGTAGCTTTTAAATCACCATCTTCACTTAGTTTTCTGTCAGAATGCTTCCCTGTTTTCAAAGGGATTAAGACATGTCACAAGGGCTTGATTCATATACACGTAAGAAAAAGACAGTCAGAATGCTTCCCTGTTTTCAAAGGGATTAAGACGGAAAATAATGGTTCTATCACAGGTCTAGTTTGTAATAAAGGTCAGAATGCTTCCCTGTTTTCAAAGGGATTAAGACATGTCTTTGAATGAGCGGCTGCGATAAGCTGCTCCATCGTCAGAATGCTTCCCTGTTTTCAAAGGGATTAAGACCCTCTGTAATCAAGTAACCACGTTGACGGTTTATCCGTCAGAATGCTTCCCTGTTTTCAAAGGGATTAAGACGACTCTTTAAAGGCGTTGAGGAGGTTTTTTGATTCCGAGAGTCAGAATGCTTCCCTGTTTTCAAAGGGATTAAGACCCATCTTTCTTCACTCGGATTAAATTGCCTATAAAACAGTCAGAATGCTTCCCTGTTTTCAAAGGGATTAAGACTCTCAACATAGCCTCAATTTCGCTGATGCTCTCACACGTCAGAATGCTTCCCTGCGCCCGCGAACGAAGTGAGCAAGTCCCCTTGGGGGATTTTCAAAGGGATTAACGGCGGCGGCTCTCGCCGCCGAGAGCAAGGGTGCTTTCTTTCTTTTTTCGTATCAAAAGAAAGAAAGCACCCTTAGACCCGCAAAGAAAGAAAAGCAGACGCTGGGGCTGACCGCCCCCGACCCTGCGATGTGTCCGTCTGAATTGATTTATGAAACTGTCGGAGTGGCACAATTGTGAATTATGAATAAGGATTATGTAAAAAAAATCTCAGTAAGATTTTATCTTACTGAGATTTTTTTTATTAATTTTGTCTCCAAAAATGTCAATTCTTTCGGTTTAAAGTATTAGTAATAAATGTAAGGTAAAAAAAGGAGAGCGTATGAATATAAATAGTTATGAGAGTTCGGTAATTGTGGATGTGATTGGTATGGTTAGGTAAAGTAAGAAGGAGTTAGAAATGATAGATTTTATAAAAATAGTTTTTGAGAAGTTTGGTTTTCCATGGTTGGATATGTAAGGAGAGAGCAGAAGAGAGAAAATATTTATAAGGAGTTAAAAATGGGTGCATTGTGTGATTTTGGAATAATATTTGGATTTGTAGCGGTTATATTTTTGTTGTTTGTAAAGTAATAAGTAGAAATGTAGAAAAATGTCAATTATAACAGTGAAAGATATTAGTGGTAGATGAAAGATAATAAGGAGGCATAAGATGATAGGATTAGGAGTAAGTGTAATATTGGTAGGGACAGGAATATGTATATTGGGAATAATCACTGGTTGAACATTGGTAATAATATTTTAGAGTATAAGGAGTTTAGAAATGATAATTGAAATTGGAGCAGCTCTTGTAGCAGTAGGAACATGTGTAGGTGCAATTGGTAAGATCATTGAAGGTTAAAGTTGTAGGCAGAAAAGAGAAAATATTTATAAGGAAATGTCAATTGTGGAATTGAAAAAGGTTAGTAATAAGTGAAATAAAATAATAAGGAGTATAAAAATGATAGTAGAAATCGGAGCAGTTTTAGCAGCGGCAGGAGCATTGATAGGGACAATCGGTAAGGTAACAGGGAAGTAAGTTTGGAGTAGAAAAGAGAAAATAAGAAATCAAAAAGGAGTACAAAATGACAGAAAGCGATATGGATGCATGGAGCGAAACACATTGGGATGAAAATGATTGGGCGGATTGGTATGGTGTGGATGTTGAAGATTTAGCAGATGCTGTAGATTCGGATGGTTCATTAACGTAAAAAATATTACAGAAGAGAGAAAAGATTTAATTAAATGAGGTTAATATGATATTATTATTGATACTTGTAGCAGGTTTGATATTTGGTAAATAAGAGACGAAATGTTTAATATAGAATAACTGGAGGTGAAAAATATGAAAAAATTAAATATAATATAAAATAATAAAAATACTTGCAAAATCCAAAATAAATGTTATACTGACAATGTTCCTTGACATTTTTATTATGACTAAAGTCGGAGTGAAATGAATAGGAACAAGCAGGTTCATTGAAATAAGCATTCTGACGAAAGGCGATGGACAAAGGTAAGGGAGACAATAAGCATCTTGGGCGGCGGAGAATGCTGTTGCTTCCTGTTTTCAAAGGGATTAAGACGAATTGGGGAGGAGCAGGAAATTTTGGAGGCTCCTTCGTCAGAATGCTTCCCTGTTTTCAAAGGGATTAAGATGGCAAAAGGAAGGGGGCACAGCCGACGGCTGTTTCTTCCGTGAGCCGTCGGCACGCCCGACATCGTGTCGGGTACAGCTTTTCGTGTCGCAGGTTTGAGTCGCCATGGATGGCGATACTGTCTGCGATGCACGGAAGCAATAATCGCAGCCCACCTTCCTCTTGACTCCAACTGCTTCCTTGAAAACGCCGGGGCTGGCCGCCCCCGTCCCCGCTTGGCAAGTGTCGGAGTTATTTTATTATTCTGTCGAAGATGGTTGATATAGAGTTTCCGTTAGGAAACTCGAATCCGTGTGACAAATAATTTAGTCAGATGCTTCCCTGCGCCCGCGAACGAAGTGAGCAAGTCCCCTTGGGGGATTTTCAAAGGGATTATGTAAAAAATCTCAGTAAGATTTTATCTTACTGAGATTTTTTTTATTTATTTTGTCAAAAAAATGTCAAACAACGTCACCGGGAATGTTAGTAATAAGTGAAGTTAAAGATAAAGTAGAACAAAATGTTGGATGAAATAATTGAGATACTTGAAGTGATTAATGAGTTTGCGGGAAAATTTTGGTTGTAAGAGGCTCAAGAGGAGGTTTTATGAGTAAAAACAGTTTTGAGAGTTCGCTGATATTTGATGTTATTGAAATGGTTAATTAAGGAGGTTGTTATGGATTTTGAATTAGAGATTTTTTTTGAATTGGGTTGGTAATGAGTAAGGCAGAAAAGAGAAAAATTGTGGTAAAAAATGTCAATTATGGTTTTGAAAGAAGTTAGTAGTAAGTAAGATTAAGTAATAAGGAGTTAGGAAATGTTAGTAGAAATCGGAGCAGTTTTAGCAGCGGCAGGAGCATTGATAGGGACAATCGGTAAGGTAACAGGGAAGTAAGTTTGGAGTAGAAAAGAGAAAATATTTTGTAAAAAATGTCAATTATGGCAGAGAAAGGAATTAGTAATAAGTGAGATTTAAAAATTAAGGAGTTAAAAATGGGAATTATAGGTACAATTTTGGTTGGCGGTTTGGCAATAGGCGGGTACAAATATTTCAAGGAAGAAGATTTCAAAGAAAGTGTAAATGAAAAAGCAGGTGAAGTATGGGGTTTTGTTAAAGAAAAGGCTGGTGAAGTAAAAAATAAAATATTTAAGAAAAAAATGTAATCAAAATGTCAATAATAAGTATATAGGATGTTAGTAGTAATAGAGATAAAGGAGGCGACTATGATGTTATTGCTTATGTTGATTGCCGGTATGATAATTGGAAAAATAATAGCTTAGGGAGGTGTATATGATATTATTGCTCGCATTGATCATTGGTTTGATTTTTTGTAAATAATAAGGGATGTAGTAAGTCAAGAAAGGATGCAGATAAAAAAAGCGGAGTTTACTCCGCTGTTAAAAGGAGGATAAAATGTTGGATGAAATAATTGAGATACTTGAAGGATTAATGAGTTTGCAGGAAATTTTGGTTGTAAGGAATCAAAAGGAGGTTTTATGAGTAAAAACAGTTTTGAGAGTTCGCTGATATTTGATGTTATTGGAATGGTTAATTAAGGAGGTTGCAATGGATTTTGAATTAGAGATTTTTTTTGAATTGGGTTGGTAATGAGTACGGTAGAAAAGTGAAAAGATTTTGTAATAAATGTCAATAATTGGTTTTAAAACTATTTAGTAATGAGAGAAGAATAATTATAAAGGAGATTTATATGTTTGACATTTTGGATGATATTCAGGACAGAGTAAGAGACGGACTTGAGAATATTTCCAACGGTGTACAGGGTGTATTGGATGGCCTGGAATCAATTAAATCAGGAATAGACAATATGTTTGGAAAATAAAAAACAATAATGATTATAAAAACTTAGTAATAAGTATAATACAATTCAATGATTAGGAGTAAGAATGATTATTAAATGGAGTTATATAACAAAAACAACGGCTGACAAGATTAAGAATGCACAAACAAAGTATGGCGTTACATTGCCAAAGGATGTAATCAAATGTATTTTGGAGAATAACGGCGGTTATCCGAGCAGACCTTATTTTGATACGGCAGAAACAAAAGATTGTGTGTTTGAGAAACTGTTGTCATATAATGAAGAAGATGCAGACAATGTTTATGTGGTGGCAGATTATTTTCGGGAGAACAATCAGAGGCTGTATCCGATAGCATCGGATCCGTTCGGCAATTATATATGTATCAGTGATGATGGGATAGTGCTGTATCGGCATGAGTCAAATGATACAGAATATATCTGCCAAACATTTTCGGATTTATTAAAGAAGTTAAAACAGTAGTGATATTCGACAGGTATAATTGGTGTTGGGTGTTTAATTATAGTTAAGGAGTATTGAAATGCCAACAAAGAAATTTATGCGGATTGGATTGACACTTATAGTGTTACTTGCAGGTATGAATGTTTGGGGAAATACTTATCAGTGGAGTCCTGTGTCTCAGTCGATTGTAAGGTGTAATGCGATAACTAAACAGGGATTGAAACAGGCCGGTAAATTGGGGAAAAATTTATTCAAAGCAAAACCGAAGAAACCGAATGTAACTCCAAAAAACAGCGGCAAAATTCATCCGAAAAGCGGAGTTCCATATAGTCTGAAAGGTTACCCGATATTTGATTATAAGTTTAGAGCAAGGATTCCCAAGAATATGTATAAAATGCCTGACAGCGTTCATTTCAGAGAATGTAATCGGCAGCTTAAGCAGGCTGTCTTGAATGATAAATCTTTGGCGAAGAACTTTTCGTCAAAACAATTGAGACAGATAATAGAAGGTCAAAAGCCTGAAGGATATACATGGCATCACAGCGAAGAGGAAGGTATATTGGATTTGGTAGACAGTATAAAACACATACAGACACCTCATGTAGGCGGCAGATCGATTTGGGGTGGCGGTAGTTCATATAGGTAAAAAAGTATAAAAAAATGAGATGAAAAGTCAATTCCCACGGATAAAAACATTAGTAATAAGTGTAAGGTAAAAAGATTGTATATGTATAAAAAGGAGATTGCAAATGACAGACATAATAATAAATATAGTATTGGCTATAATTGTAGGGCTGTTGGTTAGTAAGATAATGGGTTAAGGAGGATAAAATGCTGTTATTATGTTGATAAGTATAATATTTGGTAAATAATTGATTGGATAGTAAATGTGAGTGTAACAAAGATTATAAGTGAAACAAAAAAGGAGTAGTAAAAATGAAAACAAGATTAATGATGTTTGTAATGATGATGATGGTATTGGTCGGAGTAAGTGCGTATGGATACGGGGATGATTACAATGGTGTGTGGATACTTGATACAGTGAATGGCTATATGAATATAGGAAATGCAAAAAATCGTGTACACATTATATCGGGTGATCATAATTCTGTAATAGTTATGAATGAAAAAGGAACTGCCCTTACTTACTTTGGAAGGGTTAGCGTAACAGATGAAGATCATATAGTGGTAGTAACCTCTGATGATAAGCAAATAAAACTTGTACGTGAAGATTATGCGATATATGCAAGAGCGTTAGCGATGGAAAAAGCTAAAGGAATAGCGAAATTTGTCGGAGGAATTGCACTTGAGGTAGCGTTATTTAATGTATTGGGAAAAGTTGTGAAGTATGGGGCTGCGGCATTGTTCGCATTGTAAAATAACGGCAGAAAAGAGAAAATATTTTGTAAAAAAATGTCAATTACAGGTTTGGAAAAGGTTAGTAATAAGTGAGATTAAATAATTAAGGAGTTAAAAAATGAATGCAAAAGTTGGAGAAGCAATTTTAGGTTTGATAATAGCAGGGGTTGCATTAGGCAAGGCAATATATGATTCGGTAAAAACGGCATAAGGAAGTTCCGTAAAAGAGAAAACAGTTTAAGTTATTTAAAGCATTTAAAAATTTATGGAGGTGCAAAATGAAAAAACAAATTGTTGACGGAATCGGAGATGCGGTTATAGCGGTGGCAAAAATAGTAATTGGTATTTTGACAAAAAAAATAAGGAGATAGTAATGGATTTTGAATTAGAGATTTTCTTTGAATTGGGTTTGTAATGAGTACGGCAGAAAAGAGAAAATATTTTGTAAAAAATGTCAATTATTAGAGCGAAGAATATTAGTATAGAATGAATAAATAAAATAAAGGAGGCTGTTATGTTTTTAAGTGATAAGATTAATTTAATCGGTGACGGCATCAATTTGGCAGGCGAAGTTATTGAGGCGATTGGAGACGGATTTAAGAATGTCGGAGATTTTATAGAAGATATAGGAAGACAATTAGGAATATAAGGAGATTTATATGCTTGACAATATCAGTGATTTATTTGATTCAATAGGTAACGGACTAGATTATGTTGGTGAAGGTTTGCAAAACATTGGCGACAGTGTAAAAGATTTAGGCGAAGCCGTTGGCTCGTTTTGGGATATTTTCAGATAAAAGGAGATTTTATGTTTACAGAAATAGGCGATGCAATTGAAACAGTCGAAAAAATAATCAATTCAATCGGCAAAATATTTGGTGCGTAAGGTAATGGTGAGTTAAGAAAAGAGAAAAAATATTATAATAATACAAAAAAGGAGATAAAAATGGATATTATGACAAGAATTTTTGATTGTTTACAGGAATCACAAAGGGAACTTAATGAGCGTTTAAAAGCACCGACTACTTTTAAGGTGACTCCGAACGATGTTGCTTTTCATGGAGACAATCTTAAAGATTTTCTGAAAAAAGAAATCAAAGATGCCAAAAAGAAAACTACAGGTTTCCCTCGGCAGTGCAAATTTGTTTATATCAAAGTCCTTGATGACGACGAGACAAAAGTTTCGCAGACGATAAACAATGTTTGTGATGTGCTGAAAGACGAGATAAAACTGAAACTTACCAGCGAAGGCAATGAAATACGGGTAAAATTCAGAAGCAAAAAGAAAATTAAAAAAATGAAAGAAAAAGCACGCATGAGAGCGTTGGAAACAGAGTCGGTCATTGATATAGTATAACCTCCAAAAATCTTGGTAAGATTTTATCTTGCCAAGTTTTTTTATAATTGTTTCAATTACCGACAAAATATCACTGTCAATAAGTAGTACAAATATTTAGGAGACAAGAAAATGTTGACAACAATTGGGACAATTTAGGAGTACTCGGAACAGTTTTGGGAACATTTGGCGGATACTTTGATAAGTAAAACATCAGAAAAGAGAAAACAATTAAGAAAACTGTCAATCACAAACGGGAAACTCATTAGTAATAATTGTAAAGAAAATAAACATTTACGGAGGTAACCAAAATGAACGAAAAAGCAGTTGAAAAAACGTTTGAAATCGTAGAAGTATTAGTGGATGCGGCTAAAAAAATCTTTACATCATTAACTAAGGAGTAAAAATGACAGCAGAAAACAAAACAGCGGTAGCAATTGCAGCAGGAACGGGTACGGTAGCAACAATCGTAGGTGGCGGAATATTGTTTAAACATTTAGCGGATCAGAAACGACAGCGTGAAGAAGAAGAGCGACAGCGAATAGAGCGTGAAAAAATCCAGGAAGCGATAATAGTTGGTGGTAAAATATTGATTAAAATTACAATACAATTGGTTAAGTGGCTGAAATGATTTAGGGAAGGAAAATACAGCCTGACTATTTCAGTCTGTATTTTTTATATTTTTTTGTATAATTACTAATTTTTGAAAAAAAAAGTTTTGAATATAATTATTTATGTTATAATTTTATTATAAGTTTTAAGAAAAAGGATATACTTTAATATGGATTTAAACAGATATGTGGATGGAGTTGATTCCATTATTAATATAAATTAAAACAGGAGAAACTGCGAATGGCAAAATATTATACATTGTTTTTTGAAGCAAGGGGTATTCAATCTTATATCTTTGACAGTGGCAAGATGAAGGAAATGGTCGGCGCAAGCGAATTGGTCAAGGAACTTTGTGACAGTAAATTGGATGAAGTGATTAAATATCTGGAACTTGAAGAAATTATTCCACAAAAAAAAGAAGATGCTTCTAAATTAAAAGAAATTAAGGAAAAACAAATATTCTTTTCAAGAAGAAGCGGAGGTGTTTTTACTGCTATATTTGCAAATAAAGATAACCGTGATCGTTTCCTTGCTTTATGGAGTAGTTTTGTAACAACTATAGTGCCAGGACTTGAAACTGTTTGTGCTGTATCTGAGTCAGAAGATGATAATATTCAGAAACTCATAAATGAAACTTACGACATTCTCGGTTATAACAGGAACTGTCCGCCGCCGATATTGCCTGAAGCTACTCCTATGCATGTTCTCGCTCCAAGAACAGGTAAGCCTGCAGCAGAGAATAAATTTACTGCTGATGGAATCCGAATTTGGACTGATGAAGTAAGTATCGTTAAACAGGATATTGTAGACTCTGGAAGTTTAGCTACTTTATCGAAAGCATTCCTTTCAGAAAAATACAAAAATTATAAATTCCCTAAAAATCTTGAATTTGATAATAAAGACAAGGAAGCATTCCCATTCAGAAGAGATTCTCGATACTTAGGTTTGATTCATGCGGATGGAAACGGACTTGGACAGTCACTCATTCAGATTCGTGAAAGTTTTACAAACGGTGCCGAGTATGCCGTAATGCTAAGACTGTTTTCTGATAGTTTGGAAAAGGCAACAAAAGAAGCTGCTCAGGCTGCTACTGCCAAACTTATAGAAAAATATGGGGCAAAACCTTGTGTGCTTCCAATGCGTCCTCTTGTTCTTGGCGGAGATGATTTAACGGTTCTTGTTCGAGCGGATTATGCAATGCAGTTTACCGAAGATTACTGCAAAGCTTTTGAAGAAACAACAAAAGATAACTTCAATAATCTGTATGAGGCTTCAGGACATAAAATTCCAAAAAAACTAACAGCATGTGCCGGAATTGCGTATATAAAAAACAATCAGCCTTTTATAGATGCTTTTGAATTGGCAGAATCTTTGTGTTCTGCTTCCAAAAAAGTTTCAAAAGATGTTTATAAGAAAGAAAAAAGGGATTCTATTCCGGCAAGCACTACAAGTCTTGTCGTTACGAATTCATTTATCGAATCTTATGAAACATTTAAAGAAAAAGAATTAACAATAGATAAAAAATACATTGCAACATTAGGAACTTATGCTTTCAACGATGATGAATCATCAATTCCAAAATTGAAAGACTTAAGAAATCTATGCAATGAATTAAAAAAAGACGGAGTAACACCTTCTTCTATCAGACAGTATGCAACCATGATTTTTGGTGACGAGAATATATCTCGTGAAAAATGGCGGCGTTGGATGGAGATTCTTGGGAAAAATCCAAAGGTTAGCGGTGGAGATCTCATAAACAGTATGCAAATGTTGGGAATTGATAAACCCAAAGAATCTCCATGGACAAAAGGAAATACAACTCCTATTTTTGATGCATTGCAGCTATTGAGTATGGAAGATACAGAGGAGGATAAAAATGTGTAAAACTACGATGATACTGAAAATGCAGGGATATTGGGCTGTCGGAAGCGGTAAAGGCGGCGGCAAAGAAGTTGACAGCCGAATTGACAGAGACGCTGATGGACTTCCCTATATTCCAGGTAAAATGCTCAAAGGTCTCATTAAAGATGCGTGTTTACGTCTTGAGAAGACGGGCAGCAAAAAATATAACTTTGTAAAAAATGTTTTTGGAGGTCAAGAAGACAATAAAAGTAACGGCTTGAATCGAACCGCTACTCTTTCCGGGAAAATCTATATTTCAGATGCACGTCTTTCTCCTGCAATAAGACAAAAACTGAAAGAAAAAACAGATTTAAAGGATAATCTTACAAGAAGTATATATTCGACTGCGATTAATAATGAAACAGGTACTGCTGATGAGCAATCTCTTCGCGGTTATGAGGTCGCTGTTCCAATGGAATTGTATGCAGTAATGGAGTGTGAATGTGAAAAAGAGATTTTTGACAGTATAAAAATCGCCGCCAAAAAACTTGTTTATACTGTAGGCTCTCACAAATCAAGAGGTTTGGGAGAAGTTGTAATTGAGTTTAAAGATGAGGTGTGATGATGGGAGAGTTATATTTTAAAGTTGAACTTTTAGATGATGTGGTTTTAAGCCAAAGAACAGCAACTGTTGGAGACCATAAATCTCTTGATTATATTCCAGGTTCGGTTTTTCTTGGAATAGCGGCATCTAAGTTGTATTCTAAGGAGAGTAAAGATGAAGCATGGAGTCTTTTCCATACATCGCAGATTAGATTTTACAATGCATATCCTATGATTAGCGGAAAAAGGACTATTCCAATGCCGTTATCATTCCACTCGGAAAAAGTTCCGAGAGATGGGAAAGAGCATGAAATTCTGAATTTTGTTTATAGTGATGCAAAAGAGAATGGTGTCCAATACAAACAAAACAGAAACGGATATGTTTTTTTCGATGATGGGAAAATAAGTGTAACAATGCCATCAAAAACAAGCCGAATGCGTACTGCTATAGATGCAGAAACAGGAACTGCAGAGAAAGCTCAGTTGTACTGTTATGAAAGTTTGGATGCAGGACAAATCTTCATTGGTAAAATTGAATGGGATGATTCTATAAATGGAGCAGTCTCAGCTGTAGCAGATTTGTTTGAAAAAGAACAGACTTTTCATATAGGTCGCTCCAAAACTGCCTCTTACGGGCGGGTTAAAATCTCAAAAGTTGATGCTCCAAAAATTAATTCAAAATCAAAAGAATTAAACGATTTGTCTTTTTCTATCTTAGCTGTTTCGGATCTTTGTCTGAGAAATCCAGTTACAGGAACTCCAGAATTAAGTCTTTTTCCTGATTTTCTTGGACTTGATTCAGAATGGAGATTGGACGGAACTCGAAGTTTTGCAAGACCGTCATATCTTTATCAATATAATGCTTACCGTAAAGAAATTGAAGTTCAGAAAACTCTTATTTCTAAAGGAAGTGTTTTTACCTTTCAATCTGATAAAGAAATAACAGCAACAGAAAAAGATAATATTTTGAAGGCAATAAAACAAGGAATAGGCGATGCAAGAGGACAAGGCTTTGGCGAAATAGCTTTATTTAATGTTGAAAAGGTATTCCAAAAAGATGAAATAAATGATGACAACGCTATTGAAAGTCAATCTCTTTCCAAAGAAGAGCAATCGTGGCTTGAATGGGTTAAGCCTGTATTTATTAGTACTGATGTCAGAGAAAAAGTCGAGACTGCCGTCAAAGAATTTGTTAAGATTTGTAAGTCTATAAAAAAATTCCACTCATTTGATGATGATTTTATATTCTGGCCGGGAAACAATCAGTGGGGAAGAATTCTTGAGACAGCCAGAGAGTGTAATTCAAAAAATGACCTGTATAAACTCTTGTTTGAAGGAGACACTCCGATTATCAAACCTATAAAAGAGACTCAAACAGAGCGTAATCAGGATACTAAAATTTCTAATCCTGATTCGGAATGGAATTATGAAGCTTCCGGTGACGGTAAAACATTGCGAGAATGGCTTATGGATTTTGTTGATAAGAACAACATGAGTGATAAAGATATAAAAATAGCATTACAGGAATTGGTTAAAAGATGTAAAGATAAAATCGCCGATAAAAATTGGCTTAAGGACGGTACAAAATGAGCAGATTAGATAATACTTTATATTACTATGCAGAAGTCACAATAGAGGCTCAGTCGCCATTGGTACTTGCTTCCGGAAAGAGCGGAAACTTTTTTGATGTGGAACTTGTACGGGATGCAAACGGACTGCCTGCAATACCTGGCACTACATTGGCAGGTATACTTCGCCATTCTTTCCAGTCTGAGAAAGGCGAAGAGTTTGCCAAACAGATTTTTGGTTATCAAAAAGAGAATGAAGGTAATTCATCTTCGTTAGAAGTGTCTTGGGCTTATGTTCATGACTCAAAAAACAAATATCACAAGTCTTTTTATACAAAAGACAATATTGACAAAGATCGTATATTGAAAGAATTATATATAACTGATAATCCTGATTTCAAAAGAGATCATGTTCATCTTTCAGACAGAGGTGTGGCGGATGATACAGGTAAATTCGATCGCTATTTTGTTCCGACTGGATGTCGATTTACTTTCTCGATTGGCTTATGGACGAACGGTGAAAGCGACGCTTGGAATGATATATTAAAAATCTTGTTTAGTTCTTCTTTTAGAATCGGAGCAGCAGGCAGAGCCGGATACGGAAAAATAAAAGTAATTGAAATCAAGATTCCGAAAAATAAATATTTTGATTTGTCAAAAGATGAAGATATAAATAACTTCAGAAAATGTAACGAGAAATATACTTCTCAAGATTTTAAAGATGAAGTTGAAGAGTTAAAAGTTAAACTTAATTTTCTGTTAGGATTTAGAATCGGCGGTGGAACAAAATCATTTATCAAGAACAACAAACATCCTGCTGATATGCTGCCTTATAGTGAGCGTGTTGTTAAGTGGAATGGTGACAATGGAGATTTTGAATCTGAATACAGAATAACGATTCCAGGTTCCGCACTAAAAGGAGCACTGCGTCACAGAGCCGCTTATCATCTTGCACGAATTAACAAAAAGTGGGATTGGGATAAATGTGAAGACGATGGTCTGTCAGAACTTTTTGGGTGTGCGGCAAATACCAATGCTGCTGAAAATAAAGGGAATGCAGGTAAACTTTGGTTTACTGATCTGTATTTAGAAAATACTGAATCTTATGAACTTTCACGCAACAGTATAGACAGATTTACCGGAGGAACTATGGATGGTGCATTGTTTCAGGAAGAGAATGTCAGAGGCGGACAAACTTTTGAAACATGTATTTATTTGGACAATAGTATTGATAAAAAAAGTAATGAATATAAGTCTTTCGAGTGGGCGTTGGAAGACCTGAAAGCCGGACGCCTTGCGTTGGGTGGTGGTTCTGGTCACGGGCTTGGATTCAATTATGCTGAGGAGGTAAAATAACCATGCGACAAGAAGATATTGATTTTTTGAATAAAAACTCCGGAACAAAGTTTTCAGAGGTAAAAATAACAGTTTTGGCAAAGTCATTAACCAATAATGAGGATGTCTTAAAAGAGATAAAAAACTTTCAGCCTTGTGATGGTTGGATTTCTTTGCAGTCAAGTTCTGCAGGCAGAATCAAGAGTGCCGACATAGATATTAAAGACGAACATATTCTTGCCGGAGAATTTTGTAACTCAGATCAAAAATCTCTTTCAGTTAGATTTGACGGGGAATGTTGGAGACTTTTTACATACGATGAATCTGATGACGGAAAAGTTGTATTAAAGAAAAATGTCAAGCAGCTCTCAAAAATTAATGATAAAACTTTTATAAATTACAATGTTTATTATGAATTTAATGATAAATTTGGTTATCGACCATATTGTTCATCATTTGTTGGTTTTACGGAGGAATAATAAATGATTAAAGCACCATATAACTTTGTACCACTTTCGCAGGAAGTTGTTTTCCCTGATTGGGGGTCTAAGATTTCTATTGACAGACCATTTGAAGATGGTATATCAGGAACTATTGATGTAAAATACACGGCTCAGACTCCTGTTTTCATAGGAAATGGGAAAGATAACAATAATAGTTCTGTAAAAAATTACAAATCCGCAAACGGCAAATATGCTATTCCGGGATCAAGCCTTAGAGGAATGCTGCGTAATATAGTTGAGATTATATCGTTTGGAAAATTAAATAGAGTTTCCGATGCTGCATTGAGTGTACGGGATTTACAAAATCCTCAATTGTATTCCAGTCACTTGACGATAGACAGAGGCAATAAAAGATATGAAGCACTTTCAAAAGCAGGTTGGCTTGTTTACGAAAACAATGAATGGGTTCTTTATAAAGTTGACTATCATCGAGTAGAAGACAGTGTGCTTGAGCAATGTTACAACCTTAATTCGGGAATTTTGAAAAAGCGAAATGAATTAGATCGCAGAATTGGTTTTATACGAGGGAAAACAAGTGTTTATTTTTCTGTAGAAAACATCAAAGAACACAGACATCATGACGGAATGACATTGATATATTCTAAGGTTGACAACATAAAAAAACAGAGTTTCTCCAGTGCAAAACATGGCTTTGTAGTGCTGACAGGTCAGCCCGGAAGACAATACAGTAAAAAATATGACAGAGAGATTGGAAAGCATCTTGACTTTGTGTTTGAGGACAAAGGTACAAGCAAAGTAACTGTTGACTATAGCACAATCCTTCAATTCAAACAAGCAAATACTCCAAAGGCAGCAGATCAGAAGAAAGGCTTGGACTTAACAAAAAAACTAAAAGAATGTATAACAATGGGTTATCCCGGAATACCTGTATTTTACCTTCCGAATAAAGACGGAACTCCTAACTCATTAGGCCTATCCCAAATGTATCGCCTTCCATATAAAAATAGTCTGCATGATGCAATCAAACACTCCTCAGAGGAAAATTTCTCGGATAAATTGGATTTTGCAGAATGTATTTTTGGTAAAATAAAAGACACAAAAAAAAGAGGCGAGTCAATCGGAAACTTCTCTTTGCGTGGCAGAGTTCAGTTTGAAGATGCAGCGACAGATAATGGAACTCTTGCTTCGCGAGTGGATACTATTTTAGGAAATCCAAAGCCGACATATTATCCGAATTACATTCAGCAGAATAATAGAAATCCCAATTATAAAACATTGATGGATAATGATGTAAAACTTAACGGCTGGAAACGCTATCCTGTAAAAAATAAAATAAATCCTGTTCCCATAGGTCAGGATCAAGAACGAGTAGGAACACATTTCACACCTTTGCAGAAAGGAACTGTATTTGAAGGCAAGATTCATTTCCACAATCTCAAAAAAGAAGAACTCGGAGTTTTGCTTTGGGCAATAACTTGGGGTGACGATAAAAATCTCTCTCATGCAGTGGGAATGGGTAAATCTTATGGTTTTGGACAGATTAAGGCAGAGATAGCATCTCTGTCGTATCTGAATAACAACGCCGATGATAATGTTTATCAGAATACCAATGTAACAGAATGGAACAATTGGATGGATACTTTTACAAAATACATGGAAGGGAAAGTTGTTAATTGGGGGAATTGTCCTCAACTGACAGAGCTCAAAGCAATGGCTAATCCTAAAAATGCGGAACGTTCAAGTTGGTCACTGAGTCACATGAGTTTAGGAGCTAGTTCCAGAGATAATGAATTTGTTCTTGCAAAGAATAAAAACATTAAAGCGTACCTTGCTCGATATTCTGAGAATAATCAGCAAAAGAGCTTAGTCGGAGGTAATTCAAATTGTGGAGGCTGCCAGAGAAATAACGGAAATCAAAATTTCCGAAGTCAATCTCCTCAAAAAGTGAATACAAACAATGGTGCTGCAAGCAGCAATGTACAGATGTGTATTCTGATGGAAGAAAAAACAAAAAAAGGCGGATGGAAAGCACAATTGAAAAATAATCAGGATGTTTACGGACCAATTACAAATTCTGAGAATGTCCCGCAAGACAAGAAAGCAGGAGATGAAATCCTTTTAAGGATAATCTCGGAGAAAGGCAACAATTCATCGTTTAAATATGAAGAAAAACTAAAATAGATGCAATTGGATTATTCGCTCTCTTTATACTCCATCATCCCAAATCCGAAATTCGTATTCTTGCCGATATTAGCAATCTTGCCAAACTCAAGCAATGTCATAATATCGTGTGTGATATTGCCTGTTATTCGACATGTGCCTACCAAACCGCACAGTTTCATTGCCTGCTTTTGCCGAGCAGAATATCGTGAATAATTACGCCAATGAAAATCTGTTTGATCAAATGAAACATCCCAATGTGGTGATTTTTCTTCATTATGATAATTCTCTCCATATAATGTCATCATTGTCTTATATCGCCTATAAATCGCATTTAGCAGGTCAATCGCACTCATATCTTTTATATACTTGCCGTTTACCTGAGTTCTCAGCGGACTTATCAGTTTTATCCTGACTTTGTTCGGAATATTGCGATCGGCATTTTCATCGAAAACAAAAGGACTTATATCTGTACGAATTTGAGATTCATTCAATAGAATATTTTCATTACCGACAGCCACACTATCAATGTGAAACGAGATTCTGCAGGAAAACAAACCAGACTCTCCGGCTCTAACCAAAGCTGCGTAAATATACGGCAGATAAGAAACTGCATTCCCAAAAAGCGTAAGTGTCACATCAAACCTGCTTACACAAAAGTTATCGTCTGTATCAGAATTAATCCGTGTAAATGCGAAAGGATGGCTGACAGTGTCTCTTCCCGGCAAAACAGTATTATCTTTATCGATTATGGTTTCAAAAAAAACACAATATACACATTGGTGTCGGAACATACAACTGCAGCATTGATTCTGCTTTGCGATGCAGCACATTTTGCGAAGTTGATACCCAAGTACACTTCGCAGCACAAACGGCAAATATGTTTCCTGCTTAACAGATTTTTCAAAATGACATCTAAAATTAACCGGAAGATATTTTAACGGCATTTTTTCTCCTTACATAGTTTTATAATAATATTATTATAAAACGCATCAGAAAAGTTGTCAATCAAAATTTTATATTTATATTTTTTTCCTAAATTTTTCTCTTTTTTTTCTTCCTCCCCCCCCACCTCAAAACAATCTCCTTCTCTCTTCCAGACATTTCTGTGCCTGCTCAGACAGGCGGCGATATTCTTCGGTCAGCTGCTGATAGCGAGCGGCGATGCGATTCTGTTCGTCAAGCGGCGGCAATGGGATAATCATTTTTTTCAGGTCTTCGATGCTAATCGTTTTAATCGCCGCACCAATCTGGAAGTATTGCAGCGACTGCTGGCCAAGATCGCTCTCAAGGAATATCTGGATATAATAGGGATTAGCCTTCGCAGAGTCAATCTGTATCACATAGAGATTGCAGTTCGCAACGGCTGCCTCATTCATAAGGACATCCATAACGGCACATTTGTAACCGCCGGCACCAATCTTCGACAGCAGAAGCGACTGCGGCGGAATAATAAACTTAGACGAGTCAATCGCCGACGCAACAAGGTATTGAGCATTCTTAGCAAAATCAATAATGCCGTTGTTAATCTGAGTCAGGGTTATATATCGGATACCGGTATTCTCAGTGGTCAGCAGTTTCTGATGCTCGCTCGCTTTGAACTGAATGCCACGGGCAATACTTTTAATCACACTGCCGAAGGGAACGCCATTTTCCACAATGGGACGATACAGATAATGCAGCGGATTGAGATTGCCGTCATTCTCATGGAGAGTGTCCACCGAAATATCCGCAGAATAGTCATTCTTACCGGTCATAAGACTGCATATCGTGTCAATATGCTCACCTGACAATGTATTCTGTCGGCGATGAGTCTCAAACAAATGCCGTGCATCAACCATTCTGACACAATGATTTTGTCGGCTGAATACCACCATCACCACATTAATAGCAGTTTCAGCATATAAATGCTGCGGCAGATATATCACGCTCTCGATATAGCCTTTGTCGATAAGCTCACGACGAATATCACGATCGGAATGTGCCGACAAGCATCCTAGGCGAGCGATCGCAGCGGCACGCCCATGCTCGCTTAGCATAAGCATCATCCTGCTGATAAGCTGCCATTCGTTTGACTTCGCAGTCAGATCAAGCAGCGTCATACAATCTGCGAAGATTTTATCATATTTCTCGGATTCATTCAATGATGACACATTATCCGGTGTAACGGTCATAACATTGTCATTGTCTGATATATTTAGGATTTTATCAGCCAAATGCTTTAGTGAAATTGGTGTTTGCATATTCGTCTCCTTGATTAGGTTGTTAGAAACCTTGTTTTCTAAGGTTGTTTATAACCTAAACACAGAGATTTGTCAAGCACTTTTTATAAATATTTTTGATTTTTTTAGATTTCTTTACCGGACAATCCGATTATCCGCTCCAACTCACTCTTTAGATACTCATATCGCAGGCGTTTTTCTTCTTTGGCGAAGTGAACAGTTCGGGATTGTTCGGGATTGTTATCATAGTTCAGTTTTTCGCTGCCGAACTGCTCACTTGTCAGATCGAAGACTCTGCCGCCAACCACATTATAGCAGTGATAGTTGCCGCCGGAACGCGGGACTCCGTAGACTTTGCCGCCGAATATATCCTGCACAAGAAATGCAGTGATCGAGCACTGCCCCAGCGTCTTATTGTCAGGTGTCCACTGATCCCTCATTCGCGGAGCACAAGTCTGAGCATACCATATATCGCTAAGCAAATCATACAACATGCGAGGATCTCTGACGGCACCGTAATGCTCATCAACCGGACTGACATCGGCAGTCTGCCAGCCATAGAAGTTGTATTGTGACATAGATTGTTCCATGATTTACCTTATGACTTATCCAGCCCTTTATATACATTCCAGGTAGTGCTGACAAGTGTATCTACATCTGAGAATTGCGGCTCCCAGCCAAGAAGCTCTTTTGCTTTCTTCGAGGTGGCATAGAGGCTGGCAGGATCACCTGCTCGGCGAGCATCATCTTTCGCAGGGATAGGCTTGCCGGTAATTCGTCGAGCCGCTTCAATCAATTCTTTGACCGTTGTGCCTTTCTCTGTGCCGAGGTTAAGTTTAACGCTGACATCATTCTTAGCGATATAGTCGAGAGCCATAACATGAGCACGGGCAAGATCCGTCACATGGATATAGTCACGAATGCAGGTACCGTCACGAGTCTCATAATCCGTTCCGAATACACACAATTGTTTACGCATTCCGACAGCAGTCTCCATAACACGAGGCAGAAGATTCTGCGGATTACGCTCCAATCCTTTGATCTGACCGTCAGGATCGTAGCCTGCCGCATTGAAGTATCGCAGAGCGGCGAAACGCATATTCTTAATGCGGTCATACCATTCCATAAACTCCTCGATCTCCAGCTTTGTAAATCCGTAATAATTCATCGGATTTTTCGGGTGATCCTCATCGATTGGCAGATACGCCGGCATACCGAATATCGCAGCACTAGAGCTGAATATCATCCGCAGACAATTATGCTTGACTGCCGCATTCATAATGTTGAGTGTGCCTGTTATATTATTGACGGAGTACTTCTCAGGATGTTCCATACTCTCACCTACCGCCTTGAATGCGGCAAGATGGACAAATCCGTCAAATCCCCGTGCAAATGCCTCATCCAGATCATTCGGAATGAGGATATTGCCGTATATAAACTCATTCTCAGGGAAGATGTTCTCCCTCAAACCGCTGCTAAGATTGTCGAATACCGTAACCTGATGACCGGCTTTCATCATCTCTTTCACTACATGACTGCCGATATATCCGGCTCCGCCTATAACCAATACTTTCATAGTAATATCTCCTTGCAATCATTATAACAAAAAATCCGAAAAAAACAAGCGTTTTTTTCGGATTTTTTAATTATGAATTATGACAAAAAAGTGCTTCCTAACGGAAGCACTTTTTTGTCATATTTTTTTCATTTCCAACATTAAAGAAGCATAATTCATAAGCTTCATATTTTTATTATACTGTATAAACTTGATTTCCTCAACGCTTTCAAGAGATTTTTTGTAAAAAATAGAGAAATAAAAACGAGACCGCTTGCGGTCTCGTTTTCTGACTTAATTTTCTTAGTTTATAGTAAAACTCATATTCAAATCTCCGGACCAAGTCATTGTATCACCAGAGATTGTGTAACTACAGAAATAAGAGTTGTCATCTGTATCTCTTAATGTTAATGATGTACTGCTGCAGCTGATTACATAGTACAGAAGATCATAAGTATCATAATTATAGATTGTGTCATCATCATAAATATAGAATGATACTCCATTGTTTTGACATATCCATCCCCCTAACATTTCCTCCGGCATACCGGCATTTGTATATGGTGTATAATCATCATTATTATCATTATCGTTGTTGTTATCACCATTGTTGCCATTATCGCCAGTATTATTATTGCCGTATTCCCTCTGATAAGCCTTCCAAGCATCTTCTTCAGTATTATCAAAAACAATACTTGGTTCACATGCTGCCATCGTAATAGACAACACCACAATCGTTATAATTAAATGAATTGTATTTTTCATAATAAACTCTCCTTGATTATATTTTAATGGTCATTCCAACTGTAAACTCTTTGTTTTCCCAATTATAGCAGCAGTTGAAATTTGTCCGTTCTAAGAATGTGAGTTTATAACCACTTGTTTTAGCATATATCATAGCTATACGCTGAGCAAGAACGAATGGATATGCACAACAGGCAGTAATAATTAAACCTGTTATCATTAGTGTTCCGCCAACAGTACTACCAATAAGCACATTAGGTATATTAATTTCATACCCAGTAACTTTGTAATCAATACGACCGGATGAATCAGCATAATATTCTCTATGTTCTATTTGATTATTTGAACACAACACACCTGTTACAACTGCTCCACTTACCAACAGAATCGGACCGACAATAGCCAATGCAATACCTGCTCCAAGCTGCTGTTTATAATAATATGTCATATCATTCTTGCTGTTGGCATCGATACCCCATTTGCCTTGTATATACTTATTCAATACTTTCTCTTCATCTATTGTTAATTCCCTGTCACCTTTATAAGTATTGTCTTTAGGCGGTTTGACAATCTTCGGTTTAGGAGGTGCTGGCTGACGAGGCTCTCGAACAGGTTTCTCTTTCTGAACATAAGCCGGTCGCTGGCGTTCCTGCTGCCGAGCCGGGCGTTCTTCAACCTGATAAGTTGTCTGACGCTCCGGCTGATAGACAGGTTCTTCTCTTTGTTTAGGTTGAGGCTCCGGTTCAGGTTCTTTTTCAACCTTTTTAGGAGCCGGTTCATTTTTTAGAGTTTTTTTTTCCGTCGTAGGCGTTCCATCAACATCTTTAATTATAAAATCGGCAATTTTCTTAACAGCGACTTCCAATTTCGCATCAGAGCCGCCTGGTTCCTGTTTGGCATATTTCAGCGTTGCGGTCTGAATATCCATACCTTTGATTGACAGCATTTCTCGTCTGCCGAAACGCAGAATACTTCCTAAGAATACCATTTCAGCACCAGCCATTTTACCGAGTTCGACGGCGGTATTTTCATCAAACATATCACCGTTTTGGATCTGCATTTCTTTCAATGCAGCATCAAGTCTGGCTCGCTCTACAACAGTGAATTTTCGTGAATTGACCATTTCAACAGTAAATATCTCTGTTAGATAAGCCATTGCCGATTTGCTTATTTTGTCATCCGTAAATTGCAATACCGCAATTCGAGTTTGTGCCTGTAAAATACTGCATACTGCAATATTGATTAAAAGCACTAATATAATTTTTTTCTTCATTCTTATCCTCCTGAAACACCTGAACTTTAATCATTTAATTAAATTATTAAAATAGTAACTATAGTTATTATTTTAATAAGTAACTATAACATATAAAAATAAACTTGTCAATAATATAGAATAACTTTGGTGATATTTATGGATAAAAACTTTAGTTTAGGTGACAGATTACGATATATTCGTTTCAGCAAAGGATTATCGCAAGAAGAGATCGCTCTCCGTGCCGAGATTACAACGGCTTATTACGGACTTGTAGAACGCAACAAGAAAAATCCGACTGTAAAAATTCTTGAGAAGATTTGTTGTGCATTAGGAATAGAACTGTCAGATTTTTTCGCACATATTCAGACTGAAACAAAAGAATACGATGATTTAACAATGCAGATTATCAGCCAATTAAACGGTGCGTCTAACGAGACGAAAAAAGCAATTTTGAATATCATTAAGCAAATTTTGAAACTACAAAATTATGAATTATGAATTATGAATTATTCTTCATCCTTCTCATACCGCAGCAATTCCATAGAAAAACTACCCTTGCCTCTCGTTTGATTTCTAAGAGTCGTCGTGTAGCCAAGCAATTCTTTCAGCGGAACGCTGGCGACGATCTCATCGGTAACAATATGCGACGAAACATCAATGATTGTGCCATTCTTACTCTTGATGTCACCGAGGATAATGCCGGTCGTCTCCGTCGGAGTCTCGACGGTGAGTTTCATTATCGGCTGCATCATAGTCAGATTGGTCTTGGACAGCAGCTCTCGGAAGCATCCGGCAACGGCAGTCTCCGCTATAAGCAGCAGCGGCTTCAATGCAAATGTAATATTCCGCAGCACAATTGTGCATCCGATAATCTGATAATGATGCAGACCAATATGCACGGCAGACATTACACCTCGCTCTAGAGCAGCTTTTATATCATCGTCAAGTTCCGTCTCGATTACAACATTGACTTCATCATGTTCACAAGGCTGAATGTCCATATCCATCTCAATCCGCTGCAGTCCGTCGGGACGGCGATACTCAAACACATAATGATGACTTGCCGCTTCTACAGGTTTCTGCCGATATGACACATTAGGCTGCCCGGCTCTGACATTCAGCCTGAACTCCTGACAGAGCCGCTTGACGAATACATCGATATGCAGCTCACCCATAGCACACAGCAGCATAGAGCCGGTATCATCATACCGTATCTGAATGGAATCATCCTCCGAAGCAAGAGTCCTGACAGCGGCAGACAGCGCCGGTATCTGATCGGCACTCTCCGGTTCAAGTCTCGCCTCAATCACAGGCTGACTGAACTTAATCGTCTCCATAGGACAGATATTGCGGTCCGAGGACAGCGTATCGCCGACCATCACATCATCAATCCCGAACAAAGCGGCGATCTCACCGCTCTGTGCCGACTGCACCTCATCAAACATATCGGCATAAACATTCTGAATAGACTGCACCGTCACAGTTTCACCATTCCTCAGATTATACAGAGTGTCACCGCTGCCGATCGAGCCGCTATATATACGCACAATCGCCGCCTTGCCAACTCCGCGAATATTCTGAATCTTGAACACATACCCAATCGCCGCATCAGCATTGTCACAATTGTTACAATTATGTATGGCCTCATTCGGCGACGGAAGATACCGCACGATCCCGTCGAGCAGCTCCGGCACACCCATATTGCCTTTCGCCGTTCCGCAGAATACAGGCACAAGCATTTGAGCCGTCACGCCATATTTTATTATCTCATCTATCTCCTGCCGCGTTTGGCGATTCTCAAGCACCGCTTCAAGCAGTCCGTCATCGATCGATGTAAGAATATCAATATTCTGATTATATATTTCCTGAACCTGATTACGATATTCTGACGGGATTTCTTCCTTATTAGTAGCTCTGCCGTCATTATCATACCGCAGCAGCACATTGTCGAAAATATCGATTATCCCGATCAGAGTCTCATCCTCATAGCAAGGCATTGTGAGAATGACCGGCTGATGTTCGAGTTTCCCCCGTATCTCATTAATGACATTCTGATACGATGCACCGCTTCGGTCGAGTTTATTGATGAACACAATCGTCGGAATATGCTGGCGGTCAGCCTGCTTCCACACAGTTTCGGTCTGAGTCTGAATGCCGCTAACACCGCAGATGACAACCACCGCTCCATCCAGCACACGCAGACACCGCTCCACCTCAGCAGTGAAGTCCACATGCCCCGGAGTGTCGATCAGATGAAGTTTGGTATTATTCCAGACACAGTTTACCGCCGACGACACGATCGTGATGCCACGCTCCCGCTCCTGACTCATATAGTCAGTGCAAGTCGTGCCTTCATCGACATTGCCCATATACCGATTGCGTCCTGTCAGATACAATATCCGCTCAGTCGTAGTCGTCTTCCCGGCATTGATATGTGCGATTATACCAAAATTTCTAATGTTGTTCATGGTGTTAGGATTATAACAAAAAATCCGAAAAAATCAAAGATTTTTTCGGATTTTTTGATTTGTTATATCCTTGTAAAATACATCTTCTCTGTACTATCTTCTTTATGTGTCAGTGTCAAACTATTGCCAGAAAGTTCATAAGTCCAAGATTGAGTACCATTTGAACTATTAAAATTCACTTGTCCCGATACATCATTACCATACCAATCTCCCATATTATATCCCTCTGCATAAACAGTATGATCTGATTTAAATTCATATACATTTCCTATATCACCATATCCCTCTTTCCACTTCCCTACGATACCGGTATTTGCACTCTCACCACTGTTTGATGTGTTTTCCTGAGCACATGCTACCAACATCATTAGAATCATTACCATAATAATTGATAAACATTTAATTGATTTTTTCATTTTAAACCTCATAAATTTGATTTTTCACTGATACACAGTGACCTTTCAAAATACAAAAAATTTGTCATTACAAAATGACGAACTATATCTTGAATTTGCCCACGCGATGAATTGTTGATTGATAAAACATTGATTAATGCAATAAGAAAAATTATGCAGAAGAAATATTTGTTCTCATTTTTAAGAACCTCCAGGGTTTAAATTCACTCATAAAAAAAGCCCGTATCAGCAAATGTCCTACAGGCACAGAATTTTAAACCCTAGTGAAAACAATCCAAATGCCTCACTTGCATTACGGACTTCTTCTATCGAGAAGTTCTACCAATGAGACTAGGGATTTAAAAAATTCTGTCATTTGAATATGACAGTAGGAATTTCATATCCAAATCATTTTTATAAATGTATAATAATGATATATGATAAATCCAACTTTGTCAAGTGCAAATTAAAATTTTCTCAATGACAAATATAAAATAATATGCTATTATACAAAAACAGTGCTGCGTGCCTGTGGCATGCAGCACTGTTTTTTCCGGGAGTATCATAAAATGGCTGAAAACAAACACAAATATCTGCGCAACACACTGATCATAAGTGTATGCTCATTTTTATCACAAATATTGGGGCTGCTGAGGACAACACTGCTCTCATCATTTTACGGAGCGACACAATCCGAAGGGCTAAGTGACTGCTATGCTGCCGCATTCAAACTGCCGGATATAATATACACACTCGTCGTGTCCGGCATTCTGTCGATAGTGCTTATACCGTATTTCATCACGAAGATCAAGTCTGACAATGAGAGCGACATCAGCGAGATAAACCGCAGCTGTGCAGGGTTCGTAAACTTTTTTTTCATATTAATATCCGTGTGTCTCATCGCAGGATATATCTTCGCTCCGTTCATCGTGAGCAGGTGGCTGCTGGTCGGCTGGACTGATGCCGACAAGATTGCATTGACAGTCCGCATGACGCGGATAATATTTATACAAGTGCTGTTTATCACATTATCAGGTGTGTTCGGCTCATATCTCAACGCTTTGGAGAAGTTTGCCGCATACTCGTTCGCAATGCTCAGCTACAATGTCGGCATAATCGCCGGTATTGTCCTACTCGCTCCATATATCGGCATTGAAGGTGCGGCATGGGGCGTAGCTGCCGGCGGATTTCTGCATTTCATCATACAATTGTGCGGCTCTGTGCGAGTCGGATTCCGATACAGTTTCGTCCTGCCCAAACCGGATAAAGAATTAGGCGACCTGCTTATCAATGCCATTCCGCGGGTTGTGACACTCGGCAGCACACAGGCTGTAAGGTTCTTCCTTGTCAGTATAGGCTCATTCATATTCAGCGGAGCGATCTTCATCTTCGACAATGTGGAAAACATCGCGATGGTTCCTTACGGACTTGTAGCCATAAGCATTTCCACGACGGCATTCCCGATATTCATCAAGTATTATCAGGCTGACGACTACAGCGGACTGTTCGTCTCGCTCTTCGAGAAATTGCGGATCCTGTTTTATTTCATCCTGCCGATGTCGGTGCTACTCATCATCCTGAGGCAGGAGACTGTGGATATCCTGATGGGATATAAGAATTTCTCCGCACAGGATATTGATTACACTGCCGATGCGTTGTTTTGGCTGATGTTCAGCATGCCGTTCTTCTCGGCTACACTTGTCTTAGTGAAGTTCTACTATGCTATCCGCAAGTCATTTCTGCCGATGATTATCGCACTTGTCACGGCAGCTCTTGCGATTGGTCTCAGCTATTGGCTTGCTCCGCAGATACAGATATGCGGTCTGGCAATAGGGCGTGGTGCAGGCTATATTGTGCAGTATATACTGCTGCTTGTATTCTTAATCCCTATCTTCCGCGGTCGGGCATCGCTCTCGTCCGAAGTCAGAGTCATCATTCGTGACACTGTCGTGCTGTTTGTGATCTCGGCTGTTCTGCTTATCCTCGGAATGGGGATGCAATATATAATGAACTTCCCTGTCGCTCCGAAGCTGGCAAGTCTCTTGCGACTGTTCATCATCGGCATTGTGATTAGCGGCTTGTACTTTGCAGTGACTTATCTGTGCCGCATCCCCGATACAAGAGATGTCATCGGTATGGTGAAGAGGAAGCTAAGGAAGGAATAAAATAACCGAGATTTTCTATCGAAAATCTCGGTTATTTTATTCCTTCATAACTCATCACCTATACGAACTTTGCACCGGATAGTTAAATCTCTTCGCTGCTTCGAGATAAGTTTTATCTTTGGCATAGCACCAGAACATAAGGTTCGCCAAGTTGGCTGCGTATTTGAGACGATTATTGTTGTCATTCTCGATAAGGATCATCACGACAACTCTATCTTCCAATGGGAAGTCAAGCGGACCATAGCCGCCGAAAAGAGAATGCGTATTCTTCTTGACACCGACACCGACTTCGGCAGTACCTGTTTTACCGACATAGATATTATTATTACCGAAGAATGACCATCTAGCTGTTCCGCGTTCGCTGCTCACAACAGCCCGCAGCTGATCCTCCAATATATCAAATACCCAAACCGGTATATTATCCATATCTACTGCTTTCTCAAGTTTGTGCTGACGAACAATCTCGCCGGTCTCAGACGAGCGAAGTTCTTTCAGGAAATGCGGCTTGTATGCAACACCTTTATTACAGATAGCAGACAGCATCACTGCCAACTGCAGCGGAGTGATCTTGACATCACCCTGTCCGATGATGGAGTTAAGTGTATCACCTGTATGCCATGACTCCTTCTGCTCCTTTTTCCACTGACGGTTAGGGATCAGACCGCTCTTCTCGAATGGCAGGTCAATCCCTGTCGGCTTGCCGAATCCATACATCGTTGCATATTCGTGAATCTTCTCAATATCGATATTCGATTTCGCCACATTGTAGAAGTAGACATCGCACGAATTAACGATCGCACCTTTAAGATCAAGGTTACCATGACCGCCTCGATTCCAACAACCAAACAGCTGACGGTTGAGCCGATACACACCGCCGCAGTAGAATGTCTTATCAAGAGGCACGATATTCTCATTGATGATCGCTGTTGAAGTCACTATCTTGAACAATGACGCAGCCGGATAAAGAGTCTGGATATTTCTGTTATACAGCGGAGTTCCGCCTACATCCAGCTCGACGGCACGGCGGGCGACCATATTCTCCTCGGTATCAAGGATATATATATTAGGATCATAACCAGGATAACTCGTCATAGCAAGGATCTCTCCATTGATCGGACGCAGCACAAGTATCGTGCCGGTTCTGTCACAGAGAATATCCTCGGCAGTCTTCTGCAGCTTCATATCGACAGACAGAATAAGTTCATTACCGGCTTGCGGCTCTACCTCTTTGCTCTTCAGTTCGTCTTGGATAACCATCCTCGCATCAACGACATAGACCTTCTTGCCTTCGCGTCCGCGCAGTTCTTCTTCGTAGTAGTTCTCAAGTCCCATCTTGCCGAGGATGTCATTCGGCTCATAACCATTCTGCTTCTTAAGACTGTATTCTTCGGCATTGATCGGACCGACATACCCAAGCACATGAGACAGCGAGGAATGATTAGGATAATATCGGATATTACGCTCACGGACAGAGATGCCGGGCATTCGTTCGAGGTTTTCCCGTATCTTCATAAATGCTTCAAACGGAATGTTGTCGGCAATCATAATGTCTGTCCGCAGTTTCGCTTTATTGGCAAGGATCTTCTCTATATCACTGTAATTATAGTCGAGTACCTGAGCCAGATAAACAAGACTCTCCTGCCGCAGCTGGAAGTCTCTCGACAGTGAGTACGGATTAACATATACGGAGAATATAGTCTTATTATCAGCGAGTACTTTGCCGTCTGCGGAGAATATCTTGCCTCTAATCGGGGCAACACGCACTGTCCTTTCGCGATTATTCTTAGTTTTGGTTACGAATTCTGGATTTTTGAGGATCTGTATGTAGCTCGCCATATACAGCAGTGCAAACAGTGCTATATAGAAGATAACGACCAAAACAACGAGCCGATTGACAAATTCTTTATCCTGTCCAGGTTTTTGTAACGCAGAACCACTCATTTATCCGACTCCGTTAGAAACTGTTTTTCCGGCTGCATACTTTATGATATATATGGAATATCGGTATTGACAGCAGCAGTGTATAGACCGCTTCAATAAGCATCCGATTCTTCAGATAATCTCCCAATTCTGCCTTCTCCAAGAATATCGAACCGAGGATAAGATACACTGATGCTTTGATAATGAAATATAAAATAAAAGCAAGTATATGCAGGATCGTATTATCAATATCTATTCGCTTCTGCGGCAGGAAAGTCAGATAACCGACAGTCGCATAGATCAGCCCGTTGAAGCCGACAATGCCGCCGCCCATTACATCGAACAGTATCCCGCCTGCTGTGCCAAATATCATCGCAAACATCGGATCGATAAAAATGCCGTTAAGCATCACTAAAATAAACAATATATCGGGAACTACTTCTTTGAACGCTATAAACTGGATAACATTAGTATACTGCAGCGTAACTATAGCCAGAAGGCACAAAGCATTAATAATGATCTTCTTTATCATTTCTTAGTGTCCTCCGGGAAATCCATCAGTTTGAAGTCATCCTTCCTATAATCAGTCTTCAGCACAAGCAGATATTCTACTTTCGCAAGCTCGGCTGTAAGACGCACAGTCGCTTCGTTGAAATTCTCAAACCGCTCAGACTGTCTCACACCGGTAATACGCCCTATCTCCAGCCCCTTCGGGAATATAAGAGAATCACCCGATGTATATACAAACGCATCCATTATCTCATCTTCGGTATATTCTTTAGGGATGTATTGCAGTGTTACAACGGAGTTATAGTCATTATCACCTTTGACCAAACAGTTCACTCGATTTTTCACAATGACAGCACCGATCGACATCTGCGGATTATTCAGAGTCATAACTTTGGATGCAAAAGGTGTTGCTTCGGAGATTTTACCGATGAGCGTTTTCTTGCCGCCGGCATAACTGATGACCGGCATATTTTCCTTGATGCCTTTGACAGTGCCTTTGTTAATGATCAGCGTTTCATTCATTCGTGCAGGGTCACGACCTACGACCTCGCACGCAACAAGTTCGTAGTCCATAGACTGAGACAGATCAAGCAACTTACGCAGAGAAGTTATCTCATTGTTCAGTTCATTAAAGTCGATGATGACCTTCTTATACTGCTCCAACTCAGTCTGTGTCTGCTTAAACTCCTGCTCCATCTTCTTCAGTCGAGAGATGGAGTTGACAGTATTGCCGAAGAACTTGCCTATAGAACTGAATGTAACCTGAAACGGATAGGCAAATGAAAATATAATCTTTTTGCCGGTGACGACTGCTCCCTTATTAGTGAACAGCATCAGAAGGACACAAACTATCGCAATGATGATATAAGTTATCCCTCGCCGTCGCTTGGCAACAAATCCGCTGAATCGTGACATTTACTTAGTGCAAATTATTCTTCTGCTGCTCCAAAAATCGTCCTGCTCCGAGTGCTACGCACAGCAGCGGATTCTCCGCTATAATAACAGGCACACCTGTCTGCGAAGCGATAAGCTTAGACAAACCGTTGAGCAGTGCACCACCGCCTGTCAGCACAATACCACGCTCTACAATATCAGCAGCCAACTCAGGCGGTGTCTGATCGAGAGTCTTCTTAACTTCCTCGACGATGATATTGATCGGCTCCTGCAGTGCCTCTCTGATCTCCAGCGAATCCATCTCAAGTATCTTAGGCAGACCGCTTATTGCATCACGACCTTTTACTTCGATAGTCTTGATGTCTTTCTCGGAGTAAGCACTTCCGATCTTGATCTTGATATTCTCTGCACTGGACTCACCAATGTTGAGGTTGTGCATTGTCTTGACATATTTCTGAATTGCTTCATCAAACTCATCACCACCGATACGGATCGCATTGGAGATAACCATACCGCCGAGCGATATAACTGAGATCTCAGTAGTTCCACCGCCGATGTCACATACCATATTGCCGGCAGGCTCACTGATAGGGATATTCGCTCCGATCGCTGCAGCCATAGACTCCTCTATGAGATATATCTCTTTAGCTCCGGCAGCCTCTGCTGACTCACGCACGGCTCGGCGTTCTACTTCCGTGATACATGACGGCACACCGATTACAAGACGCGGTTTCGGTTTGAATATCGATTTCGGCATAACTTTCTCAAGGAAATATCGGATCATCTTCTCCGTTGTCTCAAAGTCAGCAATAACACCATCTCGCAGCGGTCGGATAGCCATGATCTCCTCAGGGGTTCGTCCGAGCATCCTCTTAGCTTCCTGTCCTACAGCGATAACTCTCTTCGTTCCTTTTTCGACTGCAACAACTGACGGCTCTGACAGGACGATACCTTTGCCCTTAACATGAACCAATGTATTCGCAGTACCAAGATCTATACCAAGGTCTAATGTAAATAAATCCCCTATTTTTGACATAATTAGACTCCTAACCAATTATCATATTTTGCGGAACGCTCCCACATTCCATTAGTAAATTCGTTTCAACGCTCGTATATGACCGGGATCGATTAACAATGTTCTCCGCCATTCTGAGCGTGCTTTTATCTTATCACCAAACACAAGATATATCTCACCGATATAAAAATGTGCATTGGCATTATTCTCATTAATATCCAGCACCTGCTGGAAATATCCCAACGCATCGGAATACTTCTTAGAGTCGTAACTCATCTGTCCCATAAGGAACAGAGCCTTCTCCTTGATCCGAGCATTGTTAGTCACTTTGACAACGCGCTGCAGATACGCATTCGCATTGTCATAATCTCCATCCTTATGATATACCGTACCGATAGCCATCAGCAGCACATCGGACTCTTCTATCTTCAGCGAGTTCTTGAATGACTCGGCCGATTTCTTATAGTCGCCTATGTTGGCATACACAACACCCAGCATATAATGGATGTCCTTCTTATGCGGATCCAACTCTGCAGATCGGTTGAGATACATCAGACTCAGCCTGTAATACGGCTCTCCGAAATAATAATATATCTTGCCCAAACAGTAGTAAATGTTAGGCAGATTTTTCTTCGGAGCACCAACCGCAATCGTTCGCCGCAGATCGATCAGCGAGGAACTAAGCAGTGTCCGCTTCTTCTGGATGTCATTCTCCTGCTCTCCCAATGAGAAATAAGAATATCCCCGATACAGCAGGAACTCTACCGAAAACGGATCATTCTTCAACTCATTATCTATCTTCTCAATCAGGGCGAGGTAATTCTTCTGCTCGAAGTACTTCTTGAGACTATCCCGCAATTCGGCAGCCTCATTCTCAGTTGCCAATCCCTTCTTATGAGATATATAAATCCAAGTCACAAGCCCGCCAATCATCAGCAACACGATAGCTGTTATGATAATGTATATGTGAACTTTATGCTTTTTTTTGCCGCCACTGAAGTAAGTCACTGTTTCCCCGATAAAAAAATTCCCATTATTATATATTAGATTTTTTTAAAAAAGTCAAGATAAATTTAAGTTTTATGACTTTATTTTTACAATCTACCATTTTCATTGTCGGAAAAACGGGAAAATTCTGTAGGAGAAAGATATAAGAAATGGCTAACTTGCATTAGCCATTTCTTATATCTTTTATTCTTTGACTATTATTTGTTTTTTTACCACCAAAACCAATTCTTGCGATACTCATTCTCCGCAGCATTAGTATTAAGAAGTTTTAGTTTGAAAAGTTGATATTTATACTGCCGTGTATCAGGATTATATTCTATAGCACACAACCAAAGATTTTCATCAACAAAGAAAGCCCCTATTAACTCATAACTAAGATTTAAGAATGTAAGATTTAATTTCTTAGCTGAAGAATAATTATAATCCCGATAAATACAAAGCTCATCGATAACGGCAGCATTTGGAGTAACATAATAACAGTTGAATAAACAATAATCGTGCGTCGGAAAAACATAACCGCTTTCATAAATTGTTTTATCACTTATTACTAAAAACTTTTCTTCTGATTCGTCATAATGATACTGCCTAATTGTATGCTTATCGTTGCAGTCAATTTCAGTTACCGAATAAACATTATGTGTATCGCTGTCATAATACAAACTATATTCATAATAATATTTATATTCAACATTACTATCAGTAAAATCTGATGAATGATCATAAAATGTCAATGAAGAATAATTCTCATCAAAACGCAGCATTGAGTAAAAATTTTTATCTGTAGAATTATCTGTTAGATTAACAAGCAAAATCATTTCATCATTAATAATATTTACACACTGCGTATAATTATATGTATAATGTTCCCAAAATGTTGTTTTAGGAATTGCAATCGTCTTTTTTTCAATAATATTGTCATTCGTAAGGTCAAAGAATTTTATGGTATCTTCTGATTTACCATAAACCAAAGAATACAGCTGACCATTTTGATAATTGATGTAATCAGCTTTATGGAACGGAATTCTTGCTATAATCTCAGCCCCTGCTTTCTTAGGATTGTATTCAAAGACTTGATCAACGGGATAATCGCAGGGCATAAAACAAGAAACGAAAGTAAAAACTATAACAACTAATAATGTCATCCGATTTTTTTGCATTCTATTCATTCTTTTACTCTCCTATATAAAATGATATAGGATTCTATCTAAATTTGCAAGACAAATTTGAGAAAATAGGATAATATAGATTTTCTGCAAGAAAATCTATATTATCCTATTTTTCCTTTTTCCCGTGAACACCGTTAGGTGTGAACAAATCCGTGTGACAATATCTTATAAAAAATCAAAAAACTCCGATAAACAGGATAAGACATCAATAGGAGCAAAAAAATGGCTGGAATAAAAATACCCGAAATATATGTCGATGGCGACAAGATGAACTGTGACAATCCTGAAGATATGAAAAAAATCGAAGATATATTCATCTCAATATCCGGTTATTGCCTGCAGCAGAATCCGGCAAGAATGATAACAAGCCTCAATATCGATGGCAAAATCATACAGGATGTCGGGCAGATTGATGTACAGCAAAGCTGTGATACGATCAGGAAAATGGAGTTTACAACGATGTCGTTCACTGCAATAGCCGACAATAATCTGGCCGCATTGACCGAATATCTTGACAAGATAAAATTCTTCACACATTCTTATGGTGCAAACGCCAATACTGCCGAAAGGAAGAAATTTGCAGATGAAGTGAATAACGCATTCCGTACTGTAATGACCGAGACTGTCGAGATGTTCCCCTCAGCGGCTGTGTGCAGACTGACATCATCGCTGCGTGATATAATGACTCAGATTAATGAGAAAGCATTGGATGAGGCTCCTGATGCTGCTTCGGCTACCGAATGTGAACCGCTGATCAAACAGGCGGCTCAGATCATTGCCAATATAAAGGAAGAAACACATAAAGCCTCTGATGCCGGAGTTATGCCGACCGAGTATAGACTGACACTGCCGGGAATGATAGAGTCGATAGATATTCTCCTGCCGAAGATGAGCGAGGTCTCTCAGCTGCTCACCGCCGGCAAGGACAAGGATGCTATGCAGACTGTTGCAGAGTTCTCTGACATATTGAATAATGCCATTCAGTTCTACTCAATGCTGACACATAATGGCGGCGGCGAAGAGAATACAACAAATGTAAGCGAGGATTTCTTCAAGGATCTGACAGGCAAACTGCAGGAACTGATGAATGCCATGACAGGCGGCGATTCAATCCTTATAGGTGACTTAATGGAATACGAGTTTGTTCCTGCACTGGAAGACATCAAAGAATTTTTGACAAAACAAATCCAATAAAAAAAAACGATTGCTTAGGCAATCGTTTTTTTTATTGGATTTGTTTTACCTTTTCTAATGACTCCTGCGGTTTTTTAAGCGGATTGACGAATGCGTAACTGCCGCTGACAGAGCCGCCTTTTGCAGCAACCTCACTGCTGATGATGCCGATACATTTTGCAGCAGAGCCGCCGGCACTTGATGCCACAATTGTGACACTTTTACCTGTGAAATCGGCCTTATCTAAGAATGACATAATCGGAGCGGCAGGCTTGCTCGCCCAAACCGGCGTGCCGATGATCACTTTATGATACTGAGACATATCCGGCAAAGCAGTCTTCAGCTCCGGCTTGAATCCAAAGCTCGCATCACGCCCGCCGTGAAGAAATTTCATCAATCCTTTCTTTGGGTATTCTTTGACAGTCTCCAATCTGCAAGTATCTGCATCGATTTCCTTTGCCAAAGCTCGCATCAAAAAATCGATATTACCTTCAAGCGAATAGTAAACGATAAGTGTATCTGACATTGTAGGTCTCCTTGACTGTATTATACATTAAATTAAACAGAATGACAATAAAAAAAATAGATTTTCATTAAAAAATGAAAATCTATTTTTTTAAAATTATGAATTGTGCATTATTTCAATGCCTGAGCTCCGTAGCCTTTGACAGCACCGAAGAATTTCATAACATTGTCCGAGAACGGATATTTGTTGGCATACATCGAAACTTTCGACTTAATCGACCCCTGAGTATTCATACCCATTGCTGCCCGGAACTGGTTAGCCGGTGAGTTAGGATTGTAGTCTGTTGTCTCTGTGTAAGATGCGTTAAGGAATGCTTCAAGGAATGTCTGATCGATAATGCCTTTGAAGACTTTCGGATCTTTGAGAGAAACATTGTCTTCGCAGCTCTCAACTCCATCGTAATCCTCAAAATCCTCGAATGCGTCGTCATCAACTCGGATATATTTGATTGACGGACTAACAGTGAAACTTACATCACCTCGTTTGTTAAGGAAGAACATATTCTCGTCAAGAGTAACTTTTGCTTCACCTTTGCGGTTGTTCATACCATTGTCGAAACCGCTCATTACGCTTAAGCCCAGAATGTTGTGGCTGATGTTGGCATCAACTTTGCTCAATGCTCGAACGCCGTAACCCATATCTCCGAAATCTTTTGTTCGGCTCCATGTCAGAAGAACAGTGTTATACTCGAAGTTCATCTTTGTAGCGAATGCTTTTGCACTTCGGCAAGAAACATTGCAAGCCATCATTCGGCTGTTAAGGAACACATTATTCTTGATGTTCACTGTTCCTGTGTGATGGTTCAGGTTGAGAGCATAGTTGGAACTGTTGAGGAACAGACAATTTGAGATTGTCAGATTGCCGTCAGTGTTACCATACACGAGATATTTCTTCAATGACGGGAATGCGTAGCTGCCCTTTGTAGGCGGCTCAAGCCACATACCTGTCTCGATACCTGCCGGCTTGCCCTCTGTTGAGTGGTAAGCATTAACTTCACTGTGATCCAGGATAAATCCGTCGAATACAGTCTTTGAGTTTGGTTTGCCGTCAATCTTGAACTCAACCGTACCGTTCTGCGGCGGTGTTGCATTGGTATCCATAGACGGGCGGATGCTTGACTGATACTTCGCAATATCGCGAGTCTTGAAGTCATCGGAATATCCTCCGTAGATCTCAACCGCTTTCTCAATAACGATGAAACCGGTTCCTGTCTTACCGCTGTAGTTTCCTGCTGCAACTAAGATCTTGTCGCCGTCAGCAGCCTGATCCAGTGCATTGTAGATGGTTTTAAGCGGCTCAGCCGGACTAGTTCCGGCGTTTTTCTTCTTGCCATTCGGCGACACATACCATGTTGTTGCCATTGATGACATTACGAATGTGGCAGTCAGAATGACAGCAAGCATTAATTTTGCGATTTTTTTCATTGATTTCGCTCCTTTAATAAATAAAATCTTATATATAGTAGAAAAATATTATAGATTTGTCAATAAAAATATAAAAAAAATCCGAGTATTTGCAATACTCGGATTTTTTAATCGTTAGATTATCATTAGACTTTAAAGACTTAGTAATTTTCTTTGCGAACCTCAAAGAAACTCTGCGGATGAGCACAAACAGGACAAACCTGCGGAGCTTTTTTACCCATTACAAGGTGTCCACAGTTGCGGCACTCCCACATTGTCTCCTCGCTCTTCTCGAAGACTTTCTGCATCTCAATGTTATTCAGCAGAGCTTTGTATCGCTCCTCGTGGTGTTTCTCAATCTCACCTACCATCTTGAACTGTGCAGCCAATGCAGTAAAGCCTTCCTCAGCAGCTTCCTTTGAGAAACGGTCATACATATCAGTCCACTCGTAATTCTCTCCGGCAGCAGCAGCAGCCAAGTTCTTAGCTGTATCGCCCAACTCGCCCAATGCTTTGAACCACAGCTTAGCGTGTTCTTTCTCATTGTTAGCTGTTGCCTCGAAGATAGCGGCGATCTGCTCATAGCCTTCTTTCTTAGCTACACTTGCGAAATAAGTATACTTGTTGCGAGCCTGTGACTCTCCTGCAAATGCCGTCATCAGATTTTGTTCGGTCTTTGATCCTTTTAATTCCATTGTTTACTCCTAATTATTTTATGCGTTGCCGCATTTATCACATACATAATGCAGCGTCAAGTCAAATGATGTTACAGGCTTCTTTGTGAATATCCCCAACCACGATAAATCTGCAACTTCAACATCAGCTATAGCCTTACATTTGTCACAAATAAGGTGTGCGTGAGGCATCACATTCCGATCATAGCGGTCATTTTCTCCAAGAATGGAGAGTCTCCTGATAATACCATGATCAGTAAGATAATTGAGATTATTATACACGGTCGCCTGTGCAATCTCCGGCATACATGATTTTGCCTTGATAAATATTTCTTCAGCCGTCAAATGTACCGGGGCAGCATTGACAACATCATAGATTAACTGTCGCTGTTTAGTCATATTTCTTTTTTGTTAGAATAATTCTAATTTATGATATATTATTTTGATTATGTTGTCAAATATTTTTTTGATTTTTTTTAATAAAATAAATTTATGTTATTTTTTCGGGTAAAAATGCAATCATACGGATTTACATATTCCGGCGGAATTTGCGATAAAATTACGCACTACACATTGTCATGCTGAACTTCGCCCGACACGATGTCGGGTGTGCAAGCGGCGATACGGAGGTGTACGCCGTCGCTGTTTCAGCATCTCCTTTGTATGAGCCCCTGAAACAGCGTCGCCTATGCGTCCTTGCGGCGACTGCACACCGCCATCCTTGGCGGTAGGAGTTCAGGGTGACA
>JAFYAI010000114.1 GCA_017540815.1 Spirochaetales bacterium
AATTCATAATTATGGCAAAAAAAGATTTTGCTATGCAAAATCTTTTTTTTGCCTTTTCCAAAATTCTTCTTGCCATTCTCAGAAAAATTTAGTATTATTAATGTAAATGTGATATAATCATTGCAGAGGTAATAATATGAAATGTGATATTTGCGGAAAGCATGAAGCCGTTTTGTTTATCGAAAGCGTAGAAGGTCATAAGATAAGCAAACAGAAATTATGTATGAATTGTGCAATGAAGGTGGCTGATAATGTAATGACTGAACTGTTGCCGCTTGCTTCGATCTTGGGCGGGCTGAATATTCCGGGATTGTCTCTGACTTTGGATAAGGAGTCGTTCAAATGTCCGCACTGCAACCGAACTTTGGAAGAAGTCGAGAAGACACATACAGTCGGCTGTGATTCGTGCTACAAGACATTCAAGGATTTCATAGATCCGATTATATTCACATCGGGATATGCACTGCCCTACAAAGGCTCTTATCCCAAACCGCTGCAGCGTTTCTCTGATCACCGCAAGCGATTGAAACTGCTAAAGTCTCAGTTACAGGATGCAGTCAATACAGAAGATTTTGAGAATGCTGCCAAAGTTCGAGATGAACTCAAACGGGAAAAAGAAAAATTCAAGAAATAAAAAAATCGGATTTCCTAACGGAAATCCGATTTTTTTATTGAACTATATCCACTGCAAGGATCGTTATATCGTCATACACTTCGCCGTGACCGCGGTAGTCAGAGACATCACCGACTATATTATGGATCATAATCTCAGGCCCCATTCCGCAGTAACTCTCAAGATTAGTCTGGAATCTCTCCATTCCGAACATCTCCTTGTCAGGATTGCGCGTCTCAGGAATACCGTCAGTATATAGGATGATCCTGTCACCGACAGACAGCGTCACTTCGTCAGACTGATATGTCACTCCCCTGATCATGCCGACAAACATCGAGTTGCATCCCAATGTCGTTATCGATTTGTCGCTGTGCAGTATCAGAGTATCGGTGTGCCCTGCATTAGTATATTGCATTTTATGTGTCTTAGTATTATATATACCCAAGAATGCTGTGAAATATGTGTTATTCTCACCAATGACATTACAGATCTCTTTATTGACGCTGTCAGCAATATCGGCAGTCGTCATGCCAGGTCTTGTATTATTGAAGAATGAGACCTTAGCCATAGTAGTGATCAGTGCTGCAGCTACTCCGTGCCCACACACATCGATAATGACAAATGCGACATTCTCATCATCAACCTTATATACATCATAGAAGTCTCCGCCGAGATTATCCATCGGTTTGTAGTAACCGAATATCTGCATCTGACCAACTGACGGAAACTTCTTAGGCACGATCGCTTCCTGAATCTTCTGTGCCATTGACAAATCTTTCCTCATCTGATTATTGGCTCGCTCCAACTCGGCAGTTCTGCGAGCGACCATATCTTCCATGTGGACATTGTATTCACGAATCTGCCGCGACATCTCGTTAAATGAAGCACCGAGATTAAAGAACTCACCGGAGAACTTCGTAATATCTACCTTGTTGCCGTATTCTCCTCTTGCAATAGCAACAGCAGAATGAGCCAGTTGTGCAATAGGTTTGGTAAACCGCTTACTGTAGAACAGCGTTATGCCTGTGAGCAGCAGTATCAGCAGCAGCGTTATGTAGATCGTTATCTGGATAACGAAATATACCGGCTTGCGAACCTGTGCCAGCGGATGGAAGTAAACAAGTTTAAACTCTGACTTCGGACAGAAATCAACCGTCATCAGATAACGAACACCTTTATACGTGATGATCTTCTTATTATATATCTCATCATAGTCAGCAGTATAGAAGTCATTGCTGTTCAGTTTATCTGTAACCTCTTTTACTTCCTGTGACTGCAGAATGTTAATATCCGTATTAAGCAGCTTATAATCACGGAATGACATAGGCTCATCGGGATCATTAGCCGGATTATCGCCGAGGATATACTGACCTTTCTGCTCATCATAATCATAATAGTCGTCATTGTAGTCGGGATGATTGCGGCTTACAAGATTATCGAAGCGGTCAAGGATATACAATGTTCCGGATTGGATATGTTCAACATCACCGTAGAAATTCTTAATAAAACTCGGCTGGAGTTCGACAAGGAGAAACTTAGTGAAAGTGTCCTCCGGTTTCTCCGGGGCTTCTCTGTAATACGGATATATCATAGTCGTTCGCGGCAGTCCGTCAGGAGACCTAAGAATGTCACCGCTAAGCGAGCCGGCGATCAGCCTGACAGAGTTATCTGATCTTAATGTCTGATACATCGGAGTCTTATAGAACTCGTCCAGATCAAGCAGCGTCGTAGAACTGCTCAGACGATGAACTTTATAATCCGTTCCATCAGCGATTGACTTCCTGTCCAACTCATAGACAAGCAGGTCACCTTCGATCTTCTCCTCAAATGTCTTGCGAAGACCTTCCGCAGTAACACGCTCTCCATTGACGATCATGTGCTTACCTGTGATCATATTGGACACTTCACGCTCTTCTGTCTGACTCTGATAAGGCGGAGCATTGAGACCGCGGTCAACACTTGGGATTCGGATAGCATTAGTAAATGTTCGGCCATACTGCTCATAAGTATAGTCGATATTGCCTGCCAGCATCTGCATTACCGAAGCATAGAAATCCTTGCTCCGATCTTCCAAATGCCGAAACATGACGATCGTTGTAAATATTACTATAATCAGTATTGGCACGACTGCAACAGGTGTCACTACCGAAAAAAGCTGCCATCGTATTCCGAGCCGAGTTCGCATCGCTCCTCCCTGTTATTTCGTATCTTCTTCCAAAGTAGCGAGAACAGCAGACTCGTCTGCCAACTCTTCGATAATCGCACCAAGTGTATTCACTGTCGAAGAAAATTCTTCATAACTGTTTTTCATATTAGCCAAATCATTCAATGCAGACAAACCACGCTGACTGCTCTGATTGATCTTGTCAATGAGTTCTTTCACCATAGGAGTGATCTTCTCAACCTCTTCGGCTGTCTCGCTGGACAGTTTATCGACTTCGTGAGCAACTATCGCAAATCCTTTACCTGCTACACCGGCACGAGCCGCCTCAATAGAGGCATTCAGTGAGAGCAAGTGCGTCTGATCTGATATTTCCGTAATGGCATCAACGATAGGTGCGAAATTCTGTGACAGCTGAACAAGGCTTGCATTCTCAGCATTGCCGCCGGACAACAACTCACTCGTTCCGGTGAATCCTTCATTAATCTGTCCAAATATCTTCTGAACAGACTCGATCTTTTCACCGACAGTTCCGATTGTCACTGCAATCTTATCAGTCATCCCCTGCAATCGCTCACTTCTTGTATGCAGCAGATCATTCATATAGTAAACACAGTTTTCTTTCTTGTTCATGCCGCCATAGATCGCCACCGCCATATCATGACAGTCGTGATAACCGCACGCCGAACAGTTTTTGAAATCAGACGCCTTCTCTTTGTGCATCTGAATGTAGATCTTATCGATCTCATCTTCGTGGATAAGCTCAGGATTGAACTCTTTAGTCCTTTTAGAATACTGACGCTCAAATGTATTGCCTTCTGTTTCTTTCTTTATGGCATCCCACTTCTTGCGGAATTTCGCACCGTTTCCGTAAGCCTTCTTCTGAGCTTCGATACGCTGATTGATGAAGTAATCAACCTCATCCATTGAATGATTTTTCAGCGAAGCCGGACCAAAGTTGCATCCTTTCTCGCAGTTAAGCACATCGACTACCAACGGCACAACTTTGTTGGCATTGAGATCTTTGAGCAGTTCGTCAAAATACTCTTCAAATATAATAGAACCTTCTATCTTCCTAATCTTGAGCGGAATATCCATCTCACGCAAGATAGTCTCTTTCAATCCGCCCGGTCTGGAGAAGTTCACCGCACGCTCAGCATCAAAAGAATCATACTTAGAGTCGACGAGATTGCGTATATCTACGCGGCGTTCTTCCATATAGTCATTAAGTTTCTTGAATGTGATATTATAGTTTATATATCCTTTAGTATTCTTATCTGTGAACTCTTCCGTCTTGGCAATACACGGTCCTAAGAATGCTATCTCACCTTTGAAATTCTTATACTCACGCAGATAACGAGCCATAGCCATAGCGGGACTGTCCACAGGAGCAAGGTATTTCATCAGCTGAGGCTTATACATCTCGATATATTTGACAACGACCGGACACGGCTGAGCAATAACACATTTCGGATTATTGTTCTTGATATACTCGATATATTTCATAACTGTCAGTTCCGCTCCGAAGCTGACATCATAGACTGCTTTTGCCTTAAGGTTGGTTTTAAGGTAAGATATTATCTTAGTATAGTCCATACCCCACGATCCGACAATACTCGGAGCAACGATAAAAACAAGATTATCATGCGGTTTCGACAAAAATCTGTCAAAATCATCACTGAAGTTTCTTGCCTCATGCTGGCACGCATCAACGCACCTTCCGCAATGGATACACAGATTATTATCGACAGTTACATAGTCACCTGATCCGTTATTGCAGTATTTCACCGGGCAAACGGCAATACATTTATGGCAGTTTACGCATTTATCTTTATCTACTGTTATTATATCCATCTAATATATCCTTTTTCTTCCGTTAGACTTCACACTCTCAAAGTTTGCCGTATTTATACGGACTCATTCTGCTTACCGACCGACTGTATCGGCATCAGTTCCAGAATGTTATCCTCTATTTCACGCAGCTGACTTGTAATGCGGGCATCGATTGATCCGAAATCCGTCTCGATGATACATCCTCCGCGATCGACAGTATTGTCTTCCAAGATTCTGATAGACTTGACACCTTCGACCATCTCAACGAAGTCTTTCTTATGCTCGCTTGTCAGCTCAATATCAGCCAGATTAACTCTGATGGAGACTTCACCGCGTGACTTAACCTTACGCAGAGCCTGCACTACATTGTTAATGACGACATTCTTCTGGTTCTCGGTGATGACTTTGATAACTTTCTTAGCAATAAGCAGCACAAGACCGATGATCTGCTGCTCCGTCTCAACGAATATCTCATCGCGCTTAGCAATAGCAGAGTTCAGGATAATCTGCACCCGCTCTACGAGACGCTTCACTTCGGCGGATTCTTTGTCATAACCGTCTTTGTACCCTTTCTCTATACCCTGCTTAATCGCTTCTTTCTTGATTTTCTCAGCTTCATCATTGGCATTACGCACAAGTATAGCGGCTTCGTCCTTCGCTTCGCTGATAATGCGGCTGCGTTCGTCGTCAGCCTCCTGCCGAATGATCTGAGCTTTATCATTATCCTTCTTGATAATGCGGTTCGCCTCGGCTTTGGCATTCTCTATAATGCCGTCAGCCTGTATCTGAGCATCGCTTAGCTTAGTCTTAATGCGATCTTCCAGATCAAGTATCTCACTCTCCAGACGACGCTTCTCTTCCTGCAGTTCCTCGACAGTTCTGCCGCCCAATACCTCAGACAAATCAACTGTTTCTTCTTTGTCCTGACCTCTGCCCATATCGGGAACATCTATTGAAACTTTTACTGATGACGGGATTATCTGTCCGCTTCTAAAAACACTCTGTGCCATTGATAGTACCTCTGCTAAATTATCGTCAAAAACGATAATTACATTAGACTCCTTTTATTCCACTCCGAATATCACATCAGACTTAATCGACGCTTGGTTCACTTCATACCCCTTGATAATCGTATTGAGGATCTGTGCCTGTCCGGACAGATTAGCTATCGCAGCTTTCATATTCTGTGTATCGTTGTTGATATTCTTAGTCAACTCACCGATATTCGATACACTGTCTTTCAGACCATTTGTCGTCTCGGACTGTGTGTTAATCGCCTTGCTTATATCGGACATAATATCCTCTGTAGACTTAATCGATGATACGATCTTGGCAAGTGCTTTCTTCGCCTTCTCCGAAGCCGCAACACCTTTGGTAATAGAGTCAACTGTCGTCTCAATCGTCTGATAGATACTCTTAGTCGCTTTGGAACTGGACTCGGCAAGATTTCTGATCTCCGATGCAACAACACCAAATCCCTTACCTTCTTCACCGGCATGTGCAGACTGGATAGAAGCATTAAGAGCAAGCAGGTTCGTCTCATCTGCGATGTCACTGATGAGTTTCATTGTTGCAGTGATCTTCTCTGACATCTCACTGATAGTATTCATCTCTTTGATAAGCGACAATATCTCGACTGAAGAATTATCCGCCTCAACGATAGAAGTCTTAGTATTCTGATATGCCGACTCAACACTCTGACGAATGTTCTGCATCGACTCATTCATAGACATTGCCGACGAATCGATCTTCTGAACAGACGCTTCCTGCTGATCAGTCTTATTAGCCATTGATGTCGCAAAATATGACAAGGCATCGGAGTTACCAACCATATCAAGCACAGACATCTCAAACTTAGTCACCATATCGGAGAGTTCTTTGATGACATTATCGATCGGATTAGCCAGTGAACCGAGAGCTTCTTTAAGCTCAGGATCATCCTGAATATTGAATGAGAGTTTACCCTTCGCAACCTCATTGAGAATGGAACTGGCACTGACAGTCTGATTGCCTGCCTCATGACGAGAGATGAATAATATATAAAATCCCGTCAATATACCGGCAAGGATAAAGACGACACATTTCAAGATCGGATTCGTCATCGACACCGACAGGAAGAATAAAACAACTCCTATCACAGTCGGCACTGCGAAGAATTTGAGTATCATAAGGATCTGAGACAGCAATCCTTTCTGTTTCCTCTGGACAATAACATTGCCTCGCTGCGGCTTATTAGACAGTAAATCCGCTGCTGCACTCGATGATGTTCCTGCACCAATCGCATCTGCTGCCGCCATCTCTGCTGACATATCACCAAGAGGAGATCCTTCTGCACTGCCTTCTCCTGTGCCTGATGCTGCGGCGGCTTCACCTGCAAGCTGAGCCTGAAGCTGTCTGATGAAATCCTCTTCGTCGCCCGGATTTAATGATGCACCTTCCTGTATACTACTCATATTTTATCTCCGATATATTTTTTTTTATTATCGACAAAATATTTTATAAAATAGATAAAACTTAAAAAAAAACTTGCAAATTGCGAAAAATTTTCTATAATATTATTGGTGGGTTTGTCATTTCGACTGAAGCAAACGCAGTTTGCGAAACGGAGGAATCCATAAAAAAGATTCCTCGGCTACGCTCGGAATGACAATAAACAAAAGGATAACTATGGCTAATAATATAAAAAATCTGTTCTGGAAAATTATTCCTAAGAAAATATACGCTTTAGTCGGGCCACCCGGAACAGGCAAGAGTTTTAGAGCATTTCTGATCGCAGATAAATATCACATTGAATATATCATCGATGACGGTCTGCTTATCCACGACCAACAGATCATCGCCGGCAAATCTGCCAAAGACGAGCAATATCATGTCTCGGCAGTTAAGAGGGCGATATTCAACGATCCGAAGCACGCAAGAGATGTGCGTCATGCTCTGATGACGCGCCACTACACTTCAGTGCTTATACTCGGCACTTCTGAGAATATGATAAGCAAGATATGTCTCAAACTCCACCTGCCCAAAGCCCGCAAGATCATACGCATCGAAGACATCGCTACCGAAGAAGAGATCCGTATTGCACAGCGAAGCCGGCTAAAAGACGGAGCTCATGTCATACCGATCCCGATGATCGAAGTGAAGAAGAATTATCCCAATATCGTTATGAAAGAGTTCGTAGACTTCATAACCGCTCCGAAGCAGCTGTTCAGTCGCAGGAAGAAGACACCCCAGGGCCGCAAAACTATCGTCCGACCGAACTTCGGCTCTGACGGCAAGATCTCTATCTCCGAAACAGCTCTGCTGCAGATGGTGTCTCACTGTGTGCAGGAGTATTCCACGGAAGTGCGTCTGCAAAAAGTCTCAGTCAATGAACAGCCGAGCGGGTTCTCACTCGGACTGGATATATATATCGACTATACAATGGGGACACCGGAAGTGCTGAAACAGATCCAAAAAATTGTCAAAGACAAGATTGAGCAATTTACCGGCATCCCGATTCAGCAGGTGGATATTAATATCAAGGGATCGTATAATGAAAATTAAAACAGAGACTGCTTTTAGCAGTCTCTGTTTTAATTTTCATTTCTTCCACTCTGTATTATACTTATCAATAAACTCTTCCAAAGGCAGTGCCGGGCTGAACAGATACCCCTGATACATCTTGCAGCCCATCTCTTCAAGAAGTTTGCACTGCTCCTGCGTCTCGACATATTCTGCCAACACTGTGAAGCCCATAGAGCGTGACAGATACAGGATAGAGTCTATAATATCCTTGACATTGCTGTTCTCTGTCATCGCACTGACGATAGAGCCGTCAAGTTTCACTTCGGAGAACTGATTAGTCTGGAGATACTTCAGCGATGTATGCCCCATTGCGAAGTCATCAAGTGCAAAGACGAACCCCATCTGACGAATGCGGTCTATCAATGCTATCGTATTGTCATCAAGGATAAGCTCAGACTCTTCCGTTATCTCGATGCACAGATCTCCCGGCGAGATGTGATACTGTGCGATAAGTCCTGCAAGGAACTTCTCAAACCCCGGCGACTTTAGCGTACTGACAGTCACATTGACACTGACATGTCCCGTATAGTCAGTCCTCTCTTTCAGTGCAGCAGTCTCCGACGCAACAGTCTCGAAGATATATTTCTCCAACTCAGGCTTGATGTCACTCTCTCCTGCGAGTTTGACGATAAGCGGCGGATACATCATTCCGAGATCGGGGTGATTCCATCGCAGCAGAGCCTCAGCACCTATCAGTTTATGCTCGTTGTTAAACTGCGGCTGATAATACATTCGGAATGTCCTCTGTGCCAGGATATTCTTCAGCTCACTTGCCAGAGCCTTCGCCAATGCACCGGATGTAGACCGCATATTCGTCAGCGTAATGGGGATAGCTGATCGCTCACTCTCTTTGAGAATATCTACAAGATGACCGAGATATTTTTTCTTCTCCGCTTCTTTGGCTCTGTCAAACTTGCGGACGAACGGCATATAGATGCACACTCCGACTGCGAGATTGACTATCTGCATAATAACGCCCCTGATCGAACCGGTCGCTATATAGCCGCTGAAGAATACAGGCGTTGTCCAAAATACTTCATTCGTGATGACAGGCACAAGTCCGGCTGTCGTCGCCAGATATGCAAGGGAATAGAGTGCGATAGGTGTCGCCAAAAACGGAATGAGGAAATATCTGTTAAATATAATCGGCAGTCCGAATACGAGCAGCTCATTAATGTTAAATATCGCGGGAATGGCAGCAAAATTGACAAGCCGCCGCACATTATCACGCTTCGAGAAGATCAGTATGGCGATCATAAGACACAGCGTCGAGCCGCAGCCGCCGATAATGACGAATGTATCGAGGAATGACTTGGTAACTATCTCAGTCGGAGCCTGACCTGCTTGCACCGCAGCTGCATTAACGGCGATACCGCTTTGGAACAGTTCATCTGCAACACGGCTGAATACATTGCTGCCGTGAATGCCGACAAACCATAAAGCGGTAGACAACAGCAGGAATAAAAATCCGCTGAAATATGACCGCCCCATTCCGCCAAATATCCATGTACCGATACCGACAAATATGTCGTGGAAGCAGTTCACATGGAAAATCTTGATCACTATGAGATCGCCCAACGCAAATATAACAATGGTAAGGCACGCCGGCAGCGTTGAGAATATCATAGAATTAAGAATAATATCCACTCCGTCAGAGAAAAGGCGGTGATGGAAGATCTTAAGTCCGGAGACAGTTCGATAGACCCATGAAGCGAAGATACTGCATATAATCGCTGAAGCCACACCCTGCGAACCGAGCAAAGCAGTGTTGAACTTAGCGGTAAATGCACCGATCAGTATAAAATAACAAACCATTGAAGTCATTACACCGGTGATCACATTCATCTTGCCGTTATCATACTGCGTCATATAACAGTAACTGATTGTGAATGTCATAAGCACCGACATCAGTCCGAATGTCGCATTCGATATATAACCAAACAGCGTATTGATGAATCCGCCCTGCCACTCACGGATAAAACGCAGATATATCGGAATGGGGATAAACTGCACAGTAAGCGAAAATGCACCGATAAGCAGCACAGGTATCAGCATAACCATGCCATTGCGAATAACTGATGTCAGGTCTGCCTTCTCTCCGACTGCGAGGTGACTGTTCTCAAAAAAGCCGTTGTATCGTTCCAATAGATCCTGTAATGTCATTCTTCACCTCCGAAGCATTATCGCATTTAGAATAATATCAAATATCAATACCAATCAGTCTTATGAATATCGGATAATTCTTCGCAGAGCATAAACATTCTGTCGAAGCCCATCGCACATCCTGCACAAGGCGGCACTCCGTATCGCAGTGTCTGCAAAAATTCATTAGGCTGATCGACATGCTCCGTCTCACCGGTTCGCTGTCGTTCAGCAAGCACAATCTCGAAATTAGCCTTCTGCGTCTCATAATCCGTCAGTTCGGTATAACCGTTGGCAAGCTCTATTCCGAAGATATACATCTCAAAACGCTGTCCGTATCGTGCGTCCTCAGCCGTCGGCAGTGAGAGCGGACACATCTCAATCGGGAAGTCTTTCACTATCGCAGGATGATCAAACCCAAGCGTCGGCTCGATATAGTCCATAAAAAATTTGAAAAAATAATCGTCTTTGTTAAGATTACCCGATAAATTCTCGCCCTTATCCGCATAAAATGACCTAACCGTGTCAATAAATCTCTGCGAATTATCAGTGTAATCATCCAACTCAATGCCATGCACGGCAAACAGCTGTTTCATAGTGAAAACATCGCATTTATTGAGATCACATGAGTGACCATCTCGGCTAAGAATGCCGTTAAACTCACCATGTCTGTATTCCCTGCCGATAAATCGCATCATTTCCTGCATTTCTTCTATCAGATAGTTATAATCCCGGAATATTGCATACCACTCCAACATTGTGAATTCTTTCTTATGAAGAACAGACTCCTCTCCGCAGTTGCGGAAGCTCCTTGCAAATGAGTAAACACTGCTAAGCGTCGCACCAACCGCCGCTTTGAGAGCATATTCCGGCGAAGTTGGCAGATACATTCTGTGTGCGATTGCTTCATAATCATAATAATCCGTCGCAAACGGCTCTAAGTAAGTCTCCACTCCCGGAGAATCGACAAGCACCGGAGAGTCCAGCCGAATATAATTGTGCTGACGATAAAACTCAGCAACAATCCGCATAAATTCTGTTCGGCTATTAAGCACTGATGATAAACTTTCGTTCATAAACCGCGACGGCAAAGAATGCGGATTATTGAAAGGATTGTCAATGCATCGGCAGACAATATGATAATCCGAAACCAACAAAAAATCATCAGCTGATGATTTTTTGTCTGCACTTGACTTACATTCAAACGAAACTATATCTCCGCAGCGAAAATCCGGCTTATCTGATAACTGAAATGTCTGCAATGCAGAGCGTCCGTCGAAAATCGTGACGGTTTTGTCTGAGATCTCAAAAACTCTGCCGATGAAAGTGTTATTGTTGTTGTACATATTTAATTCCTAACCGATTAGGATTATAACAAAAAAATCAAAAAAAACAAAATATTTTTATAAAAAACAGAGGTCTTGCTTTGCAAGACCTCTGTTTTTTATAAACCAATCTCCATATTCATATCAAAATTCACGAATCGCACATGCGACTTCCGGATCGCCATTACCATTCTTTATGTCTTTGCCTACAAACAATCCTTTTAATTCTCCAGTCCATACTGAGTACCCCTCTTCAATAAAAATCCATTGTGATGCATAAAAATCAGCTTGATTCTGGGATGACGACCATAAACTTGTAGAGCGAAATTGTGATCCGCCACAGAGTTTGCTCACTATACAAAGTGTCTCTCTGATTCTCCAGATTTGGTAGAGTTCCGCAATCGATGGCAGATACCAACCGTCTGTATAATCTGTACCGCTTAGATGGCTGCCATCCTGACTTGCGTAGTTCTTGGCAAAGTAGAATGCAGGATATTTCTCCTCTATAGAGGTATCATCGGTTTTGCCGTTTGCCGTAAGGAATGAGCCTATTTGAGACAGGTTGTCGCTTCCGTTCTTGTCGCCCTTGAAAGAGTACACACCATCATCGTCACAGTTTGGAGTACATTGAATGGTTGTGATGTTCAATTCATCATTGACATCATCTGTACACCATGCTATACGACCATCTCCAGAAGATGTAATCTTTCCCGAAAGAACCAAGCCCACTCCCAGCGTGCGAACTGTATCCGTGTCACTGGCGGTCACGGTCATTTCGCTGTCTATACCATGACCTGTAACGGAAAATGTATCGCTGTTAAGTTCTGTTCCTGAATAGAAAATCAGAGCAATTGCAGCGGCTTTCTGTTCGTCGGTAAGCATGAGTTCTTCCGTGTATGGCGTTGCAGAACCGTCAGAGAATACGATGTCGCCTACAGAAAACGGCTTTTCGTACTTGCCTATTTTCCCTATGGCTTTAGTGCGTGCCGGTATGTCACCATTCAGTGAGAAATCCCGAATCGCACATATAAAGTGAAGATCGTTACCGGACTTCTCAGTGCTGCTCCAAGCCCCACTTCCAAAATCCAAACCACATGCAGCATCTGCTGTGTAATCAGACGATGACAGGTAATTATTCGACACAAATTGTGAACCGCCGTAGAGGCTATTCGCAGCGTCTATTATCTCTTTATTTTTCCAAACTTGGAACAGTTCAGCAATCGTGGGAAGATACCAACCGTCTGCATAATCAGTACCATTTACATGACTTCCTTCATAACTTGAGTAATTTTTTGCAAAGTAGAATGCAGGATATTTCTCCTCTATAGAGGTATCATCGGTTTTGCCGTTTGTAACGAGGAAAGCACCGATTTGGGACAGGTTGTCTCGTCCATCCTTGTCGCCCGTAAAGATAAGCGTCCCTGAACTGCTGCTCACAGGACACTGGATCGCAGTGATGCTCGTGTTGCAAGCATTCGAGTCTTCTGTACACCATGCGAGTCCGCTTGAGTGAGTCAAGCCCACACCCAATGTGCGGCTCCTGGCGGGGTCACTACTTGAGTTAAGTTCTGTTCCAACATAGAAAATCACGGCAACTGCCTTTGATCTCTGCTCATCGGTGAGCGTAAGATTTTTCGAGTATGGCGTTGCACTGCCATCATTGAACACGATATCTCCAACGGCTTTCGTCGCACTCGGAGATTTCGTGCCGATGTATGGGGTGAAATCCCGAATTGAACACACGGATACTTCGTCAAGGTGCTTTATGTAGTATCCAAAATCCCCACTGCCGAAATCAAAGATGGATGCAAAAGTATTAGCGGAAGCATATTGGGAAGACGACCAATATTCTTTCGAGCCAAATTGTGAGCCGCCACAAAGGCTCCCCACAGCATCTATTATCTTTTTATTTTTCCATATTTGGAACAATTCGGCAAGCGTAGGCAGATACCACCCGTCAGCATAGCCGGTATTACTCACGCGACTCCCGGTCTGCTTTGCGTAGTTTTTACTAAAGGTGAATGCAGGATAATTTGTATCTGATGTCGTATCGTCGGTGTCAATATAATCCACAAGGAATGTGCCGATCTGAGACAAGTTGTCGCTCCCATCCTTGTCTCCCGTAAAGGTCAATGTCTCTGCACTGCCATTTGCATGACACTGTATTGTGGTGATGTTCTTATTATCAGCATTTGCACTTTCTGTACACCATGCAAGCCCGCTTGTATGAGTCAACCCCACGCCAAGCGTGCGATTTGTATCGTTATCACCTGTGTTCAGTTCTGTTCCCACATAGAAAATCACGGCAACTGCCTTTGACTTCTGACTTTCGCTGAATACCAGTTCCTCGGTATAAGGTATAGCAGATCCGTCACTGAATACAATGTCGCCCACAGCTTTCGCCTCACTTGGAGATTTTGTACCAATGTAGATCGATGTACCATCCCCGGAACCACCGCCATTGTTATTATTGCGGTTGCTACTGCTTGAACTGTCTGTTGGACAACCGATTACACTGCACAAAAGCATCGCTACCGTAAGAACTGTGACTAATCTTGAAAACTTCTTCATAAATATCTCCTTAAAACTATTCTTGTTTTCTGTCATTTCGACTAATAACAGATTTGTTCTCTGCTGACTCTTAGTCTCTATATCTCTCATCCCGTTTCCAGAACTCAGACTCCTGACACCACTCCCCGGAACGCTCATTAACAGTCCAATTTCCCGTGTTTGTATTATAATAAAAATCGTAAAGGTTTTCTAACTCAGACTGAACTACCGGATAAAAGACACCATCTACTTTCCAGCCGGCAGCCTTGCGTTTTTTTCGCATATCAAGCAAATATTTTACTTTTTCATCTGCTGCATTACTAACTATGTAGCAGGAAACATTTGGCAGGAAGCGTCTTGTGTACACATATCTTTTACCATTTAAGTCGAATTGGAGACGAGCCATCACGATTATTTTGTCAGCAGGCAGACTGAGACCTTCTTTTCCATAATAAGTTCCGAGTCTCTTTTCTGATTGAGGGAAAGCGAAGAACTTTTTACCCAACGCTTCCATTTTCAAACAGTAGCCAATATACTCTTTATCATCAATTTGACGAGTATATTTGTCAGTCAACGCACCATCCAAAAACTTTACATGTGACAGATTTCCCTCGCCTCGCTGACTGAATTCAGGAAATTTATTATACAAATAATACAACTGCTCATCTATAAACTTAATGTCATTAGACAACCCCATCGCTGTACGGTATTCGGCGTAAGAGATGTCGTCGTCCATGAAACCCCATACAGTTTCCAGATAGATATTTTTTGCATTCTGTTTTATGTCGTCACGCAGGATAAGTGTAATGCTTTCGGGGTCAAGCATTGTAACCGGAAAATCATAAGTTCTATAGTCATTAGCATCATCATCATTTTTTGCCTCATTTATTGCATCAGGCTTATACATTAAATTCTCAAACATTATGAGCTGAGGCACATCCTTTAAGTTCCAAACTCCCTCGCCAAATTTCGAATCATGCGGAATAATTGCTGATGAGACCGTAAACACAGGAATATCAGCGGCAATGCCGTTGTCATTTATATACCCTGTTGTATCAATCGTTCCGTTCAGATTCACATTCATCGTGCCGCGATATGTCGGCGTATATGTTGGCTCCTGAGGTTTTTCTTCCTTATCTTTGTTACTAAACATATCGACAAAATCATCAATATACCCTTTGGTACTCGTTATCAGCCCAGGGACAGCACCGGCGATAGTATTTATGCTGTCTAATATGTTAGTACCGCTAAACAAACCAAAGGCAGCCTTGCCGACATCCCACATCTTTGTTCCATAATCTTTTAATGATGAAATTGTATCAAAGATACCTTTCCCTGATGATGCTGCTGGCGGATTCACTTTATCAATGTCTATCGTACCGGTCAATTTTGCACTGATAGTAGATTCAAGTGTCACATTACTTGTTTTTGTTGCATACAACTGGAAAGTAATCTCATCATTTGCATCCGCAAACTTTGTAGTGGAATATGAAGACATATCCACTTCAAAGCAGTTCCATGATTTATAGGCAAGAGTCTTGTTGCTTCCTTTTTGATAGTTTGTCACCATTTGATTGAAAATATTCTCTGTTTTAAATGAGCCATTGGGAATGCTCGGACTTATACTTTCGCTCTGCGGAACACAGAATGGAAGCTGTCCGTAGTAAGCAGTTCTGTCTTGTTTCTTCCCCATAATAACCTGCCAAAAATGCTCATTTCCTGTCCCGGTAATCTCTATGTCGCAATAATAGAACACACGCATAATACCGAGCATGTCATTATAAAAAATAAGATAGTTTCTTCCCGGTCCATAGCCGTCCTTTGCACAGGTATTTAGGATAAGTTCCCAGCCGGCACTTTTCTTAATTTCTGTGGCAATATATGTTCCAAACGCATTCTGCAGCTTTTCGGTATTCCAGGGAGTGCTTACTGATACATTTGAAATTGTCGTACCTTTACCCTCGGTAATCTCGATAGTCTGCCATGATTCCCACTCGCCAACTTTAATCTCATTACCCGACTCATTCAAACCCGACTCATTCGAGTGACTTTTACTTCCTTCCACTTGACAGCCAACTATCAGCATTGTCATTGTCGTCAGCATCGCAATGCCGATGAGTGTCAGTAATTTGTTTGATCTCATAAGATCTCCTTTATAAAATGTAAATTAATATAAAAAACTGCACATTGCGTGCGTTAAGCACACAATGTGCAGTTTGTATATACATATATTATTTGTATCAGATCATAATACGCCCTTAGCGATGCAA
>JAFYAI010000115.1 GCA_017540815.1 Spirochaetales bacterium
CTCTACTCTGCTGATGTAGAATCCGATCAGTTTTACATACGGATTTTCGCCGGGATAATACGGTCTGCTGTCACGAAGTTTGTGACGAAGTTCCGGATTACGGATTGAAGTGTCAGGATTAGACCACACGATCTCCTGCCATCCTTTGAACTTGATATATCCAACGAATATATCTCGTATTCGTCCGTAGTTGTCTTTGAGCCGAACATATAACTGATAGTTAAAGTTATGACCGCAGACATTGACTCTGATCTTGTTAATATCAGCAACATTGCGCACTACACCTTTATTAAGGAACATTGTGCCCATTACATAGTCAGGATCATCCTTATACTGATCAGGATTTTCCTTCATTGCTTCCTGCTTCTCCTGACTGATGTAGAATGCCGGTATCTCATAAGGCGGAGTAATCAGCACATTTGAGTTGGCATACATCTGCGGCAGGAATGCACGCACAGCCAAAACTGTGACATCATCTTCATATTTTACATAAGTAGGAACTCCCATTGCGTAAGATTTCCTTTTGGACTCAAGTGTAAAAGAAGATGAATTCACCTTAACGAGCCAATTGCCGGGCTGAAGGTCGATCTTCATTTCATCGACTTCTTCGTAATTGCCGTTGCTAAACATGGAATAATCGATTGTTGTGTCATTCAAATTGTTGAAATCAATCAGGACTTCCTCAACGGCATAAGCTCCCGACAAAACAAATGAATACACCAAAATAAATAAAATGAATAATTTGTGTCTCATAAAGCCTCTCGCTAAATTTATTTCTTTATAAATATCGGCGATTAAATTTTTTTATTTAGAAAATAGTAGTTGAAAATTTTGATATAATATATTATAATGGCTTTAGAAGTCAAAATTTGATTTTTTTTGATATTTTTATACAAAGGCTGTCATGCTGAACTTGTTTCAGCATCTCATACTGTTGAGACCCTGAAGCAAGTTCAGGGTGACTAATGGTTTTTTATGGTTTTAAAAGAATATTTTAATTTTGAAAAAAACATTAACAATAAGCTGTTTTCTGTTTCTTCCTTTGAGAAAGGACCTGACAGCAGTAATGACATTATCCCGGATGATGCGTTTGATTCGTTTTATCTGTTATTTAATGTAGGTTCTATCCTGCCTGTGCAGATTGACGGTCAGAGTTTCTTTTGTCCGGCGAAAGATTGTCTGCTCGGATATAGCAAGAAACCTGAGCTGACATTTAATACTAATTCTTATTACAAATTTATATTAGTCAAAGCAACCGAGGAGTTTTCTTCTCAGATTTTGTCGAAGATTCGCGATGCGGCAGATTATCCGTTCTCAGAGATCTTCAATGCTTCGTCAGGATTTTGTTTCAGCTTCTCGCTGAATATAAGCGTAATCGAGATGATTGAAAATATATTCAAAGTATGCGGTGAGAATGAAAACAGACACAGTTCGTTCTTCTATCTTGAGTTGGAGGCTAATTTCATAACAATGATCGCTTCTATCTTTAAGATAATATTATTTGAAGAACATAAGTTTAATGCCGTTACGGCATCGCCGGATCTGAAATTTTATATGGTTATGAGGAAGATCATCATAGACGGTCAGTGCCTTGATGAATTATTGGGTAAATATCAGTTAAGTAAAGACATTTTTATCAGATGTTACAGGAGATGTTTCCCAAAAAATAATGAGATTGTTAAAGAATGAGGTTAATATGAAAAAAATATTATACATATCGATGTTTTGCTTTATGACATTTTGTTTGGCGGCACAGCAGCAAAATGTATCTAAAAGTGATGAAGAAGATGCAGCACCAAAGGTGATGAATAATTATACTGTCGTATCGATGTTCGGTGCTATGAGGAATAATGGATTCCAGCGAGGTATCGATCTGCAATCTAAAGACAGGTCTGTGTATGCTTTGGAGAAGTCCAATGTTATATTTTACCGCAAGAAATCCGGACGAACTATTCATTATGCCGGAGGTGACTATCTCGTTATACAGGGACAGGATAATAAATACCGCTACAAATACTCTAACCTTATCAATGATAAGCATTATACTAAAACAGCCTATGATGAAGGCGAACAAATCGGCGAAGTTATGCCTGACACTGATACATATAATACAGGAACGCTTAATCTTGAGATAGAAGAACCGTCGGCAAATCGATTCATTAACCCTGTGTCAATACTAAAGATCAGTGATAATGTCGGACCGTCAATTCAAGATATATATTTCCGTACTGCTGAGGGCAATACAGTAAGTTTTCTGCGGGACACAAGGCTTAACCGTGGCGGCAGTATGTTCGTTCGCTGCAAGGATCGACTAACTCCTGCACTGAGATATTTTACTCCGTATCAGATTAAAGTCATTGTTGATGGCGTAGAGACAGGCGGTATCAAGTTCGATTATATAAGACGAGACGGCCAGAAACTCTTATTAAGCGATACAAATATGACTTTTGATGATCTGTACTGCAACGGACAGGAATTTGATTATTATATTATGGATTTCAATGCTTTGCCCGGATTAGTCGGCTTTCAAGTTATTGTGATGGACTATGCCGAGAACAGACAGCTTTACCGTAAGGCTATGCGTATCATGCCGCCTGAGATGTAAGTTAGGAGGAACAATATGAATATCGAAACAATTAGCAGGAACAATACAAAACTATATTATCTTAAAGGTGATTTTACTATTACATCGCTGCAGGACTTCCAGGATAATGTTTTCCCTGTCTTGAATGAGCCTATCGAGATATTAGGTATCAATATGGCTGAGGTTAGTTTCATAGACTCGTCCGGTATAGGCAAACTTGTCCAGATCGCCAACCTATCCAAAGGCAAGAATATTAAAATGTTTTTGATTGATATTCAGGGCAGAGTTTTTCAGCTGCTCAAATCAGTCCGCCTTGACAGTTTTTTCTCTATTACCGATAAACATTCATTCGCAGAGAAATATCTTGTGTAATTCTGCATCGCGGTCAAAAAACACTAACAGAATTTCAAGAAATGTCGAAATATTAAGAAAATATCTTTTATTTGGCAGAAGAAGTGAATAACAATTACCTTGACAGATTATTTTCAGCGAAGCGTTTCACCGACATTCATCAGGCGGTCTCTTTCATTTCGAGATTCAACTCACCTGCCATTTTTGCTGAATTCAACAAGATTTTATATGACATTTCTCCTGATGATGAAACATTTCTGAATAATCTGCTGCACATTCTGGATGAATATCCTCATAAGATCGATATGCTCATCTCATCGCTGGCGATGTATAGTTATTCCACGGAAATATCGGATTTTCAGAATACGCTGAACATTCTCCGGCGGTACATTACTCACATTCCGAAAAACCACGATGACTACAGCGGATTCCTTAATGATATTTCACAAGTTGATTTCTCTGATGAGGATGAGATACAGAAGTTTATCATCACAAATAAAGTCAAAAATGAAGAACCTGAGATAACGCCTGATAAGAAAAAGAATCATCTTGATTTCTTAAAAAAGTTCCCTATTGTGAATTTTTTTAACAAGATAATAGCGAAAAATAAAAGCTCCGAAGACGATACCGACGGAAAATATGTTCCTATTAAGAGTGATGCTGCTGAATCTACCGAAACCGACTCTGCAGAAACGAATGAGCAACCGTCAGAACATGATGGATACAGTGCTTACAAGTCAATGATTGAGCGAATTGGCTATGAAGACTCGGTTGTAGCAGATAATATTATATCACAGTCTTATTCCTCTTCACCATCTACCGACTCTCTTCTGCAGGAAGACACCGAAGATGATGATGACACTTTTGTTTCATTGAAATCTGACGGTGAAGAAGATGCTCATTACAGCCCTATTTCATTTCGGGAAGACGACAATGAGTCGTTAATAGTCAGCAATGATGTTGTGATTGATACAGGTGTCGATACAGAAGATAACTCTGAGCTGTTCAGTGATATGTCGGCAGAGTTCGATGAAACAGAAAAATCATCAGGTGATGAGATAGAAAAGTCATCAGGTGATGAAAACGCTGACACGACAGAAAACATTGTGTCAGACCCCACAGATCAGATTGAATCTGAATCCACAGATCTGATTGAGCAGCCGGAACTGCCCGAACAGTCTGATACAGTTGAGATTGAAGAAAGTTCAGAAGTTCTCGAAACATCACCGGCAGAGTTCGATGAAACAGAAAAATCATCAGGTGATGAGACAGAAAAATCATCAGATGATGAAACAGAAAAGCTATCAGGTGATGAGATAGAAAAGTCATCACCTGATGAAATAGAAAAATCATCAGCTGATGATTTCCTTTCGTCATCAAGATTATCAGTTCGTGCAGGCGGCATTGAGTCTGATATATCCAAGCAGCGAATCGAATATCGCAACCGAATCATACAAGCCCTGCTTGATGTATATCATGACAAGAAGACCGGATATAAGTTAATGTTGGGGTTGTTTAGAGGACTTGATGTTTTCCGACGAATGTGTCTGACAGGCGAAGAGTTCAATAAAGACTTGTTTATGAGAAACTTCCGCAAGTATCTGACACACTTTCCTGATGCTAATCTTATCACGCTGTGCCATGAGAAAGTCCCCGATATTGATGAATCGATCATATCGCAGCATATTATCGGCTGTATGAAGGTACTCAACCATCATGTGGATAAGACTCGGTTTAAGCTGTTGTTTGACGACAAGCTCAATCTGCGATCCGGATTCAACTGGGAATATCAGCAGCGCATTACATGGCTCTACTTTCCTGAGAAGCGTAAACCAAAGCGTGATATTGATGAGATATATGCTGTTAAGAGCGTAACAGACAGCACAGCATCTAAGACTGAGAATACTAAGGTCAAGAAATACCGGTCGTATATATCAATGCTGTCCAACCGTGATATTACTCTTGCCAATCAGATCTTGGGTGTGCTGCATACGATTTACTATAAGCGCCGCGACTGCAAGCGATTTTTGTTTCATATTTTCAAGTCTCTTGATGAATATGATTTGTCGGCGTTTGAGCTTACTCCGAAGCAAAAGGCGATTTTTGAGGCGAATTTCAACAAAACTGTCCTGAATACAAACAAAAATCCGGATTATCCGAATATATTCAAGATGATCGTGCAGAATATTCCGAAGATTAAGCCACGTGAGATAGAGTCTCTGCTGCCGGTCTGCATTCGCATTATGAAAGAAAAGATCGACATTGGCTTCGAGCGGAAGAAACGTAAGCAGCCGGATCTGGCAAACAGTTTCAACCCGTTGGAGAAATACAGCCAGATCTATGAGAAAAAACTGTTTATTATCTATAAAACCGTCTGATTTTGTCTTGAAATTTCCACGGATTTTTTGTATAATACAAATATGATCAGCAAATTATCAGACAACATTACGGTTATGTCTCATCAGCAGAGTTCCAATATTTATTATCTTGATTTTGCTAAGAAGATACTGATCGATACAGGGCATTATCTGGATCGGGATGAGATCCTATCTGATTTTGCCAATGCGGGGATTAACATCGGAGCGATTGATTATCTATTGGTCACTCATGCTCATGTTGATCATGTCGGCAACTGTGCTTATATGCAGCAGCATAATCCTAATATGCACATTGTAGTATCTGACAGCCATGATTATTTCCTCAATCACTTGAACGAGTTTAATGCTGTTGAAGGGATAGACTCGATTGCAGAGCCGTATCAGACTGATATGGTCGTTAGTGACGGCGATCGCATCTGTATCACTGATACAGATTATATAGAGTGTATCATGACTCCCGGGCATACTACTGACGGCATATCATTTTGGCTGCCGACTCAGCAGCTGCTATTCTCAGGTGATACAATATACAGCGGTGTCGTGCCTCAGCTCGATATTTACCAGTCGCTTCCGCTTGCTCTGAGACTGCTTACCGAGTCTTATCAGCGGTTGCAGGCTCTGCCTATCAGGATGATCTGTCCGGGACACGGCAGTCCTATTGAGAATGTCGGTGATAATTGGACGATGCTGTCCCGCAAATTGCGAAAGTTTGCACAGTCGCCGGATCTGACGATCATAAATAATTTTATCCCGACTGTGGAGCATTATATAAACGATCATCCCGGTGTTACCAAACAAAATATCATTGATTATTTTGCTGTGAAATATCGAGAACTGCTCGACAAGGGATTTGCAGATTTTGATCAGCCTGTATCAGCCTATCCTGTCATTATGAACAAAGTCCTAATGATGATGGATTATCTGCAGATGGTTCGCTACGATGATGACGGCACTGCTCATCTTGTCAGAGAAGTCAATCATTACATAAAACAATAAATGTTAAATCAAAAAAAACGAAATAATCTTTGATTATTTCGTTTTTTTTGTTTGGTGATATATTTTAATATATCAGATTCATTAATTGGTTGACATACTGCATAAACAGCCGGCGGCGTTTTTCTTCGGAGACGACTGTTTCTGTGGTCTCATCATCTGTGGCATCAGGATTAACTCTTTGTTCGACAAGATCATCGTTGTTTAATACATCATTCGCATTGAACAGCAGTGTAGTCACTCTCAGTGACAGATCCTGAATATCCGAAGACATAATTGTGCCGGATTTAATCCGATTCATATTAGCGATGCCGGACATCTCAATAAGGCTTGTTTTGTTATTCATGGTAAGTGTCTTGCGTCCGACAAGCGTGACATTGTTATCCGTGACAGCTGTGATCCCGGCAAC
>JAFYAI010000116.1 GCA_017540815.1 Spirochaetales bacterium
AAGAAACACAACGTCAATACAGACTGGACGAATAATATTAACCGCAGTTTCGGTGAGATAGATATGATAAAGTTCGCTAAGGCGGATTACACTCTGCCGCAGTTGAATATGTATAAAGATGAGATTAAGCAGCTTGGTTACGACATTCATCAGATATACAAGACCGAGACTGATAATGATAATGAGCAAAATAAAGCGGCTGAAGGAGATGCAAAATGACAATATATCGTTTGGATAATCCTTTGGCACTTTTCTTCCTTATAATACCTCTCGGATGCACGGTGTTTTTCTTCCTGTCGCGGTTCATTCTGAAAAAAGGTGTCAGAATGTCAGGCACATCGGGCTTCCGAGGAACATTATCGCTTCGAGTTGTCGGCTACTATGCGACGATTGCGAGCATTTTGCTTGGAATGTTCTTCATCGCTTTCAGTCTGACTAAACCGCAGTCCGGCGTGAAGAGAGAGAAGATCGTCTCCGAAGGTATCGACATTATGATAGCACTTGATGTCTCGGGCAGTATGCTGACTAATGACTCGTTTCGGCAGACGCGTATCGATGCTGCGAAGGCGATTATCCAGAAGTTTATCGCTAATCGTGTTGGTGACAGAATAGGGCTTGTCACATTTGAGGAGTCTTATATACTTAAGTGTCCCGCCACGGTGAATTTCAGTCTGCTTAACTCCGTCATTCAGCGTATATATATAGATCCGAATAAGCAGACTTCCACTTCGATAGGTGTCGGACTTGCCGCTGCTGTCAATCGTCTGCTGCATATCAAGGATAATAATAAGCCTGAGTCCAAGATCGTAATACTTGTGACCGATGGTATCAATAATTCTGGGGAGATCACACCGGAGGCGGCTCAGGATATTGCCAAAGAATTCGGCATCAAGGTCTATACCGTAGGTATCGGCAGCAGAGAAGAAGTCGATGTTAAGCTGCTTCAGCAGATCGCCGATCAGACAGGCGGAGTATTCTTCCATGCGAAGACATCAGATGAACTCGGTCCTGTATTTGATAAGATCGATGCACTTGAGAAACATGAGATAGAGAGCTATGAATATACGAGATTTAAGGATATTGGTTATATTTGGGCGGCGATCGGCATTATCCTGATGCTGAGCGGCATTTTCCTTAACGGATTGGCATTTAAGAGGTTGAACTGATGTTTGCGAATATAAAAGTCTTTTATTTATTGATAGCTGTTCCGCTGATTGTGCTGATATTCATCGCTGATATTCTGCAGCAGCGTAAGCGTGCGAAAATGCTTGCCGGCAGCAATGCTTCCGAGATCTTGCCGTTTTATTCTGAGAGTCAGAAGTGGATTAGGATAATATTCTATACATTGGGACTTGTGCTTAGTATCATTGCTTTGGCTCGCCCGCGATGGGGATTTGAGACGATAGAGTCGAATGTCAAAGGCCGCGATGTTATGATCGTCCTTGATACGAGTTATTCAATGGCAACCGGTGATGTCGCTCCGACGAGGCTTGATTCTGCGAAGAGAAGTATCGTCGAGATGCTGCGAATGAATACAGGTGACCGAGTCGGGCTGATGGTATTCAGCGGCAGCTGTGAACTGCTTGCTCCTGTTACGCATGATTATGCCGCAGTTGAGTTTTTCCTGGAGTCTGTTTATCCCGGGATGCTTGCAAAGTCAGGCACTAATATCGGTGATGCAGTGATGACTGCGATCGACGCATTCGATGACAATGAGCCTCGCAACAAGATGATACTGCTGATGACTGACGGTGAGGATCTTGACGGACCTTATTACAGAATGTTGAAGAAAGCGAAGGAAAGCGGCATTAAGATATTTACAGTCGGTATTGGATCCGGTAACGGTGAGCCGATACCGCTTAGGAACAGCAAAGGTGAGATAGAGTCGTATGTCAAAGACGAGAATGGCAAGCATGTCATAAGCCGGCTTAATGAGCACAGACTTATCGAGATAGCTGAGACTTCCGGCGGCAGCTATATGAAGAGTACCAACTCTAAGGGCGAACTCCGCCGCTTCATCGAGAGTATTAACAGTATCGAGAGCAAGGAACAGTCCGATCTGAAATACGAGCAGATGAAAGAGCATTATGACTTGTTCCTAATTCCTGCTTTGCTGTGTTTTGCGATTGGATTTATCCTGGATCAGGGGCGGCTTATCCGTAAGAATGATAACAGATTCGGCTGGATGGGCAATGCTAAGCGGCTGTGGTTCTTTGTGGCTTTGCTGCTGTCGTTCGGAATGTTTGTACCTGTTTCGGCATTCTCACAGGAAGCAGATCAGTCGAGTGATGTGCCGGTGAAGAAGCTGGCTGGGAATATGAACGGCGGATTTTGGGGCAACAAAGCATTCAATAAAGGTAACTATGATAAGGCGTTGGAGGATTACAGTCGGGCGGTGAATAAGCTCAAAGGCAACGAACTTGCCAAACTCTACTATAATATGGCGAATACATATTTTATGAAAGAGGACTATGCTAAGGCGGCGGAGTATTATGAGAATGCTTCGTGGTTTGCCAAGGACTCGGCTCTGCGTGCGAAGATCGCATATAATAACGGGCTGAATGCATTCAAGCAGAAGAAATTTGACGAAGCGATGGTGGACTTCAAGCAGTCACTGGCGGAAGACGACAGCAATGATGATGCACGGTATAACTATCAGATATGCCGCAAACTTTTGGAGATGGCTCAGCAGCAGCAGCAAAACCAGCAGAATCAGCAAAATCAGGAGCAGCAGCAGCAATCAGAAGAACAGCAGGCTCAGCAGGCAGAGCAGAATGAGGATGAAGATAAGCAGGATGAACAAAATGAACAGCAGGCTCAGCAGCGTAAGCCCACAAGGGAGGAGATGCAGCAGATGCTTGATGCGTTAGATAATAAGGAAAGAGACGAACAGAAAAATAAAGCAAAAGCAAACCAAAGAAATCAAAAAGGCAAGTATTGGTAATGAATATGAAAAAGTCATTTTGCATTGTTTGGATATTACTGATATGTGGGATGAGTATCTTCGCCGCCAATAAAGAAGTCAGTGTGCGAATATATCTCAATAAAGATTCGGTTGTCGTTGGAGAGATGTTTAAACTTTCTGTAGAGGCAAGCGGTGTGCAGTCGCTTGATTATGCAGAGCCGCTTGACTTCGGTCCGAATATTACGCAGATCCGAAGCGAGCAGTCTATGAGCAGCAGCTGGGTCAATGGCGTATCGAGTGTAAGTTATACGATCGCTTATTATCTGCGTGCTACTGAGAAGGGGGATTATACAATAGGGCCGTTTAAGGTCAAGATTAGACGTGATATTTATGAGACTAACTCGGTCGAGATTAAAGTTGACGAAGCAGGCTCATCTCCGAGTGTGCCGTCCAATCAAGGCGGCAATAACAATTCTGTGAATAATCAGCAGCCAGGCGGCAACGGCAGCTATAAAGCGGTAGACCGCACAAACCGTAACTATCTGCTGCGTGTCAATGCCGACAAGACGGAAGTGTATAAGAATGAACCTGTGATGATTACTGTTGATCTGTATATCCGTGCACATGTCCAGACGATAAGTTATGAAGCGTTGAAACTGCCGACTGCCGCATGGACGGAAAATCTCAGTGACAGTCAAAATCTCAAAGGCAGCGAAACGATTAATGGGATCTCGTATCAGCATTATGAGATTGAGAAGAAAAGAGTGTTCATCTCACGCGAGGGCGACTATGATATACCCGGAGTTGTCTACAACTTCCACGGACTGTCGCCGTCGAGTTTCTTCTATAGTTATGAGCCGATGACGCTTGTCTCCGATCCGATCAAGCTCAAGGTCAAACCTCTCCCGCCGAATGCTCCTGCAAACTACAGCGGATTGGTTGGTGACTTCACGATGAATATATCGGCTGATAAGACAACTCTTGATGCGAAAGATATTGCTGCACTGACTGTAACTATTGAAGGAATGGGCAATCTACATGCCGGTAAAGATATTGAGTATAAGATCGATGATACGATAGATGTATTCTCGTCCAAGAACTCACTTGATGAAGCAAAGTCGGGTATGAAGATTAAGCGTTGGGAGATACTGCTCCAACCGACTGAGACTGGTACTCATACTGTCGTATTCCCTGATGTGTCTTACTTTGATGTGAAGTCAGGGCAGTATAAAGTGCTGCCGGGTAAGACGATCACTCTCAATGTGACTGAGAATCGCCGCAAGAGCAGTGAGGACGATCAGTCGAAGGTTATTCATTATAACGAGGATGGCACGAAGCGGCTGAATGTGGTGCGTGACTTGTCGGATATTACTTATATCCGTATGAATGTCGGCAGCAAACAGGATCGGTTAAATTATGATTTATGGTTTAACTTATTTGTGATTATCTATATTGTGGTCATTATTGCGATATTGTTGCTGCTGTTTGTTCGTTTCATTATTTACAGGAAGAACAGCGATACTCCTGACGAGGTAGTCAGATCTAAGAATGCGTATAAAGTATTTGCCGCTGCGATCGCCAAGCTGCAGAAAAGTCATAAAAGTTCAACTCCTCATGAGACCGCCAATACGATCGACAGTCTGTATAAGATATTGGAACTGTACTTCGTTCAGAAGTTTAATATCGACTCTGTGGAGTTTACATCACGGGCTCTGCAGGATAAGCTGTCGGGCAAGATTGGTCAGGAGTCTCTTGATAAACTGCGTGATTATGTCTTGCAGTTCGATATGATGCGATTCGGCGGGGCGGACAGCAGTGTCAATCTGTCTGATCTGATCAGTCAGATCTCAGTCTTGATCCGAGAGATCGAGCATCAGGCGAATGGGAAAACGGAGTAGCGTATGAAGAACAGATATATATGGATGATTTTTTTGCTGATGAGTTTGACTCTCGCCCTGTATGCTCAGAATGGTGATAATTCGGCGGAGCAGCAGTTTGAGCAGGCTGTCAACGCATATTCTGCAAATGATTGGGCGACATCATATAGCCGATTTTATGATATTTTGGTGACTCATCCGGAATACGACAACTTTGAGGTGAACTTCAACCTCGGTTCGTGCTGTTTCAAAATGGGGCGGATAGGTGAGGCTCGTTACTATTTCGAGCGGGCATTGATGTATAAACCATTCGATGCAGATCTGTATCACAATCTGGAAGTTGTTTATCAGCGGATATATGATTCTCCTGATATAGGGCTGCAGAATGTCCACTCTAAGCGGGTTTTGTTTCTGATAGGCAGGCAAGTTCTGATACCGCTGCTGCTTGTCCTTATTATACTGACTGTCGCTATGTTTATCCTGTTCTATGTTACTCACGGAATACGCGGTTTCGGTATTATGGCACTGTTGTTTTTTCTGTTGTCGGTGACCGGGTTTATATGGTTCGGCTTGCAGCGTGCTGACTATAACCGCAATGTCTATGTTGTTAAAGTCCAACAGACTGATGTTTATCTGTCGCCGACTGATCCGGGTTCAGTGTTAATGACGCTGTCTGAAGGTGCTAAGGGGACTGTTATCGAGAATACCGGAACATTTATTAAGATCCGCATTCCCGACGGAACGAGCGGTTATATCAAGCGCTCGGCGGTAATCTCATCGGATGAGTTTTGAGTGATTTATAAAAAACTCGGCATTTGCCGAGTTTTTTATAATATTATTAAGTATTACTTAATAATATTATAAATTAGTAATTAATA
>JAFYAI010000117.1 GCA_017540815.1 Spirochaetales bacterium
GAGCCGAATAAGTCGGCAGCTTCGTCTTATCGAGAGTAACAGCAGATTTCTCGGCAGGCTGCACTTCTTCTGCCGGTTTATCGGCATTATCAGACCTTATGATCGGATGATGCTCCGAAGCCAACTCAGGCAAAGCAAGCATACTGCGATACTTCGCCTTGAAGTCATAGTTAGTATCCTGATAGTTGATCTTGTTAAACTGAGCAAAAGCCTGCCCCTCGGCAGAGTTATAATCAAGGATACGCTTCCCGTGAGTCGTATCCGTTCCTTCAAAGATAAGGACATTATCATTATACCAGCAGCCGACATACACATCATCACCTGCGGCAAGCAGATTAACAGCAGTATCTTTGCAGCTGCTCAAAAACACAGCAAAGATACACAATATTAGACAAAAGAAAAGTCTGAGAAAATGATCTATATTATATCTGTTCTGCATATAATTCACATCTAACTATAACACATTATTGCAAAATTTAACACATTTTTTTTGAAATTATTATAATTTTTCGATAATATTTTCTCCGTAAAATTTGTCATTCTCTTTATAAAACTCACTTTTAGTCCGATAATAAAAGAAAATCTGTTTAGACAAAGGGTGCATTATGGGATTATGTAAAGTTGTAAATGTGGACAAGGAGAAGTGTACAAACTGTCACGCATGTATTGCCGCCTGCCCTATCAAATATTGTTTCGAGGTCGATGAAAAAGGCGTTCAGATCAATAAAGATCTCTGTATCGGCTGCGGCCGCTGCTATTTTGCCTGCAAGCATAAGGCAATCTCCGTCATTGATGACTTTAACGAATTCTTGGAATCGATTAACCGCGGTGAAAAGACTTGTCTGATAGTCTCTCCGGCGATCATCTCGTCATTCCCGAACCAGTATCTGCAAATGCTGAGCTGGCTCAAAGAAACTTTCGTATTCACAGGGATATTCCACGAAGGACTCGGAGCCGAGATCGCTGCTGTTATGAATCTTGATTATCTGAAAAAAACAGGACTTACCCCGATCATCTCGCAGCACTGTCCGTCTATAACAGAATACATCAAGATATATGTGCCGGAACTTATCGACTATCTTAGTCCGTATCATTCTCCGGCTGTTATCCTTGCCAAGTATATCCGTCAGATCCTTAACTTCGACGGCAATATCGCATATCTCGGTCCGTGTCTGTCTAAACGCCGAGAGTTCCGCGATCCGGATACAGACAATGCCATCCAGTTTAATCTGACATTCACCAATCTCAAGAAATATATGGAAGTCCACAAAGTTGACCTGACACAGTATACCAAAGGCAACTTTGAATGGATCAAACCGGAACGGGGTGTAGTATTCAGTCAGCCGGGCGGGTTCAAAGATATTATCGAAGGATACTACGACAGTCCCAACATCCAGCATGTAGAAGGTGATATTATCTATAAGAAGTATCTCAACGACCTGCGTAAGATCGTCAATAAAGACAGTGAATTGATGCCTATTATGATAGATCTGCTCGGTTGTATCGGAGGATGTTTCCGCGGACCAGCAGCATTGAATGATCTGACTCTGACAGAGACTCAGGCTGTCATCAATAATGTGAGCGACAAAGCGAAGCGGTATTACATCACGAAAGATAAAGCACATAAGACATTCCGCAAATTCATCGATGATAACTCTGATGTAGATCTGCATCGTGTCTACTACTCCGAGTCGGCCACGCCGATAGAGACGCTTACCAACGATGAGCTGAAAGAAGAATACAACCAGCTGAATAAAAAGTCTGCATCAGACTTCCTCAACTGTACTTCGTGCGGATATGCGTCATGTCAGAAATTCGCGACGGCACTGCATTATAATCTCAATGTCAAGAAAAACTGCCGTCACTATCTGGAGACATCTCTGCGAAATGCGATGACAGACAGCAGCGAACTCTCCGAAGGCATATCGATCACTACTAACGAGATGCGTGCAACAATGGATGAGATCTCAGCACTTGCCGATAATGCTAAGAAAGCATTTGAGAAGATCTCCTCTCTGGCTAATATCTCCAAAGAACTCAATAACTCGATGCGAGACCAGTCGGACTCATTCGGACCTATCGTTAATGCGATCAGCGAAGTATCTGAGCAGATCAACCTGCTCTCGCTGAATGCCGCTATCGAGGCAAGCCGTGCCGGAGAGATGGGCAAAGGATTTGCAGTCGTATCTACCGAGATCCGCAAACTCGCCGATAAAACCAAGTCGGAGACTGATAAGATCGTTCCGATTATGCAGCAGATCTCTGCAAATATCAAGACTATGGATGAGAACTCAGAAAGTCTTAAAGCCGAGACCAACTCTTTCGCCTCTTCAATCGAGACTATTCACCGCACTATCACAGAAGTCACCGCTTCTATCGGCGAGTTGGCTGCTGCTGCGGAGAAGCTCTCATCATCCAGCAAAAAAGTTGTACTCTGATAACCCATAATCAAACAAAAAAGTGAGATTTTGCAATGCAAAATCTCATTTTTTTTTATTTTCAACTTGATTATTTTTTTCTAAAATATTATAATTGTTTTATTATAAGGAGTTATTATGAAACGATTTTTTATTTTATTGACCGCATTGACGATATGCGGACTCATCGGATGTGATCTGTCAGGCTCTGATGACAGCACGACGAGACAACCTGCAGTTCCAACACAAAAGATAGCCGGTATGACACTGACTAATCTGTTTAACAATCCGACAGACGGAACAGTCAATCTGAGCAATATAGAACTGACAGATGACAACATTGAGATCACGATCGACAAAGCACTCACCGTGACAGGCAGCAACACCAACCTGAACAACGCATTGATTAGGATCACGACCGACGGAGTGTCGCTGGACAACATCAATAACATATCCGTCATCGTCGAGAAGTCAGTCGGCAACGGCTCGACCAAGATCATATCGTCATCGCTGTCATCACTTACGATATACGGCGGCGGTATGCACACCATCGATATAAGCGGCACTAAGATTGATGATACAACTTTGGATAAAGCTCATGAATCGGATAAAGATCAGTTTGTCCGACTCTTATGCAATGATGCAACAAAGTTTACAAAGTCATTGAATATTCAACAGTCATCACTGCTCTACTCTGACGGTAATAACAATTTCGATGGATCAAAGTTAAAGATTAACAAAGGTGTCACTCTCGGCAGTAATAAAAAGTTTGATGATCTGTCAGATGACTACGCAGCCGTCACAGTTACTGATGAAGAATCCCAAAAACAGTTTATCTCGGTTGTCGCAAAAGACAGCACACTTGATCAGGCATTCTTCGTCGATGCTATCGAGAAAACATTTGAGTCTGTGCCGACGCAGATTATAAAAAGTAATACAGCCCCAACTCCTATCAGTTTTACTGAGAGTGTCAGCGAGAACGCAAGCTACATTGTGCCAAAGAGAAAATATGATTTTACATTGACTTTTGATAAAGATAAAGCAACCCCATATACACTTAAAGATAAGGTATCAGGCACAAAAAAAGATCTGACAATCGAAAGCGTGTATGATCCAAGATACATTACTCAAACATCCGATGATATGGGCAATCTGTACTTTACTCAGAAAGTCGGCACAGAGATAAAGCTGGTATATGCGACCTACTCTGCATTAGTCAATATGTTTGAAGGAAATGAATATAGCGTAAAATCCGTAACTATAAAAGACATAGCATTCGAACAAAATAAAAATGTCATAGATAACTATGCAATTAGTCTTGCCATGTATAAAAAAGGCATAAGAAGACATCTGTATGTATCATGGAAACGATTATGGAGTGCAGACAACATTGTCAAAGGCAATGATAATAACGCTACATACTACCTCGGTCGCCCGACAGTTGATCTGTATGATCTGATCGATACTACATACAATCACGATAAACACATAGACTCGGTGCAAGTTAATCTGATAGGCTCGCTCGACATTAGTACAACGGAAAATCCTTATGATAACATACCGGGGATTATAAGCGGCAATGCATCTTCATACTACTTCTATACGCAGGGAATAGCAGTTGATGCAGATGAAAATGTATACATCAATATTACCAAATTCGATGTTACAACTGATGCAGGCAATGTTGTATTCAGCTGTGATAACAGTCTCGTCCGCAAATATACACCGAATATCACGAACTCGACATTCAGTCTGACGAAACCTGAGGACAAATCATACGGCGGTCTCGGCATCACGACAAGCTACACTTATCCTAATACGATCGAGAGCAATCCGATTACACTGGCAGACATCACTGCTGCATACACATTCGGCGTAACAGATATGCGATATGACGGTGAGGATGTCGTTATAGAATACTGCGATAATGACGGCACAACAAAAAGTGTTACATATTAACCACCAAAAAAAGGATTTTGCGTAGAGCAAAATCCTTTTTTTGATTAAATCGAGGAGCTACTATGAAACAAATATTAATGATGACTATGGCACTGCTGATGACGCTCACCGTTATCGGCTGCCCTAACGAAAATCCGGAAAACACCACAAAGACTAATACCGATCAGCCAGACAACAAGATTGCATCACTGCAGCTTGTGATAGATAAAGCAAACGAAGGAGACACGATCGACCTAAGCCAATACACCATTGAAGGCAGCCTCTCCGCCAATATCGATAAAGCACTGACTATTAACGCCGGCGGATTGGACTTCGGCAATGCCGCTCTGACAGTCAGCAGTGACAAAGTTGAGCTTAACGGCATTGCCAATGCGTCAGTGACCGCCGCCGCATCACTTGGCAGCGGCTCGCTCAAGATCTCATCGTCATCGCTGTCATCACTTACGATATACGGCGGCGGTATGCACAGTATCTATATCCTCGATGTCAGTGTTGATACTATCACGATCGACCAGTCGATAGACTCTTACCGAGACGACATTGTGCGGCTCGTCTATGACGCAAGCACAGACTTTGGCAGTATCATAGCCAAGAGCGACACTCTGCTCTACTACGACGGTGAGGATGCCGCACCTGCTCCGGCGATTGATACATCCAAGATTAAGACTGCACATAATGTCAATGTCGCCGCAAACACTGCATTCAGCGAAGTGGACGGTACAGCCGTTGCAGCGGTCAAATTGTCTGACAATGATTCCCCGTCACTGTACGTTCTCACTCAAACCGGCAATACGCTTAGCGAGACATTGATTAATCAGAGTATTGCGTATATTACGGAGAATAGCGGACTCAATTTAGTCAGTTCCGATACAGTCATCAGCTTCACCGACAGGGCTGTCACCAATCAAGAGTTCCGTATTTCGCAGAGAAACGCTAAATACAATATAAGATTTGATTACGGAGCAGACAAGCCGTTTATATTAACAAATAAAACAAACGGTACAGAGAAAAACTTTGGGATAACAGGCAATGCCTCACCGCTCTACTCTGCACAAGTAACAGACAGCGACGGCAATCTGTATTTTATACATCATTCGTCAAAAGATAATCGGATTTCTCTCGTTGGAATACGCTACGATGGCTTGACGAAACTGATAACCGGCGATAATAACATCTCTATACTGCAATATATGTTAATTGACCCAACCGATGATGTAACGGTTATAAACAGACAATACATTCGACTTGCAATGTATGAGAAAGGATCGACCAAACATCTGTTTGTGCTGCAAAATCAGCTGTGGGATATGACTCATGATTATAATCAGGAAACAGAGACTCTCACCTATTATAATCCCAATATTATCTGCTTGAATGTTACAACTACAACAACAGGCGACCTTACGATGGACGCAATTGGGAAAGCACAAATAAAGTTTGATAATGCTTATACATTTGCACAAGCATTGACAGTTGATGATGATGAAAATCTCCATATCGGTATCAACAAATTTGAAATCAAAGATGATGCCGGTCAGATATATATCGATTTTGGAGATTCTGTTGTCAATAAATATTATTTCAAACCAATGCAAGCAAATCCTGACGGATTAAGCTATCCGCCGTTTGAACTACAAATTAAAAACGAAAAAAGTTACAAAGATTATCACATAAATACAATCTATACCATAACAAAACCTATCGCCAATCCGACATTATATCAAATTTTATCCAATTATACATTCGGATTGGAAATAATCATCATTCAATAAAAAAAATGAGGTTTTCTTACAGAAAACCTCATTTTTTTTATTTCACTTGCAAAAATATAATTAATCACTTACAATATATGCAAGGAGAACACTATGACCGAGAATCAGAATCTTTTCTTTTACCTGATCAGATATTCCCTAACCTTCCCCTTAAACTCATCATAATCTTTGCTGCACTTCACAGACACTTTGTCTTTCTGCAGACAAGCCTGCAACTGTGGCGGGATTGTCGGAGCTATACCCAGAGTATCAGTGATGATCTCACCGAACTTCGCAGGATGAGCAGTCTCCAGCATTATGATAGGATCAGCCTCACCTGTATCTGAGATATACTTCATAACGGCATTGTAGCCGACAGCTCCGTGCGGATCAAGCATATAGTCACATCGCTCATAGACATCGTGGATCGTCGCACGAGTCTCATCGTCAGTCACTTTATACCCCACAATATCCGCACGCATCGCATCAACAGTCTTATACATATCAGTCATCCGCATAAAGTTAGACGGTGCTCCGACATCCATCGCATTGGACAGAGTTCTCTGTGACGGTCTCGGCGTATAAGTCCCTGTAAACAGATACTCCGGCACAACATCATTAACATTCGTAGCAGCGATAAACTTCTTCACAGGCAAGCCCATTCTCTTGGCAATAAGACCTGCTGTAAGGTTGCCGAAGTTGCCAGACGGCGTGCAGAATACCACTTCCGAGCCGCTTGTGCCTGCGAGCCGATTATACGCCCAAATATAATAGAACGACTGCGGATAGAGCCGCCCGATATTAATAGAGTTTGCCGACGACAGATTGAACTCACCTGAGAGCTGAGCATCAAGGAACGCTGTCTTGACTATCTTCTGGCAGTCGTCGAATGTGCCATCAATCTCAAATGCTGTAATATTGCCGCCAAGAGTCGTCAGTTGTTTCTCCTGCAGGTTGGACACTTTGCCAGACGGATAGAGAATAACGACATTGATATTGTCCACATTGTAGAATCCGTTAGCAACTGCCGAGCCGGTGTCACCGCTTGTTGCGACGAGGATATTGACCTTGCGATTGCCGGACCGCAGGAAGTAGCTCATCGTATTCGCCATGAATCTCGCCCCGAAGTCCTTGAATGCACAAGTCGGACCGTGATACAGTTCCAGCACATTCACATTGTCATGGACATTGACAACCGGCACATCGAAATTATAACACTTGTCGATGATCTTCCGCAGATCCGCATCCGGTATAGCTCCGTCAAGCAGCACTTTTGCCGCCTCGAATGCCATCGTCGGAAAGTCCTTTATCGCAAATATCGACTTGTCCAGCGTGCCGAATTTCTGCGGCATATATAATCCGTTATCAGGCGGCAAGCCTGTCAGTATCGCATCTTTGAACTCAACAAGCGGAGCAACGCCATTTGTGCTGTAAAATTTCATATTTACTCCTGTTTATATTTCTGTCATTTCGACTATGATTTCTGTCATTTCGACCGAAGCGGAGAAATCTCTATTTATTATATTCCTCGACTACGCTCGGAATGACAAATTTGGTTACTTCTTAAATTCTGCTATTACTCTCTCATACAATTTCTCTATCTTCTCCACATGATGCTCCGCCGTAAACTGCTTCGACAGCTCAAAACTCGCCTCTTTCGCCGCTTTCAGAGCATCGGGATTGTCCAGATAGTATTTGATCTTGTCTTCCAATTCACTGTCTTCGTGAATGAGGAAGCCGGACTTTCCCTCATCAACAAGGTCAAGGCAACTCTCATCATATCGGGCGATGATCGGCAGTCCGCACATCGCACCTTCGATAAGAGTCATCGGATGGACTTCACTCAGCGATAATGTCACGAAAATATCAGACATTGAGTAGAGCCGATATACCAGCTCCCAGTTGACAAATCCTGTAAATATAAACTTCTTCTGCAATCCCATTTTAGCCGCTTTATCCCGCAGTTCGTGCAGATTCGGACCGTCTCCGACTATTATCATTTTAAGATTATCGTATTTTTTCAGAATGGGAGCAGCAGTAGCGAACAGCTCATCGACTCGCTTTTCCTGACCGACTCGACCGACGAATATCAGGTTAATGTCATTCTTCTTAATGCCGAATTCTTTGCGCAACTGATTGATCTCATCGGGCTTGATCTCCGAAGACTTGAACTTATCGCTGTCGATACCATTCGGCACTATCTCGATCGGCTTGTTAGGCACTATCTGCGAATAATAATTCTTAGCCTTAACAGACGGAGCGACAATCTGCGTAACATTCTTCAGATACATCGCCATATACTTGCGTGCCATCTTCGGAGTGATTAGCTTGCCGTTCATCAGATAATGAGTGTAGTTCTCCCACATCGTGTGTGTAGTATGCACCAGCGGCACTTTGAGTTTCTTCGCAGCACGCTTTCCGCAAAATCCGATACTAAACTCGGAATGTGTGTGTATTATATCTATCTTGCGTTTCTTTAGGAATTTATTAATGGGGCTTTGGTTGATCATGCTGAAACGAAATTCCGTTCCGGCTCCGAGTTTGGCAGGCACTGACGGTAGCCGATATATACCGGACTCGGTATCCTGATAATACGGCACCTCCGCAGTAATGACGATCACATTATGACCACGGGACTCCAAGCCTTCCTTGAGCTGGCGCACCGATGTGACGACTCCATTCTTAACCGGAGTATAAGAGTCTGTAAACAATGCTATATTCATGAGTTACCCCTATTTTTCAGATATGATGACACAGTCCGCATAAACGGCTCTTTATGAGGGCTCTGCATTTGAGATGCCTCTTCGCTTATCTTCTCTCTGATCTGACTAATCTCCCCGTCATTTAAGAATGAGAATACACCATCGTAATACTTAGTATAGCGAAACTTCGCATGGAACAGATATTTCATCGTATAATGGAACACCATCCCGGCGATGAGCAGCACAAACAGGATGACTTTCATCGCAGTATTCATATACACGGTCGGGAACTTCTCTTTCGTCAGGATGACGAATCCCAAGATCGCCGTGCAGTAAATGATAATGCCAACGAAATAAATCATCTCCTGCTTAGCCTTATGCAGATAGAAATTGGTCTTAAGATTATAATATTTTTCTTCTATATCCATATTGTTTATTATAAATTTATTTTGAGCGTTTGTCAATGGGAAAATAGAGGAATAAAAAAAGACGAGATTTTCAGATGAAAATCTCGTCTTTTTTTAAGACATTATCCAAGGAAGTCTCTCGGCTTCGATCCGTTTGCTGGACCAACCATCCCCATCTCTTCCATTGTCTCCACAATGTTAGCGGCTCGGTTATAGCCGATACTAAGCCGACGCTGCAGATAGGAAGCACTGACTTTGCCGGACTGGCGGGCGATCTCAATAGCCTGCTCAAACAAAGCATCACGCCCCTCGGAGTTGCCGCCGACATCAAAGAGTGTCTCACCGCCTTCTTCTTCATTCTCGAAGTCAGCAACCATCTCTTCAAGGTTGATATACTCCGGCTCAGCGATGCTCTTCCAATGATCAGCGATGGAGTCCACTTCTTCTTTCGACAGGAATGCCCCCTGCAGACGAGTCGGGAACGGCTGCGTCGGACTAAGGTAGAGCATATCACCCTGACCGAGGAGTTTATCTGCACCTTTCTGATCAAGGATCGTGCGGCTGTCCTGCACAGATATAACTTGGAATGCGATACGTGCCGGCACATTTGCTTTGATATTACCTGTAATTACATCTACCGACGGACGCTGTGTCGCAAGGACAAGCAGGATGCCGACTGCACGAGCTTTCGCAGTAATGCGTGCAAACAATGTCTCTGTATCTTTACCGACAGTCGTCATAAGATCTGCAAACTCATCGACAAATGCCACGATAAACGGCAGATTCTCCATCCTTGCTTTGCCGGACTTGATCGCAGCACGATATTCTGTAATGTCACGCACACCCATATTGCCGAGCAGCTCATAGCGGCGTTCCATCTCGTATACGAGGTATTTCAGAGCGGTGATTGCCTTCCGCGGATCAGTAATAACAGGTGCCAGCAGATGCGGAATGTCATTATACGGCTTAAGTTCGACTATCTTCGGATCAATCATTATCATCCTGACTTCGTCAGGCGACCGTGAGAATAGTATTGAACAGATAAATGAGTTTACACAGACTGACTTACCTGATCCTGTCGCACCGGCGATGAGCATGTGTGGCATCTTATACATATCAAGAGTTATAATCCTGCCATAGATGTCCTTGCCGATACCTATCGGAATGTTGTATTTCGTATTGATGAACTCATTGCTGTTGATGATCTCCTTGAAACTTACAGTCTCTCGCTTGCGGTTCGGTATCTCAATGCCGACAACGCTCTCACCCGGAATCGGTGCAATAATACGAATCGACTTGGCAGACAAACGCATCGCAAGGTTATTGGACAGGTTCTCAATAGCAGTGAGCTTGACTCCGGCTGCAGGATTGACCTTAAACAATGTGACAACCGGTCCGTGGATAATATCAGTTACAGTCGCCTTGATCTTGAACTCCAGCAGAGTTGACTCCAATATCTGAGCGGCTTCCTGCTCCTCTGCCTCAAATATCCGAGGATTAACCTTCTCAACTGTCTGCAGCAGATCAGTATCCGGCAGGCAGTCCATCTCGCTGAATGTATTCTTCGCAGCCGGCATTACGATAGGCTGATTATCGATCTCCACATTCTCAGTCTCGTCAGCATCAGCTGCATCATCAATATCACCATTGAAAAATATATCCTCGTCATCATCAAGCAAGATACTGTCTGCCTGACTTTTAATCTCATTAACAGAGATCGGATCATCGTCAACCAACTCAGCATCCTCAATATGTGGCATAGAGATATTGTTGATCATATTGTGGATCTCTTCATCATTCAATGACTGAGGCTTAATCTCCGGCTCTTCATTCTGTATATACACAACTTCATCTTCAGCGGAGTCTGCAGCAGCCGGCACTTCATCACTCTGCATCTGCGGCAAGCGAAGCCTGTCCGGCTCAGTCTTGGCCTGCGGATTTTTCCACGAGTCAGGCCATTGCTCCTTTAGCTTACGATAATAGTCAGAGCCGTCATTATTCTGAACTGAGACTTTTGCTTTATCTTCATTTTTAGGCAGAGTCTCATCAGCTTTAGTCTCAGAATTCACAGCTCTCACAACGCTGCTCTCTTCCGGCATCTGCTCGTATATATGATATTCAGGCTGCTCACCCTTGTAGATAAACTTAGTCGGCTTAGCATTGCTCGTAAACATCGGAGTCTCTATCCTGTATCCGCTGCCAATATCGAATGTCACCTTAGTCATCCATGGCGGAGTGTCAGATTTGGGTTTGGGTTTGACCTTCTTAGGAGTTCGCTCGGCACGATCATTTGATTTTACATTATCATTTGATGTTGGAATGCGATACTCATCATGAATGCCGACATTATTCGATGTGCGAGTCGGCCGTGTCTGCTTGACAGATGTATCAGAATGCGACTCTCCGGTAAACATATTGACAACAACACCTGCGAGGACATAACGGTACGGGAAAAGGAATATAAAGAATGACAAAAAAACAAGAATGCCATAGATAAAATATGAGAAATTGCCTGTTTTTTCTATAATACTGTTATTGAATACACCATAGCTGCCGCCCGGATGGGTGTCGCCGTTAGCAAGGGTTTTGACCTTGAGGAACTCCAACAGCGGAGGAACAACTGCAAGGAACAGAGCTACACCTGCCAGCCAGTTATATCTGGGGATCTTGTCTGTCGGGAAAAGGAACACAACCGCAAAGATGATGACAGTCACCAAAAGCGGCAGCGATAAATGCCCGATAGCCCCACTAAAGAAATCAAAGACATTCTTAGAGATAGTGCCTGTAACGCTGCTGTGCATAAACAGTGCATCACAAAGCAGCAGTATCAGCAGCAGACTCGCAGTGATAATACAGTAGAGTAAAACATTTTTTTTGACGACTTTCATGGAACACCCCTCTCGATCCCATATTTTATAATTGACTTGAATGGAGCATAATCACAGTGAAATACCTAATTCAAGTCATTATTATTATCGGCAAAAAATAAATTTTTAAACTACAAAATATAAAACAAAAGATACAACAATCGGCACTATCATATAGATAGAGAATACCCAAAATCTTTTCGACGACAAAATCTTGAATAAAAATTTGAGTGCAAAGAATCCGACCAATGCCGACACAGCAAGTGCCGTAATAAGCAGAGGGATATTCACTGCTTCACTGACTCCATTGAGTGCAAGTTTGAGGATCTTTAGCATAAATGCTGCCGCAATGACAGGTATGCTCAATAAGAATGAGAATCTGCCTGCATCTTCCTTATTCATACCGACAGCAATACCGGCTGTAATCGTTGTGCCTGACCGTGAAATTCCCGGCAGAACGGCAAAAGCCTGAGCAACACCAACGAGCAGTGCCTGCACCCAAGATATTTCATAAAGATTAGTATTCTTAGAAGACTTGATAAATTTCGTAGAAAGCAGTATCACCGCCGTAACAGCAAACAGACATCCCAGTATTATGAAACGCACATTACCCAGTTCAGTGAACTTTGTATCAAGGAAATCATCAAGCAACAAACCAACGATCCCGGCAGGGATGATCGCAATAATCATATACAGCCATATCTTCAGAATATCAGATTGACTGAAGGTCTTGTTAAACAGCTTAGAGTCGGTCTGTCTGCGAAACACACCGCATATAAGTTCGGCAATCTCAACCCGAAAAAATATCACAACCGATATAAGTGTGCCGAAATGCACTACAATATCAAACAAATTGCTGTCAATCTCAAATCCAAGCAGCTGTTTCATCAATATAATATGACCTGATGATGAGATCGGTAAAAATTCCGTTATTCCCTGAATGACAGCAATCAATGTCGCTTTAAGAATTTCCATAAAAATATCTCCATTAAAAAAATACCGTCCTCAAGGACGGTATTTTTTTATCTTAAACCCTTTTTAACCTTTCTATTAGTAAGCACTAGTTGCCGGAGTCTGATCCATCTTCTGCTTCTCAAGATAGCGTAAGATCTCGTCTTTACCAATCTTCTCGAACTCTCGCTTCTTAGCAGCCTGAGTTCTTGCAGCAAGGATGCCCCATGCTTTCTCGTGATCGATAGGAGCAGATTTCTTAAGAACTGCTTCATCGTATTTAACTCGGATATCTTTCAGATATACAACGAAGTCACCGCCAATCTGATCGCCCTGTCGATAGATTCTGAAACCGTTGAACTTAATGAACGGCTCTGTTGTAGGATAGAGCGGAACAATGTGGAGTGCTCTGTTCTGAACACTTGCGATATAGTTCGGGTTAGTCCAATTGATCTTCTTCCAACCATTGAAACTCAAGTTCTCTGCGAAGTCGATCTCAGTCTCGATATTGTCCTGATCTTTCAGCATTACACCGAACTGATTCTTGAACTGGCAGCCGTAAATTCTAACAGTCATGCTCTTGATTGCACCAACATTCTTGATAACACCATAACCATTTTCGAATTTATTGCCTTTGCCTCTGTAATTTTCTTTCCATTCATCAGACTCAAGATCCATCTCTTCACCTGACTCAGGATCCCGTGTAATATCCTCATAAGCCGGAATCTCGAAAGGAGGTCGGATCAAAGCCCAATTGTTAAATGATGCTTCAGGGAAGTGAATTCTAACACCCAATACAGTGAAACCTGTACCGTCTTCAGATTTACCATCACCATCAACAAATTTCTTATCTGATAATTTCTGTCCTACACCTTCATCATCGTACTGTGTATCGATAATGTCATCACCGTCGAACAAACCTGTTGAGTTCTTCGGCATATTGCTGTGCCACTCAATACATTTTGAGAATCCCTGATTCTTTACTGTTGCAGCAGAAGAATTAAGGATAACATGCCAGTTATAAGCTGACAGTGAAACTTTCATAGCCTGAAGTTCTTCATCTGAGTAGTTAGAACCTGCAACTGCTGAATAGTCAATCAGAGTCGGCATGTGCTGCGGAATAGCCTTCAAGTTACCTGCAACATCCCGGTCATCCTCAGTAGCTTTGAAATGCTGATCGAAACTGTCGCTGTCTGAGTATTCCCACTCACCTGCTTTACCTTCTTCTCCTTCACCTTCGCCGCTCTCTTCATCCTGAACATAGCAGCCGTTTGCTTTGAGCAAGTCAAAGTCAATCAAGACACTCTCTTTAGCAAAAGAACTGAACGCAGCACTTGTTACTAAGAAAGTACCTAAAATAAGGGCAGTAATTTTTTTCATTTTTTTCACTCCTTGTTGTGTATCACTAAAAAAAATTTCTATAATAATAACCCGCAAACCGGATACATCATGCAATCCTAATTATACGAGATTTATCCATTTTGTCAAGAAATAAAAACTACAAAAATAAATTTTAAAAATTTTTATTTCATATTCTCAATTCGGCACACAAACAGTGTAAACTTTAATTATTTTATGCCGATTTAACATTTATATTCTCATCTGACAAGAACTTTGTAATCGGCATACAACTCACCGTCAGTCGGACCGAAATCGTCGATATACTTGTAACTCACACCATCAAAACTGATGTGAAATTTTGTCAACTCACGACAATTCAGATTTACAGAGTCTATAATACTATATAAAATCAAATAATTCAACGAAAATTTACAAATATTTTTTTCAGATGAATTTTCTTCGATTTTTTTTTCGTTCTTAGCCGCTCTTTCAGCCGCATTTTTGGTCACATTCAGCAGCAATTCTTTGTTAAAATCAAGATAAACAGTGTCTTCGCTAACAAATGCGGAATTAAGTTTTGCCTCCTTTGGGAATACATTTACAGCCAAATTCTTCTTATTGAGACCGATATTACCCTCTACAGGTCCTAAAATCGTCTCTTCAACGATGTTTTTTACAAAAATACGCCTGTTTTCACTCTTTTTTATCCGTCTTAACTGTGCTAATATCCCTACACAATCACTGTTCGGATAGCAAATTCGGCATAAAGCTGTATCAGTCCCAACGAAAAATGAAACCGCCCACAGAGCCGCACCAAAAACAGCCAAAACTATAAAAAAAACGAATTTTTTAAGCCACATCAGTCTAATATTACCCTTTCAGATAAAAATTTGAATTTTTTATTATGGTAATATTACATTAAATTTGAAAATAAATCAAGTTTTATTTGATTTCATTTTGATCTTTCATAAGATGTTATGAATTCTTTGAGTCCGCCGCAAATTCCGTCTCTGATTTGGCTGCGGTAGTTGTAGTTTGTTAAGCGGATTGCTTCGTATTTATTGCTGTTGAAGCCTATCTCAACCAAAACAGCCGGCATTACTGACTTCTTAATGACAAAATACTGCTCCTGCTTGATGCCGCGATTCTTAGATACATATCCTATCTGAGTCTCCAGATTATTTTGAATTTTTTGAGCAAGATCTTTAGATTCATTATATATTTCGTCGGTCATCATTAAATTCACTATATTGGCGATGCCTGCATCATCCGAGACTTTCTTCTTATCAACGACATCACGCTTGTAATTCGCAGTCAAGTGCCAAGTCTCGAAGCCGAAACTGTTGGGGGCACGGCTTGAGTTCACATGGATCGACACAAATATCGCATTGCCATATTTAGAATACGCCCTATTCGCGATATTGGACCGCTCTTCCAGCGGGATAAACACATCTTTATCACGAGTCATAATGATTTTTTTATTAGGATACATCTGAGTCAGCTTCTTCTGCACCATAAGTCCTACTGACAGCACTATATCCTTCTCTCGAATGTTATTATACCCGATCGCACCGGGGTCTTTGCCGCCGTGTCCCGGATCGATAATAATCGTCTCGATCTTGGATGATTTCTTCGCTGCAGTCACTACCACTGCCGGCTCAGCCGGTTTCTGAGAAGGTTTTGCTGCAGGTTTATCATTCTTACTGACAGTCTGCTCATTCTTAGCGGTCTCAGGCTTATACACATAGTATCGCTCGGTTATCCTCTTCGGAGTTTCATTATCCTTACTGTCATTTTTGACGATCTCGCCCTTCTCAACAGAATACACAGCCCCGTCAGAAAAAAAATTCAAAATTTCAGCTGCACTCGTTATCGGGATCATCATCTGCCCGTTCTCAGTCAGCACAAAGTCATCGATGAAATGCTTGTTGCCGTCGAACAAAATGTAATTGCAGCCGTTCATAATCAGTACGGACTTATTATTTTTGTGAATATAAAGACAGTTTAGGCGGTTATTAAATTCAGCAGTCAGTTCGGCATCCGACACAATTGTGCTGACAGAATAATAATCATCTGCTGCCAAATAAATTTGACAGCAAAATATAATAATTATAAAAACTATCCTGCTTCTTAGCCGACTCATCGAATATGAATTCTCCTAAATAGAGTTATACATATCGAATATCGGAAGAAAAAAAATTCTATAAATAGGAAAAAAAAGAGATTTTGCTTCGCAAAATCTCTTTTTTTCCTATTTCTTATTCTTCATCATTATGCCATACAGTCTGTCCGCCTGCAGCATAAATGTCTCAAATCTCGCAGTGAGGATCTGACTGAACGGATTGCCGTCAGACTCAACGCTGAGGAACGGCAGCATATCCACATCGTCGCGGTACGCCGACAGATCGATAACTTCGCCGGCTTCTTCATCGCTTCGCTGTTTGCCTTCCAGCGTCATGTGAGCCGTCGTAACGGCTTCTGTCATTCTGGAGTTCATACAGCCGAACGGACCGATATTTATCACGCCGCACCACTTGTTAATGAGATGATACAGCGATGCTCCTGACGACAGTCCCGGCTCGCCTGTAAGCGTATATGGGAAGAAATGCGTACTGTGAGCAATACATTTGCGGATATTGATCATCTCAAACTCATACAGTCCTGTCGTTACCAGAATCTGTTTGATCTTCTTCTCATGATAGTCCTGGATATAATCAGATGCCAGAGACTCGATCTTACCGAGCAGAGTTGTCTGCATCTCAAACATCTTAGTTTCTTTCAGATAATCAACATATCGATTCCACTCCATTACATGAGCGTCGAGCATAACGAAGCCGTTCTCGGCGAGTTTCTCAGGAATATCCATAAGCGAGAAATGATCTCGTCGAACGAAGATCTCACCTACAACGCCGACATATTTCGCTTCGGATATTGGTTTCTTAAGTTTTATGGTTGCCAGACGCTTTGCGGATTTCTTCAGCTGCGGATAGAATTTGAGTTTATTGCTGCGGTCGATAGAACCGAGCAGTTTATCAAATTCTTCATCGAATATCTGCATGCCGGTTTGTCTGTCTACAGCCATAGCCTTGATCGCAGACCGCATATCATCGAATACATCGGCTGCATAGATGATCTTCGCCATATCCAATCGGAATCCTATACCCAATCCTGCATAACCGTTATCATTGGCAAGCGTGATGACAGCGACATTTTTGAGTTTGAGCTTATCAATCGTTGTCCTCATAAGGATCGCATACTGACCTACACGGCAGCATCCGCCGGCAGATACCAGAAATATAACAGTCTTCTCATTAGGATCTTTGCGGTATTTCAGATGCTTTAGCAGCTCTCCGATGATGTTAATGATCGGCAGACATTCTTTGCTTGTCGTAACAGATCGACCGAGATCAAGAGCCTCACGGTCGCAGACCGGCAGAGCTTCCGCATTCCAGCCGGCATGACGCAGACATGCAGCTACACCTTTGTTAAACAGATCACCCATCGACGGTATCAGAACCCGGATCTTCTCATCGACGATAGAATGCCTGCTGCCGTCAGAGTCGATGAACCACGGCTTGCCGGCACCGTCTATCTCAGTCTCTGCCCGGCGGAAGTCACTGACAGGATCGGTTATCTTATCTCGCACTTTGATATAATTCTTAACGACATCCATAAATGCTTCGATACGGGTATTGACACCTGCATCAGCGGTATGACTGTCCACCTCAATGGTCAGTGACGGCTTCGTCCCCATCAGGTCTCGGAAATGCGGTACCATCATTGAATCCAATGCACAGAGGAAGTTAGTCAGATAACAGCCGAACAGCTGCGGATGACGCTTGACGATGCGGGCCGCTTTGATGATACGCTGTCCCATCTCCCAATATGTGCCTTTGTAATTCTCCTCCTGCTCATAAGGCAGGAAATCATACGGAATGATCTCAACTCCGCGGGATGCGAACTTAAACGGCACGCCTTTATTCGCTTCAAGTGCGAATGCGTTGTAAGGTCGTCCGAACAGCACAACTGCCGTGCGGTTAGGATCAGCTTCTATCTCTGCGAGAATGCGGCGGCCTTCGTCTTTCATATCTTTGAAGAATGCCTGCTGCGTCTCAAATGCCTTATGATATGCAGCCCTGCCCTGCTCCGCAGTAAATCCCATCCTGACAGCGACATCTACAAACGGCTGCTCCTGAGTATCGAATCCGCGCATAAAGTTCAGAGCCGGGGTAAGCATTACAGGTTTCTGGTCTAAAGGCTTATCTTTCAGGAATGTCGCAGTCTGATAGAATGGCTCGCCCTGCACAAACATACATACAGTCTGGAACTCCTTGCGGTACTCCTTCTGATCGGATACATGCATCTCCATAATCTGCGGCATAAATATATAGTCAGGCTTCTTCCTTAGCAGATCCTCAAACAGACCGAGAGCGATCTGTCCCGACAGACAGAAACTCGTCGTGCCTTTGTCGATCGCACTCTGATGAACCTCATTGGACATCACTACTTTGCAGCCCAACTCATTAAAGAATGAGAAATACATCGGCAGAAGCGTATTCATGTGGAATGACTTATTCAATCCGACGGTTATCGCATTCTCAGCCAGATCTGCACGCGGCTGCATATATTTATTGAACAGCAGATGCCGTCTGTATGCGACATGATTTAACTTCTCTACATCGTAGTTCACATGACGGCGGGCATTGTAATACTTGTTGCACGCACCGCCGAACGGGATCTTCTGACCACATACATGGATCATCGCTATCTCGCAGTGACGGTCACATTTCGGATCCTGACAGCGGAATGACTGACCATACTCGACAGTTCTGTCTGCCAGCTCTTTGAGGTCAAATGACTTAGGCTGCAGCAGACCAATCTCCAGCATATTCTCAATCTCAAGTGCAACACCGTACGCTCCCATCAAGCCCGGTTCCGGCGGCACTATAATATGTTTGCCGGTGATCGCAGCCATCGCAACAGGCACAGCACGATTATAGCACACGCCGCCCTGCATGAATACTTTCTTGCCGACCTGACGAGCACCTTTGACACGGTTTACATAATTGATACAAATCGAATACACAAGTCCGGCGATAATATCTTCGCGGCTGATGCCTTCCTGGAATGCGGAATTAATATCAGAACTGATAAATGCGGCACACTGATCGGAGAAATTCGGCGGATTAGTAGAGTTCAGTGCAATATCTGCGATGTCTTCCATCTCTATGCCGAGTGACTCCTTCGCAGACTCTTCGAGGAATGATCCCGTTCCGGCTGAGCACGCTTCATTCATCGCATAGTCCGACGCAACCGAGTTAGTCAGGTATGTGTACTTAGCATCCTGACCGCCTATCTCGAATATCGTATCGACCTCAGGATCGAAGTGTGCGGCGGCTCTTGCATGAGCGATGATCTCATTGATAACTCCGTCAGTGTCGGCATGAAGTCCTGCGATATATCGTCCGGAACCTGTTACGCCGACACCTATGATATTGACTTTCGTGCCGTTCAGTCCGTCAAGCAGTGCTTTATAGCAGTTACGCGAGGCTTCGACAGGATTGCCGTTTGTTCTGAGATATATCGATCCGACGATCTTCTCATCGTCAATGCGGAACAGCACAGCCTTAGTCGTCGTAGATCCGACATCAAGTCCGACGATACATTTATCGCCGTCAACAGCCTTCTCACGCGGCATCTGCTTGAAGTCTACCATATCTACGAACTCTTTCAGCGGTCGCTGGAATGTAAACGACGAAACTTTGTCTTTGAAATAATGATCTTTGTCTGGGTGTTCAGCCTGTTTATTGTTGTATGCCCAGATTGCAGCACCGAGAGCCTCAAAATACGGTGCTTCTTTCGGAACATCTACCTGATTAACGAGTTCCCGGACATATTTGATAACAGCTCCATTGCGGGCAGTGCCGCCGACAACCATTATCTTCTGAGCATTGAGCTTAACTACAAGGGCATGGATCTTGTTGGCGATCATCCGGGCAAGACCGGCGGCTACATCGGCGATACTCTCACCTTTGTTCAGAGCATGTGTACAGTCCGACTTGCAGAATACTGAGCATCGTCCCGACAGCTGGTGCGGTTTCGTCGAAGTTTGAGCAAGGCGGATAGCCTCATCAACTGACACATTCATACGGCGGATCTGCTGCATAAAGAACTCACCTGTTCCGGAGGCACATTTATTGCCGGCAGACACACGGGAGATCCTGCCTTTCTTATCCATCTGATATACCATGAAAGTCTCACCGCCGGCAGACACAACCGCATCATAGTCTTCATTCGTCTCGGCCCGCAGATAGTTATATGAGAGTTCGACTGCTTCAGGCTCTGTTATAGACGGGATATTGATAAACTCACGGAACTTGCGCCCCGTAACAGCGAGATATTTTTCATTAAGGTCGTATTCATCGAGATATTTTTTCAGAGTTCCTTTCGGATCACCTTCATGTTCTTTGGTGATTATATTCTTCACGGCAAATCCCTGAGCCGAGTTATCCTTCTCTATTTCAACGATTGACATCGTAGTTGCCCCAAGGCAGATACCGACGGATTTGGTCCATTCCATAGCGGACTCCTAAACATTAATTTATACTCCGAACATATTTCGGGGTCGATTATATGATACTGCTCTGTGCCTGACATCCGACTGTCGGTCAAATATATCAGACTAACGAGTACAGCATAATAAGGATTGTATAAAATAAAATACCTGCTAAATTTAATTCAAAAAAATTAAAAAGTCAATAGATTTTAGCAAATATAATTGTAAATTTATTTGACTTTTAACGATTTTTTTTTAATAATATGTACAAGAATTTTTTTTGAAGATTTGATTATTACATTATAATACGGAGACGATATGAAAATCTGGCTCAAAATGTTAATCAGTATTGCAGCAGGTATGCTGCTGGGACTTCTCGTTCCTCAGAATATAGGCTGGTTCACCAATACAATGCGGCTGTTCGGCGAATTATCTGTCAATCTGCTGCTGTATATGACTGCTGTTTACATCATTCTCAAAGTGTTTACAGGTTTTTATCAGCTGAAGAAAGAGGCCAAACGCAAGCGGTTCATTCCGATTTTCATCGGATGTATCTTCGGATCGATGATCATCTCTGTAACCTTGGCGATGTTGATGATGAATATCGACGCTATGCGTCCGGGTCAGGAGTTCCGCATTTTCCAGATACAGAGTGCCCCTGTCGAAGTTCACTCTTTCGAGAGCATCATTACTACTATCCTTAATGCCAATATCCTGTCGGTTTTGGCCGGTCCTGTCAAATACCTGTCGCCGCTGATATTCATCGGAGCGATATTCGGCATTACATCACTGTTTGCCGACAAGAGAATGGAGATATTCGTCGAAATATCGATGAGTTTCGAGCGTTTTATCGACAAGATAGTCAGGGCTGCAATCGAAGTATTCCCGATAGTCGGTGCATTCATGATCACATACCTGTTCAATACAAGATTCTACAATGCCGACTTCGCAGATATTATCGCCAAAGAACACATCACATTCATGAGCATCGGCAAGACTATCTTCGTGACAATACTAATCTCAGCGATAATGATCACTGTTTCGCTGCTGATAATGCGGCTCGTATGCGGCAAGAGCATCAGACTGGATATGCTGGGGATACTCGGATCAGGACTTATAGCATTCACAACTGCGAATACAGTCACAACGGTAATCCCGCTGACAGAGCAGCTCCAGCACAACAACGGCATTGCTCCTGGTGCAGCGAAAGTGCTTACTCCGATCGGAGTGCTGTTCAATAAGACCGGCACTGTTATCGCAGCAGCCGTAGTCCTGATGACTATACTTCATTCGTATCATATTAATAAGGTCGCTCCAAGTGTGCAGTTCATTATTGCTCTGCTCGTGCTGCTGTTTTCATTCAGACTTGACGGCTCTAACGGATTGGGATTCATCGTGCTGGTAGCAATGGTTCTGCAGTTCAAGTCTCTCAAACTCGAAGAGAACAGCTACCTGCTGTTTATGATATTCCTGCCGCTGCTAAACAGAATTGCTATATTCACGGATACCGTAACGACTGCCGTATTCGTAATTATCGCAGCGAAAGCCGCGAAACTGAAGAAAGATACGAAATATATAGACTTCATATAAAAAAAGCCCCGCCTGCATTCGGCAGGCGGGATATAGTGGGAAGAATTTATTATGATGAACAAACTATCAAAGATTATAGTGCTGCTGACATTTTGCACAGCAGTTTTGTGCGGCTGCAAGAAAAATGACACAATTACTTTGGAATTATTCCATTATAAACAGGAAATAATCCAGCAGCTGGAGCAGATTACGGCCGAGTTCACGAGCCAAAATCCGAACATTGTCATTCACTGTGAGTGCATCGCAAATGACAGCCAATCAATACTTCGGACACGGCTCAAATCAAACGACGGTCCTGACATTATGATGCTTCAGGGATATTCTACAATATTTGAATACGCACGAGCCGGTTATCTGGTTAATCTTACCAATGAATCATTCATGAGCAATCTCTATCCAAGTTCGCTGAATGCTGTAACATACGAAGAAGCATTATATGCCTTACCGATGGATATGGCCGGTATCGGAGTTATCTACAATAAAGACATTTTTGCAGAACTCGGACTTACAATCCCAACAACGGTATCAGAACTCAAATCGATATGCAAAACAATCTCAGACAAAGGCTATACACCATTTGCCGTTTCTGTGGCAGACAGTTGGCCTCTCGGACATTTATTCTCAATGGGACACACTGCTATGATCGGCTCAAACCTTGATCAATGGCTCTTTGATATGGATGCCGGGGCAGCATCATTCGCACCGGAACAGACAGACAGAATATTTGATATGCTTGACTTTATACTGCAGAATGCAGGTGCCAATCCGCAGCATAAAACTTACGACGATCAGAAGTCAGACTTTGCATCCGGCAAATATGCAATGATGATTCAAGGATTGTGGGCTTACGGCACAGGTGCAAAACTTATCAATCCACAGCTAAATGCAGGATTTTTTGCATTTCCATTTACAGATGATCCTGCAGACACAAAACTCTATGCCGATACAGACAGCACATTCGCAATATACTCATATACAACACCTGAGAAGATCGCAGCGGCAAAGAAGTTTTTTGAATTCATAACAAGTCACATCGGCAACCAAATGTGGGTAGAAAAATGCCGGCTAATATCTACGATTAAAGGAGCAAATGTTTCATCAATGGATACTCCGTATATAGACTTTATACGCTATCTCAATCAGGAACAAACAATGCCGTGGGCATTCTCATTATGGCCTACAACTGTCTTTGAGCAATCCAAAAAAGTTCTAAAAGAATACTGCGAAGGCAAAAAATCTCGCAAAGATGTCAATGAATATCTTACCGGATTGTGGAGACAAAGGTAACAATATAAAATTAAATTCATAAAATTAAATTCCCGCCCGCCGCAGGCGGGCGGGAGACATTAAACTCACTTAAAGAAATCAATAAAGAAATTTGGAACAGAGGCTTTTTTCTTCTTTGCAACAGTTTTTTCTGCTTTAGCATTGCTGAATACAATATCTTTATCGGCATCAAAGACTGCAAGTATATCACAAAGATTGCCTTTTGCATTAAGGATAGGATAGAATGAAATATCACAGTGGATAGTCTTATCCCCAACTGAAACAGTCTGTTCATTATGAGTAATGGCATTATGCTCCTGACTCATTCTAACTATCATATTCTTAGACTCAATCTGAACGAGTTCGTCAATATTATGATAAAGAATGTCACTTTTATCGAAAGTGTATTCTGTTAAAAAAGCAGTGCTGACAGACAAGATCATCCCCTGAACATCAATAACCAACATCTTAAGCCTAATATTCTCTAACAAAAATGTATTCAGACATGATATGGCACTAATCTTCTCTGTTTTCTTACCACTTATGCTGTTCAAATGAACAAACAGATCATTAATCTCTAATCCCAAGCGACCTAACCTCTTCTGGAACACAATACGATCATAATTACCATGTTTAACAGACTCCTTAAGTTTATCCAACTCGCTGAATACACTAAGACTGCCGATATACACATAACCGAATAATGCTGAAGTTATCAGAATAACAATAACACCAATGTATATCATATTCTCCGCAACAAACTTTCGCTGTCCTATCGTAAAAGAATCTACATTAGAGATAAAATAATAACTGCATATACATGTGAATAGCAGAAGAAGGACAATCATTACAAAAACAAAAACAAATCTTTTCTTGCGGATTACGAGCATAATTAAAGCTCCTTAATCGAATTAATATCCTTCTCTGTACCGAGAATATACAGCGTATCAGTAGAGTCAAGAATATCATTAGGATTTGGGAAAGACACAACAACACTCTTATCAGGATTGCCAAAATCATCGATTGTCATTGTAGTTTTTTTGATAGATATTACATTCACACGGAATTTATTGCGCATATCCAATTGAAGCAAAGTCTTACCTATAAAAGCCTTTGGCATTAATACCTCAGCAATTATGAGATTTTTAGACAAAGGGATCACATCAAGGATATTTGGCGAAACAAGTTTATTGGCAAGCCGTCTGCCTCCGTCCACCTCAATATTAATAACTTCATTTACTCCGAGTTGTGTCAGTATTTGACCATGTATATCAGACACGGCACGAGCAATGATATACGGCACCTCCAACTTCCTAAGAATAGCACAAGTCAAAATACTAGCCTGCTGATTGCTGCCTATAGCAACAATAGCCACATCTATAGTATCTATAGGAGTGTCCCTCAATTCATTTTCATCCTGACAATCCACAAGAATAGCCTGCATCACAGAGTCCTTGATATTATTGATGACTTTCGGATCATTGTCAAATACAACAACACTCGCCCCACTCTGAGTCATTACACGGCAGATTTCCGCTCCAAATGCACCAACTCCAAATATGCCAAAAATTTTATTTGCCATTTACTGCTCCATTATTACCAAATTATAATAAAACACTTGCTTTTAGTCAAGAAGAATTTTAAAACAGGACAAAGCAGAAATACAAAACAGCAATGCAATGCAGAAATACCAAAAACAGAAATAAGGCTAATTTATTAGAAATGAAATGTAATGTTAGATAAATTAAGGAGTCGATTACTGTCAAACTACCATTTTTTCGAGGAAAATTTGGGTTGGCGGGTAGAGACAGGCTCTGGTTGCCAGGACTCTGTCTAAAATTTCACGCACAATTGTGCGTGAAATTTTAGGTGTATTGCGGAACCTCTCCAGCCGTCCTGCTATTACCCCTACGGTCGCTCTTACCCGTTCTATCGACTCTGCCAATTTCTTATTATTCTCATCTCTATCCTCCCCATACTCAATATCACTCAGATCCAGATGTCGCTTAAAAAATGTAACTATCAGCCGAAACAATTCGCAATAACTGTAGAAATGCAGCTGCTCTTTCAGATACTGCAGCATCAGAAATGTCTCTCTCGTCAGTTCTGC
>JAFYAI010000118.1 GCA_017540815.1 Spirochaetales bacterium
AAACTGGCTGAAAATTTATGTAAATTTCTTTAGAAAATTGTAATTTTTTTTGTAGAAAATCATCAGGTGATGATTCTTCGATTTATAATTCTGAGAAATATTAAGTTTGCTGATAGAATTCTCATCACCTGATGATTTTATTATGTATCTCCCCGAGAAGAACACAAAGCACTGCACGGCAAAGTCTTTCGCTGTGATGATCCGTTCTGGGATTCGTTTTATCCGCCAAACGGCTTCAACTGTCGATGTGATGTTATTCCTTTGACCGAAGATGAGATTAACAAAATCGAACATTACACTCTTCAACCTAAACTTGACAAAGACGGTCAGCAGGTAGTTATCAAGGGGATTCCGCAGTATGAGCGTGTCTTGACAAAAATAGAGAGGTGCGAATCCACTCAGTCGTCTCTTACGCAGAGAGACGCACAGGTCACAATTGACGGCAAACAGATGAAATATAAGCGAGCATTCTATCAAGATGACACTATGGCGAATGCTGTGTCTACCGATAGAGGATGGAATTACAATCCGGGGAAAGCAGTTTATTTTGAGCCGGACTTAACGAAGTATGACAAGCAGTTTGTGGATGCTTATTTGAAAATGCAAGCGGAATTTATGAAAAATCTTTCAAAAAAAAATCAAATTTCAGTAAATATTGCAAAAACATTGACTTCTGTCGTAAATGGTGCTAAAATTATAAATAATAGTGCGAATGTTGTAGGTGCAACAAATTCGCTAAAATCCGCCGAAGACTACATTGAAGATATAAAGCAGTTCGATTGGTGGAAAGGCTTAAAAGAAGAAGATGCCAAGTTCTTTGAAGAAGATTTGAAGAAAGTATCGGCAGTGCAATTAAAAACAATTGCAACATATTGTCGGACTATGGAAGTTGATTTTTACTATCCCAAATGGGAAGCGACGGAGTTTTGTAGCGGGAATAAGTTGTTTGTGTACATTAGTAAAACTGACGAAAGAAGTCGGGCTTTAGGATTTAAGTTGGATATGAGAGTTTTTTTACACGAGTGTGGGCATTGGCTTGATTCTCATGTTTTGAAAACAAAATCTATTCAAGATAAAATGCCTGAATTGAGAAAGAAGTTAAAAGAAGATATTTTTAATTGGGTCAATCAAACTTGCGGGATCTTGATTTAGAAAAGAAAGACATGAATGGAAATCCTATTACAATAAAAACAGTTGCCGATTTGGAAAGATTAATGCATTGGAGTAAAGAATACGAACAGGATATTCAACGGCTATGTGCTTTACGGACTGTTCTTGTACATTTGTCGGAAACAAAAAATGGCATTTCTGACTTATTTGAAGCAACAACAAAAGGAATAATCTATGACTCTTATGGTCACGGTAAATCATATTGGAAAAATAATGCGTTGGAACATGAAGCAATGGCTCATTTGTTCGATGCAAGAGGCTGTGGTGGCATAAAAGCAGAAAAAATGAAAAGGTATTTGCCTTTGACATACCAATATTTTACAGAGTCCATTGAGAAATTAGGCTTATAATTACGGAGATAACAATGACAGATGAAGAGTTAGTAAGTAAAATCTATAATAAAATAGAATCGATAGACGGCGATTCGCCTACATTATCTTTGCAAGATTTTGAATTAAAATTTGAATTTATGAAGATCGGAGAAATAATACATAACGATTGTTTCGGTGGAAGATTTACTTACTATCCTAACGACAAGAAAAAACGCTGCCGCAAGAAATACGGGGCTTATGTATTCCCTCATGGGACTTCTCAAGAATTTGTTGATGAATTATGCAAAAAAAGCGTTCTTGAAAACCACGATTATGTCTATGATTATGTAAAGGACAAAATAGAAACTTATGACCCTAATGTGCTGTATTAAAAAAAAGATACAAACAGAAAAATTCTATTATTGGCACTTTACTAAAAAATAAAAGCCACCGATTAGGTGGCAACACATGACCAGAACCCATTTCTGAACCCCCGTCATTTATAATATACCACACTTTCACAAAAAAAACAATAATTTTTTGTAAAAATATCATTATTTTTTCACAAAAAAACCGCTCTGCGAGCAGGTCGTAGGTGTGTGATGCCGTGTTTATCTCTCCAATTTTTCATCACCTGATGAACTCGGCAATGATGCCGAGTTCATGCCGACGCAAGAATGCAAAAGTCGGCTATGTTCTCATTTCTCCCATTCCGCACCAATTTAATTAATTCAAAATAATATTGACTTTTTATTCTAATTATTATAAAATAGACAAAACTGAAAGAATTTTATATAAAGGGGCGATAGCCGATTGAATTTTGGCAGAGGAGAGTCGCCAAAGGGGATTTAATGTTAGAAATTAAAGAAAAAAAGTTTATGTTGGGTGATAAGGAAATCACCATTCGGACAGGAGAATATGCTCTGCAGGCAAATGGTTCTATAACGCTGCAGTGTGGGGAAACTTTGGTTCAGGCAGTAGCCGTTATGGGCAAGACGGATTCACCGACGGATTTCTTCCCATTAACTGTGGAATATAATGAAAATCTGTATGCCGGCGGTATTATTAAGTCGAGCAAGTTTATTAAACGAGAAGGTAAACCTTCAGATGAAGCTATTTTGAAGGCTCGTCTGATTGACCGATCAATTCGACCTATGTTCTCTAAGGAAATGCGCCGTGAGGTTCAGGTCATTATCAATGTGTTGTCAAGTGATAAGGAAAATCCGCATGACGTGCTTGGTTTGACTGCGGCATGTGCTGCTTTGGCAGTCAGCGATATTCCGTTCGACTGCAATATCGGTGGTATTCGACTCAGTCAGGTTGACGGCAAGTTTGTTGTCAATCCTACTTATGCAGAATGTGCAAGGCAGGATTTTGAGCTTGTTCTTGGCGGTAATGGTCAGAAAGTTATAATGATAGAATGTGCATCTAACCTTGTGCCGGATGATGTGATTATTAAGGGCTTTGAGGAGTCTTACAAGTATCTCGGTCAGGTTGCCAATGCGATCGTTGAGCTGCAGAATGAGTTCGGCAAGAAGAAGGTTGAGTTGCCTGCATTCCCGACTTATGATGAGTTGATTGACCGCGTTCACGATGTTGCTATTCGCCAGATTGAAGAGTTCTCTAAGATCTTGGCTGTGGACAACAGTGTTCGTGCACGATTTGATGAGATTATTATCAAACCGGTTCTTGAATTATTCACTGAAGAGGAGTTGGAAGAGCAGTATCCTGAGGCCGACATTCGCACCGCAGTTGATAAGATCTTCAAGAAATATATCAGATCAAATGTTCTGCAGCATCATAAACGAATCGATGCAAGAGAGATTGAGCAGATCCGAGAGATACAGACTCGGATTAATCCTGTTCCGCGTGTTCACGGCAGTTCAATGTTTATGCGAGGCGAAACTCAGGTTCTTAACATTCTTACTCTCAGTGCTCCGGGTAATGAGCAGGTATTGGAGACGATTGAGGGTGAGTCACAGAAACGATATATTCACCACTACAATGCACCTCCGTTCTCGGTTGGTGAGACAGGCCGATACGGTGGTACAGGTCGCCGTGAGATTGGTCACGGTGCTTTGGCTGAGAAGGCTCTGCGTCCTGTTATCCCAGGTAAGGACAAGTTCCCGTATGTGATGAGACTTGTTTCTGAGGTTCAGGGGCAGAATGGCTCTTCGTCAATGGCAAGTACTTGTGCTTCAACATTGTCACTTATGACAGCAGGTGTGCCTATCAAAGAGCCTGTAGCCGGTATTTCTATCGGATTGATCACAGGTGAGACTGATGATGAGTTTGTAACATTGACAGATATTATGGGTTACGAAGATTTCTGCGGCGATATGGATTTCAAGGTTGCAGGAACTCGCGATACTATCACTGCTATTCAGATGGATACCAAGATTAAGGGGTTGACATTCCCAATTGTAAAGCAGGCTATACAGCAGGCTAATCGGGCTCGCAATAAGATCCTTGACATCATCACTGCGACAATTGCTAAGCCGGCTGATGATATTTCTAAATATGCACCGAGGATTGATTCTATCGTTGTGCCGATTGATGCTATTGGCAAGATTATCGGACCGCAGGGCAAGATGATTAAGCAGCTGCAGCAGGATAATGATGTTACTCTGTCGATCGATGAAGAAGGCAATGTCAGCATAGCAGGAACTAACAAAGAAGGTATGGAGAATGTCAAGAAGACAATTCTTGGAATGATTACAGATCCGACAGTAGGTGAGATCTACAATGCAAAAGTTGTCCGCATTATGGATTTCGGTGCATTCGTTGAGATCTTCCCTGGCAAGGAAGGACTTGTTCATGTTTCTCGTATTTCTAAGGAACATGTTAAGAATGTTTCTGATGTTCTGTCTATCGGTCAGGAAGTTCAGGTTAAACTCATCGGTATTGATGCTCAGGAGAGACTGAACTTCTCGATGAATCTTGATGACGATATAGAAGATCCTGATGCTCCGAAAGAGCGAGAGCCGCGCCGAGAGCGATCATTTGGTCGTGGCAGGGATGACAGAGGTCGAGGTCGTGACAGAGGCGAGAAGAAAGAGCGGACTTTTAAGAAAGAAGTCAGCACTGAGAAAAAGAACTAAGCATTTATTGCGAGTGTAGTTCAATGGTAGAACGCAAGCTTCCCAAGCTTGACACGGGGGTTCGATTCCCCTCACTCGCTTATGCGATATTGAAAGCGAAGTCTATATGACTTCGCTTTTTTTTGTTTGGTGGGATGGGTGGGGGGGAAAAAACAGCATAGAAATCATCAGGTGATGATTTTTATGCTGTCAAAATATTATTAGAATAATAATATTATTTTTTTAATAACAATAAATGTATGATTTTTTATACATTTATTAAGGATGAGTGTTATCCATTTCATAAAAAAATCATTACCTGATGATTTTTTTCCCTCTTCCCCCGTTTTAACGCACTCTCAGCCTTCTAAAAATATTTTTTTTCGTTTTATCAAGTTGGCACGCTTATTGCAAAGTATTATATGTCAGAGAAAAAAGGAGTATGGCATGAACAAGAACCATTATGATGAAAACATGAAATACTATTTTGATAAGATCAAGCATACTCGCTTGCTTACAGCAGACGAAGAGGTTGAGTTATCTAAGAGGATAATTGAGAATGGTGATCGCAGTGCAGTCAATACATTCGTTGAGAGTAACATACGGTTGGTGATCAATGTTGCCAAGAAATACACAGGGATTGGCATGACAATGTGTGATCTTGTGCAGGAAGGCTGTATTGGGCTGATGCGTGCTGCAGAGAAATATGATTATACACGAGGTGTACGTTTTTCGACGTATGCAGTGTATTGGATCAGACAGGCGATCAAGCGTGCTCTTGTTACGAAGTGCCGACTCATACGCCTGCCGTCACGACAGGAAGAAAGTCTGAATCGTATTAATCGTGTTTACAATGACATTCTCCAGTCTGACAGCCGTATTCCGTCAGTCAGTGAAGTTGCTGAGCGAGCAGATGTGAAGACTTCTGATGTGTTTTATCTGCGATCGATAACTGATAATTTCGTTAGAATGGACGCTGATATTGATGATAATGGCAATACAGTCTCTACATTTATAGCGGACAATGGAGAAGATTCGGAGACTGCTCTTATTAAGGAAGATTTGGCGATGACAGTTGAGAAAGTTCTGTCGACATTGTCTGACAGAGAGCGTGCGATTATGGAACAGAGATATGCTTTAGGTGAGGATGCTCATGAATGCCTGACATTGAAAGAAGTAGCTCGCCGACTGCACATAAGTCCTGAGACAGTCAGACAGATTGAGATTAGGATCGTGAGGAAGATTCGCAAAGAGCACTCATATCTTAAAGAATATCTGTGCAGCTAAACAATAATTATGAAATATAAACCTCCTAAAAAATAAAATTTAACTGAAAAGGACTCGCCGTTGGCGAGTCCTTTTTTTTTGATAAGATTAAAAATCATCAGCTGATGAATTTTTTTTATTCATTTCTTTAGATTAATCGCTTTCGCAATAATAAAAGGCTCATAGCGGATGCCGACTCCTCCGACTTTCATGTGGACTTTCATAATCTTGAGGCTTTCTCCATTCTCAGTTGTGATTGAAGAACTTTCCTCTGCGTAGAGCAGGTCTGATTTCTTGAACTCAATAAATGTAGCATCATCTGTCATCGGATTGGTTAAAAGTATGAACTTGTCATCTTCATAAGGATGGTGCATTGTCGATCCGACATATATTGCTTCATCTTCGGCATTATAGTTTGGCTTTGCTTTCTCTACATCTAATGGCTGATACTTTGTCAGTGCGTTTATCATTTGTATCTCCTTTTAATCTTCTTCTTGACTGTCGATATTTGTAAATATTGTCTTTGCATCGGAATACCCCAATTCAATCAGCTGATGAATCTTAGTTTTGTCAATCGGAGTCTTTGTATTTGTAAACATCTCCAAATCCATACTGGGGATTATCTCTATAATATTTTTGTTCATCTTGTTTGCATCGAGCTTGTGTATACCGAGTTTCGCTGCACTGTCGAGATATACAACGATGACTTCATAGACATTTTTGTCATTTAGCAGAGGATCTATGGACAAGTATCGTCCTCCGCATAATCCAAATCCACCGTCGAGATATTCATATTGTTTGCCAACTGCTTTGGGCTTGCCTTTATTGTAGTCGATGACTCCCTGAGGCAGCGTTACTGTCGTGAATGCGAACGGAGTTGCCGAAGAAGCCATAAGGATGCCGACAATATCATCAGCTGATGATTGATCTCTTAACCGAAATATTGTCGCCGTATTGCCGGCGATGCCTGAGACTGATTTCAATGCGAGTTTTTCTTTGCGGATAGCCGCAGCGTAGATGTTATACTTTGCATTGCGGATAGCATCAGGCAGGATATATTTATTCAAAATATCTGTCAATTCGTCGCGGTTGTATAGACCTTCGACTTTATCTTGTGTGCTTAGATATTTCCAAAATGAGTCTTTGATGAATGATACCAATGCACGAGAGCCAATAACAGCGGAGTCCTTAGCAGTGTTGAGTATAATCTCACTCTTACTGTTGACATTTGATTTGTTTGACTCATATATCAGTCCTATCGTTTCGGCATACTCTGATGTTGCATTGCCGAGCATACTTGCCATGCTTATATCGAGTGCTAAAGTCGGATTGCTGCTTATGACATCTTCCCAGATTGTCTGCACTTCGTCAGCAGTGTGCCCGGCAAACAGAGCTGCATTTACTGCTGACATCGATGAGCCTGATATGCCGCAGATTGATTTGACTTTGCCGGATTCGCACAGATATTTCCATACTCCTACATGATATGCTGCCTTGTTGCCACCGGCTGCCAAACATAATCCGATATGCCTGTTGCTTTGTGCATTTACGAAGAATGTTGTGCCAATGAGCAATATTATTGATAGAATGAGTAATTTAATTTTGTTCATATTAAATCTCTCCTTTTTTTTTGCAGATTAATTATAACAAAAAAAACGGAAAAATCAAGTTATTTTTCTATGAAAAAAGTGAATTTTTGTTTTTGTTTGACAAAACATATATTATTATTTTTTATCCTTACTTTTTTTACAAATATTATAATTAAACAATAATGCTCTGAATGCCGATAATATAACGATTGTATTATCAGAATTTTTTATGTGAATAAAGAGTGTAATATGGCTAATATATTTATTGACAAAATTAAAAGCAAATTCGGTAAAAATAAAAAGAAAACTGTCAAGAAAAAAACAGAGCGACAGGAAAATATCATAGAGAGACTTCTTACTCATGAGGAAAAGAAACTTAACGGTTTCCTGATAATATTGAGCTGGGGTGCCCTGCTGTTTGGATTTTCCCTGTTTGCTGTAATGAATATCGTTATTCATAAAAAGCCGCCGATGGAAGTTATGCAAGCCATATTGTTTACTTTTATCGGATTCACCATATTCCATATTTGGCCGACTCTGATATTTTTCTTTAAGAAAGAATGGTCTCATCTTATAAAATATATCGTGCCTTTTACATTCGGTGTTATGGCTCCCTTGTATTCGTATGTTAATCTCGGACACAACCATAATACTTGGATGCTCGGTATGACGATGGGACTGCTCGGCATACTTGGTCTGCGAAAGAGAATATTTGTCACGACAATGTTGTATCAGTTTGTATTGGATGTTATATTCTTATTGATATTCTATCATCATCCTGTTCCGGCTGTTGCAGATGTGTTTGACGGCAATACCGTTGAGTTTTATCAGACTTCGTATAACTTTATCGCTGAGTTTGGTATGCACATCGGCTGTTACACTCTGATGATACTGTTTGGAGTTCGATTAATTGATTATATCCAAAGTGTACTTGAGTTGTTCCGTGATACGGAGCGAAAATCAGCAGAGCAGCATAATAAGATTGAAGAGGTTGTCCGCGGTATCAAAGAGATGTCAGGCGATCTTAAGCGATTGTCTACTGAGAACTCAGAATATGCCGTTAAGTTAAGCAGTTCTTCCGAGGCACAGGCCTCCGGTATTGAGCAGATCGCATCTTCGACAGAAGAGTTAATGGCAAGCATTGAGGAGATTGCTAAGAATGCGTCATTGGCTTACGAGGAGCTAGAGAAAATATCAGGTTCTTCGGAGCAGGGAACATCGGCACTTAATATGAGTTCGGTTGAGATGAAAGACTTGGTTAAGTTCAGTCAGAAGATGATTGAGAGTATTGAGGCTATTAATGAGATTGCCGAGAATACTAACCTCCTTGCGTTAAATGCTGCAATCGAGGCGGCGAGAGCCGGTGATGCTGGTAAGGGATTCGCAGTCGTTGCAACTGAGATTCGTAAACTGGCTGAGAAATCGACAAATGCGGCTCTGGAAGTTGGTAACCTTCTGAGGGAATCCAAAACCAAGATCAGCAAAACTTCTAAATTAAACGAAACTGTATCAGATACTTACAAGAGAGTTTCCGAGAAACTTGATGAGATGACGAAAGTATTCCAGCAGATCTCATTTGCGACACAGGAAGTTGACCGCGGTGGCCGTGAAATATCCAAAACACTTGATGTGATAAGTCAGACATCCAGTGAAAACTACAATATGTCGAAAGGTATCGAGCAGACAACTAAAGACTTCGAGAATCAGATCCGCCGATTGACACAGTTGGTCGGAAGCAATAAGATAACTATTAAAGAGAAATAAGATACACATATAACATAATAAAAGCCGCGGCTACCGCGGCTTTTATTATGTTATATGTGTGGGAGTATAAAGGATAAAAAAATCATCAGGTGATGAGATTTCATCACCTGATGATTTTTTTATCCGCTTTAATTATTACATTCGGACAAATAAAACACCTCAGCTGTGCACAGCTGAGGCGTTTTATTTGCTCTGTTTTATTTTACTGTTGTATCGAGATCCTGTTACCGCCCTTATTGACTGATACGGATAGGAGGTTTTCTGCTCTGTCTATCATATTCTCCGCAGTTGAGTTGCTGCCAACTGTGTCGGATTTATAAGCAATACCGCATGAGAATGATACCGCCGCATTATTCATCGGTGATACAGGATAGACATGCTTGTCTGCATTACTGATCCATTTGTTAAATGCTTCGATGGACTTTTCTTTGTTAATCTTTGTTCCGATAATGGCGTATTTGAATGTTGTAATGTGGCATGTGTGATATTTTTTGTAATTCTTCTTGATCTTTGTAAATATCAGTTCATCCAGTTTGGCGATCTCATCATCTGTGTATTGCAGACGGATTCTTTCTTTATTATCGATCGTCAGCACAGCCAGCAGAGTGTCACCTTTACTATCCAGACCTTTCTGAATAATCTGTTTTATTTGTGACTGTATCTTGTCATCGAAGATGAAGCGCGTATCGTCGTCGAAGATGAATTTCAGATAACAGAGAATGTCAGTCAGTCGGAATGCTTTAATGGAGTTCCATTCATAAGCCAGATAGCCGAACAGCTCACTGCTGCCGTAAGGAAACAGCGGCACGAATTGCAGTCCTTTCTTAGTGCCTTTTGTCGGAATGTCTATTATCGTTGGCTCATAGACTTCATTTGTTACGGCATTTATCAGTTTGTCGTCCTGACAGATATAGATGTTTGACGACTCCCATTCAAAATAGTCCTGACCGATCTTCAATACAGTATCAATATATTCTGCCGGTGAAATGCCGAGCTTCTGTATATTATTGACTTCTCGAAATCTGAAGTTTGTTTTGAAATCATTAGACATTTTGATCGATTTCTGCCACAGCTCATGGTATTTGTCGATTATCGCTTGGGAACGCTTCTGTGCTTCTTCCGGCAGATTGGGGACATCCGGCAGCTGTGGAGGCTCTTGCTCCTCCGTGAAGAATGGATCCGACTCGTCGATTTCTTCATCATCATATTCGATTGGCTGCGTCAGTGCGTCAAATTCTGCACTTGTCAGTTTCACTCCGGTCGGCTGATCTCCGTTGATTGTATGTTCGTAGACTGTATCATTTTCATCAGGTGATGACTTTTCACTCGACTCGTTATTATCAGATTTCTCTGCTTCGGTCGAAATGACAGCATGAGCCGGCATGTTTTCTGTTCCGGACTGAACATTTTCATCAGGTGATGACTTTTCACTCGACTCGTTATTATCAGATTTCTCCGCTTCGGTCGAAATGACAGCATGAGCCGGCATGTTTTCTGTTCCGGGCTGAACATTTTCATCAGGTGATGATTTTTTGCTCGACTCATTATTGTCAGATTTCTCCGCTTCGGTCGAAATGGCAGCATGAGCCGGCATATTTTCTGTTCCGGACTGAACATTTTCATCAGGTGATGATTTTTTGCTCGACTCATTATTGTCAGATTTCTCCGCTTCGGTCGAAATGACAGCATGAGCCGGCATATTTTCTGTTCCGGACTGAACTTTTTCATCAGGTGATGATTTTTCTTCCTCGAATAAATCTTCTTCCTCATTATCCGCGTCTTCATATACTTCATTCTGCTTATTTCCGAACAGCACGGATATGACCAGAACGAGGATCAGATAGAACAGTAAGAGGAAGAGTGCCACAATGATGACATTCTTAATGTAGAATTCCGGATTATATTTATTGATCCACACGATATAGTTGATATTATCGCTGGTCTTCAGATATGTGCGTGCTGCCCATGCGAACTCTTGCGGAATATGCGTTGGTCCATCCTGTTTGCGGATCGTAACACCATTGTTGACGATGAGCGGCTGCCATATTTCGTCGTCGTCTTGTGCCCAGATTGCATAGAATGTGTCAGGCGGCAGAGTGTTGAGAGTTCTTGGATTGATATGTCCTACTCTGACTTCAGGTGTGAGTTTCTCCAGTATGGAGTCGATCTGAGCATTCTGATCTTTAGGGATCTCCATAGTCTCGAAACCGATGAATACTACTGAAAGCAGCACAAATATGATTGTAAAAATTGCGAGAATTGACTGTCTCATTTATTAGTCCTTTGTTTTGTGACTTTTGAGCAGTGCATTTACCTGTTCGGCAAAAAACAGCTACTCACTTCAAAAATCGGCATAATGAGATTAATTTTTATGAAAAATATTTCATAACCGCAAAAAAAACTTGCCTTTTTATTCATTTTTGATTATTATAGTAAAAAGAGGATTATTCGAGGAATCAATGAACATAATCGGTACTTTTTTATTGTTTGTTTTGCAGATTGTTAATCTTGCTTTGATGATCAGAGTTTTTTTGTCATGGATTACACTGCCTCCCAATCGATTTACATATTATCTTAATCAAGTTACCGATCCGATCGTCAACTTTTCTCGGAAGTATTTTCCTCTGCGTGTAGGCATACTTGATTTGTCAATCCTTGTGCCTTTTTTCATTATATGGCTGCTCAATCGGCTTGTGTCTGACATTTTCTTATTTAACAAGCTCACAAGACCTGTTTTTTGGCTTATAGATTTTGTGATCTTCATTATATCAGGTGCACTGAATGTTGTTTTCTCGGTTGTGTTTATTCTGCTGCTGATATATCTTGTGATGACACTGCTTGCCAGAGCATCATATTCGCCGCTGTTCTATTCTATTCGGTCTGTGATGAGCAGTGTTTTGGTGCGAATGGAGAAACTCTTCAAGATGCCGGATACTACACGATCAGAGGTTATCTGTATCATCGTCATTATTATCTGTGCGGTGATTGTGAGTGGACTGCTGAACTTCGGATTGGCAATGCTCTCATCATTCCTCAATGATGTGATGAAGATATGATTGTTTTACTCATTACTTAGCACGAAGAAGAATGTCAAAATGTCGATAAACAGGCATAATCCGCTGACAATGCCGAGTGCCGCGAGGTTGATCAGGCAGGAAGCGGTGACCAGTATTGTATAGAGCAGGGCGACGGAGACGAACTCTATCGGGATGAATAGCCATTTCAGCCAAAGATGATGTGCCTGCAGCGTCATGACAAACACAATGGAGATCATCAGCACGATAATATGCGTGATCATCATCGGTATATGGTGCAGATGCGGCTCAGCTGTGATATTATTGTATATTCTTTGTTGTTTGTCCGAAGATGTGGCGATGAGGTTGCCGCATTTTAGCAGGTTGAGCTCATAAAAACCATATCTGTTTATTGGTATTTTATATCCATCGGGAAATGTCACATTCTGACCATACTCTGCTGCAAAGTCACCGCTTAGATCGCCGTGTGTGGCTGCAATCTGAGCCCCGATTGGCGAGAGATGATAGCTGTCTGTGACAAGGATCAGATTGTCGAAGTAGTAACGGCGATTTTTATACAGCATATCGAACAGGTTGACATTCTGACCGCCGACATAGTGCCGTGTGTTATCGATCTTGATACATCGTTTGTACAGATCCTCAAAGAATGTAAGATCTGCTGTATAAGTCTCATCAGCGGCGGCAAGACGGCGAAAGTTGTCTGTCAGTTCTGAGAGATATTCATCAAGGTTGGGGTAGTTGCTTCGATTGCCGAATACTTCTTTCATCTCGGTTATGTAATTCTTTGGAAGGCTTGATTTGCCTATATATGACTTTATCTCTGTTATAATCTTGGCATGGTTGGACTCTGCTTGTCCCATCAGCCTGCCAACCTCAAGTTCCAGATAACTCATTTGTGCATCGATCGATGATTTGAGTGTGTCAATATCTGAAATCGTAAGATGACCGCTGCCTTTGTTATTGATCAGAGGATAGATCTGCACTTGATATTCGTTGATCGTCCAAAAATTATCCGGCTCGAAGCAGTCTATCCTTGCAGTCCGGAGGAACACTCTGTCTGCTGTCATATCATCGTTGATCTCGGTAAACGGAGCCGGTGTTTCGTGTGCGACTCGTATCAAAATAGGGTAGGATATTATCTTCTTCGTTTTTTCGTCAGTGATGAGACAGCTGTCGAATGTTATATGCTCAGTGTCGAGTCTGGTGTAGACCTGCTCCGATGAGTTTCTGACATTCTCTTTTGCGATGAGCACATCCAGCATCACTTCATTGTCATAGCCGTGTCCTGATGCCGCTTTATGACTAAATAAACCTGTCATCTTTAGTGCTGATGTTGATTTCTCATAGAAAAATCGGTTTATCCGGGCTACGACATTGTTATCCCGATAAGGTGTATCATATCCCGGTATGTCGAACACTGACAGCAATATGAACAGAATTAAATAAAGCAGAAAAATCGCCAGCCCAAAGACGGCGGATCTGAAAGTATAATGCAGTAAATGTATAATCTTGTTAGTCCGGTGCATAATACATAAAAAAATTTGCTGTCTGTTAGCAGACAGCAAATTTTTTCAAATACTTTCCTTATTTACAGTGTCATATCATTCTCGATCAGAGCTAATCTCTTAGCAGCGAGATCTTTCTGCGAAGAAGAGTCTTTGCTGTCGATGATCTTCTTGTAATATTTAGCAGCAGCTGCTTTGTCCTTAGCTTCATACAACTCACCGAGACGCATATCAAACATAGATATGTAGTAAGAGTCCTTGAACTTCTTCTCAAACTCTTCCAAGATGCTTATTGCATTGTCGTTATCATTCTTTGCAGAATAGCAGTATGAGATATAGTAATAAGCCTTGCCTGCCAACGGTGAACTGCTGAACTTCTTAATGAACAGCTGGAAATATGCCAAAGCCTCATCGTAGTTCTCTGTGCTGTAATAGACATACCCCTTGTAGAATACCGCTCTTGCACCGGCTGTTGTATTCGGATAAGAAGCGATCACTGCATCCAAGTCACTGAGAATATCCGGAGCCATCTCTTGTTTGGAGTAGACATTCGTCTGTTCGTTGAACTCAAGCAACTGCACAAATGCAGACTCAAAGAGTTTGGTTGATTTATCTGTTGTGTTGGAGTTAATAACAACTACACACAGAGACACTGCAGTCACTACCAGCAATGCACATACGATGATCAGAGTCGCCAACGACCCTTTACTTGTTTTTTCATTGAGAGCCTTTATATCGAAAGCCATTATGATCTCCTAAGTTACAATAATATAGAATTATAGAATTTATTTCATAAAAAGTCAATAAAAAAGAGTCCGCAAGGACTCTTTTTTTATTGACTTTTTAATGATTATGCCTGTTTTTTCTTGGCAGAAGTTTTGCGTGTCTTCTTAGCAGGTGTATCATCTGACTTAGCCGGTTCTGCAGGTGCAGGCTGTGCAGCAGGAGTTTCTTCTTTAACAACTGCTTGAGCCGGTTCAGGTTTCTTATCGAACTTTGGCTTGAAGATCACAGCTCCCAATGGCGGTACTGTTACACTCAGAGAATACGGCATCCAGTATGCACCCTCAGGACGAGCCATTACGCCGCCTTTGTTGCCGACATTGCTTCCGCAGTATTTCTCAGAGTCAGAGTTGAATATCTCTTCGTAGTAGCAGTTCTCAGGTGCGCCGAGGATGTAGTTCTCTCGCGGTACAGGCGTAAAGTTCACTGCGATAATGAGGAAGTCAAACGGATCGTTGGATCGTCGGATAAATGAGATTGTCGAGTTGTCCGAGTCATCGCAGTTGAGACCGATAAATCCTTCAGGATTAGCGTCTTTCTCCCACAGAGCTTTTTCATTCTTATACAATGTATTAAGATCTTTGATACAAGCCTTGAGTCCCCGGTGGAAGTCGAAGTCGAGCAAGTGCCAGTCAAGGCTCTTCTCTTCATTCCATTCGTCGAACTGACCGAACTCCTGACCCATGAAGAGCAGCTGCTTACCAGGATGAGTCCACATATATGAGTAGAATGCTCGCAGATTGGCGAATTTCTGCCAGTAGTCACCCGGCATCTTGTTAATCATAGAGCCCTTGCCGTGAACAACTTCATCGTGTGAGATCGGCAGAACGAAGTTCTCAGACCAAGCATAGAGGAAGCTGAATGTCAGATTGCTGTGGTGATACTTTCGATATACAGGATCTTTCTCCATATATTTGAGTGTATCGTTCATCCAACCCATATTCCACTTGAACTCAAATCCGAGTCCGTTGGCATAAGTCGGTTTGGTAACTCCTGCGAATGATGTAGACTCCTCAGCGATGATCATTACACCCGGATAATACTGCGGCATAATGGAGTTGAGGTGCTTGAAGAACTCGATCGCATCGAGATTCTCTCGTCCGCCGAACTTGTTCGGAATCCACTGACCTTCCTTGCGGCTATAGTCCAGATAGAGCATTGATGCAACGGCATCGACACGCAGTCCGTCGAAGTGGAACTTGTCCACCCAATACAGAGCATTGGAGATAAGGAAGTTCTTAACTTCGTATCGTCCGTAGTTGAATATCTTAGTTCCCCAATCCATGTGCTCACCCAGTCTCGGATCGGCGTGTTCATACAGAGCAGTGCCGTCGAAGTTGATAAGTCCGTGCTGATCTTTGGGAAAGTGCCCCGGAACCCAGTCAAGGATAACACCGATGCCTTCCTGGTGACAGCGGTCGATAAAGTATTGCAAGTCTTCTGCTTTGCCGAATCGGCTCGTCGGAGCAAAATATCCCGTTACCTGATAGCCCCAGCTTCCGTCGAACGGATGCTCTTCGATAGGCATAAGTTCTATATGTGTAAAGTTCAAGTCCTTAACATACGGCAGCAGTCGGTCTGCGAATTCTTTGTATGTGAGCATTCTGTTGCCTTCTTCAGGAACACGCATCCAAGATCCGAGATGAACCTCGTAGATAGACATAGGTTTGTTGATCACATCCTGCTCACTTCGGAATTTCAGCCAAGCATCATCATTCCACTTGTAAGTGTTGAGATTGGTGACAACTGATGCTGTCTTAGGACGCAGTTCGGCCTGGTTGGCATACGGGTCGGCTTTCTCAAGGCACTGACCGTCGTGAGTCTTGATCTCAAACTTATATACATCGCCTTCCTGCATCTTAGGAACGAATAGTACCCAGATACCGGAGTCTTTGAGCAGTTCCATAGGATTCTTTCGTCCGTCCCAACCGTTGAAGTCGCCTATTACGCTGACACGAGTTGCATTCGGAGCCCATACTGCGAAGAATACGCCCTTCTTACCGTCTCGCTCCATAATATGAGCACCGAGTTTCTCGTAGATGCGATAGTTGGTCGCTCTGTTGAAGAGGTATCGGTCTTCCTGAGAGATGACATCAAGCCATCCTTCGTAGGAGTCTTCTATTGTCCATTCATTGCCCTCATAGTTGCGGACTCGAATGCTGTAATCAAACTTATCTTTCTTATCCCAGATGATAGCCTCGAATAACCCGTCGTTGTGAACCTTATCCATCGGCCATTCTTTGCCGCCTTTTGCTTCGACAACGAATGCTTCTTTGGCTTCAGGTAAAAATGCCCGAACTGACTGAACAGTAACTTTTTTGCCTTCCTGATTGAATACTTCAACCGGGTGGTCTCCCAAGATCCAATACGGACTCTGGTGTGTAGAATTAACAATCGCCAAAATGTCCGGTGCGTATATTGTAGTTAGCATAGATACTCCTTGCTTAAATCGTAAAAATATATTTTGTCAAAAAAACAGTTTTAACAACTCTAATTTTATTCTCATTATTGCAAAATGTCAAATAAAATAAATCAAAATGAAGAATTTGAAAAAAAATATCATTTTTTTGGAGATTACTGAAAAAGTACCGGTCATGCTGAACTTGATTCAGCATCTCATCTAATAGTGTCGGAGACCCTGAATCAGCGTCGCCTATGCGTCCTTGCGGCGACTGCACACCGCCATCCTTGGCGGTAGGAGTTCAGGGTGACACTATGATTTTGACTTTTTCAGTAGTATCATTTTTTTACTTCATATAGTGTTGTGTGCAAATTCAATTTTATATATCACAGTTCCGATACAATAGTGAGGTTCTATGGAGAATGGTGAAAAAAAAGGAGTGAAAACATGACTAAGAGATGGATAATCATCGCTGCACTGCTGTGCTGTGTATTGATCGGTAAAGCGTATTCTATAGAAATGTCTGATAAAGAAAAGAAAGAAATGTTTAAAACTTACAGGAAAATGTCCAGAGGCGGCTATTCGATGGAAGTCGCTCTGCTCAACCGCATAGAGTATGAATATGAGAAGATGGAATATACTGCTGATGACAGAGAACTGGTGCAGGTAATAATCTATCTCTCCGAAGAAGGAGTCCTGCGTCGTGAGTATGTCGGCGGCAGACTTAGCAATGATAACTTTGACATTCGTATTCGGGCTGTGCGGCTACTGACTAAACTTGGCGGCGACGATGCCTGCAATGCTATATGCCGTCTGCTCTGTCACGAGATGAACATCAATGTGCTTTGTGTTATCTTCGATTCGTTTGTCGATATTCCGGATAATGAGAATGGCACAGTTATGGAGTCTATTCTCCAATCCTATCGCAATCAAGTCAGACCGGAGCATACATACCTGCTCAGCATGATGCGTTGTCTCAAATATGTCATTGGCTCGAATGACAAGTCGTATAATCAGTCGATCGATCTTCTGAAAGAGATCATTAACCGTGAAGATGTGCGTGACATCGTAAAAATCGAAGCAAACAATGAGATGAACCTGCTGCGTCAGTTTAGAGAGTCATCGAATTTTGATTAAGATGGGGATTTTATTGATGGTATGTAACAGTGGTTTTGCCGCTGTTACATACCATCAATAAAAAGGGTTTTATGGAACACAAAATGTCTGGTACTTTTATAATTATTGCAGTTGTATTTGGGATTTGCGGGTTGGTTTTCTGGGGTGGAATGGCTCTAAGGCACAAGGCGAACAAACTTGGCGAGCAGGAACAGAGTTGGCAGGAGCGGATTAACAAGCTGCCGGTTCTGAAGAATGATAAAGAGATCGCCGAGGCGATAAAAGGCGAACCGAAGGATTATCTGATTAAGAATTATCGGTTTGAGAAGTGTCAGCCTGTCGAAGAGAATGTTTTCGAACTGCTGACGGGTAAGTATCTCTGTGTCGATATTACCGAAGAAACTTATACTATTATAAGGAAGAGACTCGTTAATATTCGTCCCGGCGAGACACCATATTATACAATGTGGGTTGAGAAGCCCTATCGACAGATTGTCGGCGGCTTTTGTTTCAATGACGGCACACCGATTGACGGGGCTGATTCTGCTCGGTTTATGTTTTCTTATCTGCGAAAATGCAAGCGAATCTTCAAGTCGGAGATTGATCCTGATAAGGCTGACGGCTTCTTTATGTCACGGTATTATCCCAACCGTTCGCTGAATATGGCTGAACCTGAGAAACTCGCTGCCGACTTTATCGAAAATCTCAAAAAAAATACAAGTGAATACTTTGATCAGCTTGGCGAGAAGGAGAAGACTTTCAGCACGCGTTATAATCTGACATATATGTCGCAGGGCGACAAAGCGACATTCGCCGCACGGCTGGGCGACGGCAAAGCAACTATGGATGTCTTCGATGATACGAATGTCGTCATTGTAGATGGCGACAAGATTCCTGTCAGTGATCAGAATGCGATTTTTAGAATTATTTACAAAGTTTTTGGATATTTGTTAATGTCGCTTAGCGGTCTTATTGCCGGCGGAACACTAATCGGAGTAATCACGGCACTTTTGGAGAAGAAGTAAAAAGGAAAAATTTATCACGCACGGCGGTTTCGTAAGAAACCGCCGTGAGTTTTTTATTTTACCACTATTCTTTTGAAAGCAGTTTTAATCCGACAGGCAGGCTTGAAAGTTTGCCAAATTTGAAGTTTACGACTCACAGACAAGTTTGCCTGTCATATACTCAATTGTCAATTCAAAGCATAGTACACGAGCAAGTGCATTATTCAATTCATTTTCCAGATATTCTTTGTCATTGGTAAACTTTTGTACCAACTTCGTGCATATTTCTTCCGATTTTTTGATGTCTGTTATAAAACCGATTTTCCCAAAAACTATCACGCTTTTTATATTCAAAGCCCAATCGTCGTCTTTCGTAAAGCCCTGATCCATAACACAAAAACTTGCTTTGGGATTTGCTTTTATCGCATCGATTTTGTGTCCTTCCTTCGCTCCATGGAAATATATTTTGCCATCCCGCTCATCGTAAAAATGGTTGAGCGGTATTCCATAAGGATAGCCGTCATCGCCAATCAAAGAAAGCACGCCCCGCTTTTCGTTTTTCAGGATTTCAATACATTCTGCACCTGAAATCTGCTGTTTGAATCTTCTTATTGATCTAAACATTTTATGCTCCTATTCTATTTTTGTAAATCCGTTTGAACATTTCATCGCACAAGCCCAAGTCACTTCCAAAATCCCGGCAAGAGCAAGCATTGCCCATTCCATTTTTCTATACCTCTACAAATTATACAACATTTCTACCCACCCCGTCAATAACTTTATCTTGCCCGATAAAAAACTAAGATATATGAAGAATTTTTCATCACCTGATGATTTTTTTATTTCGACTTGAAATGCACATTCTTATATGATATAATACAGATATAATGCTGTCGTGAGAACACTAAACAAATGATGAATCCCCTCTCCGACAAAGTTGGAGAGGGGTGTCTGCGAAGCAGACGGGGTGAGGCTTGCGAGGCATAATACTGTCGAAGGAACAACAGATAGAGAATAAGGAGTCCACCTATGCCAATCCCTTACAGCAATACGATATTCACCGACGCAAGCGAAAACTTCGTCTCCAATCCGACACCGAGACTGAATGAGGAAGTCACATTCTCAATCAGGATGTCCGACAAAATACAACCCGATGAAGTGTATCTGATATGCTGGCCGGCAGGTGAAGTGATATACAATCTGATGAAACATTCCAAGACTGAATGCGGCTTTGCGTATTACAGCGTGACACTGCCGATGAATCATCGGATTTTTGATTATCGCTTCGTCATTCTTAGGGGGCGGGATTACATTTACTATATGCCGCAGGGGTGTTTCGATACCGAGCCGGCGGATTTTTACTCGTTTCGGATTGTGGCGGACAGCGACTACTCGCAGTGGACTCCGCAGGCGATATTTTATCAGATATTTCCCGATCGGTTTGCACGGGGCAGGCAGACAATGCCCGACGGCAGAGCATTCATTCTGAAGCAGCCGCATAAGACAGAGACGATGACTCCGCATTTGTCGGAATGGGATGAGCCTGTTGATCTGGAGAGTTGGAAGAATGAGACTATCCAGTATTACGGCGGCAATTTCAGCGGAATTACATCGAAGCTCGACTATCTGGCGGACTTGGGCATAACGGCGATATATCTTACACCGGTATTCAAAGCTCGCACCAATCACCGCTACGACACTGAGGACTATGACGATCCGGATCCGCTTTTGGGCACGAAGGAAGAATTGTCCGAGATGATAAATGAGGCTCACCGCCGCGGGATACGCATTATCTTCGACGGGGTGTTTAATCATACCGGTCTGTTCCACAAATGGTTCGACCATCTCGGCGAGACCGGCAGCGGGGCATTCAGCAATCCCGACTCGCAGTATAAGGACTACTATATATGGCATCATCATCCTTACGGATATGAGAGTTGGTTCGACTGCAAGATCCTGCCGCAGCTCAACCTTGAGAATGCTGCAGTTCGCGATGAACTTATTAACAAGGAAGATTCTGTTATCAAAAAATGGCTGAGACCGCCTTATTCGATTGACGGCTGGCGTATGGATACTGCTCACATTCTGGGCAAATATCCTGCCGACTCTTTTGATGACAAGTTTAATCGGGAACTTCATTCTGCGATAAAATCTGTCAATCCCGATGCGTATCTGATGGGCGAAACTTGGTATGATGCGACACATTTTGTCGGTGACGGCAAATACGAAGCGGCGATGAACTACCGCGGATTCCTGCAGCCGCTCAAAATGTGGCTTACCGGCAGTATGAGTTTCCTTTCCGCCCCGCGTGGTCACGAGCAGCACAGTGTCGATTATACAGCCGCTCAGGCTTTGGCACAATTGTGCCGAATGCGAACAGCTCTGCCTTTCCAAAATCAGATCCGCATGTATAATCTGCTTGACTCGCACGATACCGAGCGGTTCTGGACATTGTTGGATTGCAACTTTGGGAAACTGCGTATCGCACTGACGATTTTGTTTACATATATCGGAATCCCGGCATTCTACTACGGTGACGAGATCGGCATGGAAGGCGGTCACGATCCGGACTGCCGCCGCCCGATGATATGGGATAAGTCGCATCAGAATGGCGAGATTAACGCATTGTATCGGTCGCTTATCGCATTGCGAAAAAATCATCAGGTGATGACTTTCGGTTCGTGCCTTGACCTCTGTGCCGATGATGACATTCTCTGTTTCGGCAGAATGTTAGGTGAGGAGTATGTCATCACAGTCTGCAACGGTTCGGATAAGCAGAGGACTGTGAATATCCCGACAGCACAATTGTGCGGTGACGGCGTAAAATTTGCGGAGCATTACACCGGCGGCACATATACTGTTCAGGGCGGATATGTCACTGTTGCTTTGCCGGCGTGGGGTAGTGCGGTGTTAATCCATAATGCGGAATGAGCTAAAACTAATTGAGTATGTTACCCTGAACTCGATCCTGCCAAAGGCAAGCAGAGTAATGGTCTCTTAAAGAGGTGAGTAAGCCTATAATCAAAAAATATTGGAAATCATCAATCGTAATAGCGATAATCGTAATTGCCGGATTGCTTTCGGTATTTGCGAAAGCATCACAGGGCGAGTGCGTCAGGCAGACACGCATCGACATGGGGCGTAAAGCTCTGATGGCACCGCCGCCTGATTTTACATCGGATGAGAGTTTCCAGCGGGCAGCTGATATGCTTAGGCAGCAGATCAGAACATTACCGGGAATGCCGCCGGACCAAACCACAAACAGCGGCAAACTGTCTGACGAAGAGTGAATGTGGGTGGAATTGGAAAAAAGCGTGTCGATTGACACGCTTTTTATAATAAATTTCTAAATTTCTTTATAATATAAATTTAAATTTGACTTTTGCCGCAAAATTTGTTTACATATTAATTAGGAAGATAGTATGAATAACAAAGAGCGTGTTTTCCAAATCGATCAGGAATGTTTCATTATATATGCTGAGGATTTGTCGTCGAAGAAGGAGCGGTTTCTGCGGGTCGGCAACAGTATGGCACTGCACAGGTTCGGCAGTGGTCTGACTTTTTTGTCGCTGATTACTCCGCTGTTTCCGGGTGATGCATTCAAAGAGCCGGAGATATTTTCGCCGAATGTTGACAAGCGGATTATCGGACTGCAGAATGTCCTTAACCGGTTCGTTACATTTTTGCAGACGGAAGGTGTCGATACCAATCATCTGATCCTGACTCCTGCCGATGGGATGGGGCATCCTGCGGACAGGCGATTGTCTGAGAAGCAGTTTATCCGCAGAGTTAGAGACAAACGCCCGAATACGAAACATTCTTACGCCGCTTTTTATGATGACGGCAATATCCGTATTTTCAATCATAATGAATGTATGTTTGACCTGTGCGAGACGCTGGCTAAGACGCTTGATGAGCCGAAGGAGATGGATCTGCTCACCGCTAAGGTTGCAGGGGCATACCGCGGCAGCTATGCACAGAGCGGGATGATCTATAGCGGGCAGTCTCTGTTTATATTTTCGCACGGTGAGTTCGCATGTCTGTCAGATAATACAGAATGGGTAACTGATGCGGTGCGAGTCGGTATTGATCCCGGTAAGGTTAGCTTCCTTTATATAGTACCTTCGGTCGAACCTGATTCGCTGTGGCTCAAGACTTTCATTCGCAGGATGAGCCGTGACAGCGGCAGCAAGATGCGGATCGTGATCAAGGGGCTGCCACCTAATTGGCTGGGATTGGTGTCTGACGAGATATTTGTGCCGCTGTATCCCGACAGAGAGAGTGTCGAGGTGCGGATTGGAGATATTAGGCTGTTTTTCCAGAATCAGCGTATCAATATATATCACGGTGCGGTGCGACTTATGCTCCATGCCAAACATGGTTTCCTCAGAGCCGGTAATGAGATTGGCGGTGAGTATATTACTTCTGCCGGTAAGCAGCCGCTGCATTTGATACTTGGAGATCATAGTTCCGGACTGAGCATTAAAGCTGACAATCCTGTGATATTCGGCAGTGTGAGTGATGATGATCCGCATGCCGATGATGAAGATCTCATATTGGTGGAGCAGCGCCTCTATATAGATAAATCGTCGAGACTGACTCTGCAGGATGTTCTGCTGCGGACAAGGCTTAGTCCTGTGCCTGAGAGTATAGATCCGTTTTTGTTCTTCGCTAAGGAATATGACATTGTGCAGATACAGTCTAAGTATGATGCGTTTAAAGCTGCGTTGGGCAGAGACTTCTCACTCAATCAGGCCGACTGCGACAGATACAAAGCTCGATATGAGCAGCTGATTCGTGACAAGCAGTTTTATCTTGATGAGCAGAAGCGGCTGATTGATTTTATTGCTGAGTTGGATGATAAAGAATATCAGGCTGAGTATAAATCAATGCACAATGCACAATGCACAATGCGCAATGAGCAAAATCCTGTTGATGTGAACGAAAATCCTGCACG
>JAFYAI010000119.1 GCA_017540815.1 Spirochaetales bacterium
AAATTTTATAAAGATTATAACTGTCACAAGCTCCACCTGCAATCATACAACTAGTACTTACTACAATAGACATAGTTCCAAACATAAGTAACATAACAAAAGCAGCCTCATTTTTTATGTGTGTATAACCTAATGTTTTTGTTTTAGGTGATCGATACACAATCTTTTCTTGTACTGTTGTTGCTACCGATGCTACTTCGTTTACTGTTTTTTTATTATCCTTAATCGATGACTGCTCTTTAGGGATAATCGATGCACTATTTTCCATATTATCAACTAACTCTTGTGCCATATCAGAAAGTTTATCATACAATACTTTACTGTTTTCACCTTCTTTAATAACAGATGCGATAATTACTGTTGTATTAACATCAATCATATTAATTGTAATGTTAAGCATATCAAAAACATCAGTAATTTCTCCAATAATCACCATATTAGCATTTAACGCACGTCCTAATTCTGCAACTTTGTCAGAATCAGACCAATCAGTACTTTGAAATGCTAACTGTTCTTTAATTTTATCCAAACTTTTTCGGTCTACAACAGAAACTTTTTTTGTTCTCGATAACTCTGATTGAAATCTTGTCAAGAGTGCATTAGCCTCTTTTTCTTTAACTTGTTCGCACACATCAAACGGAGCAACTACAACAGTTGGTTTATGTGCTGTCTGTGCAAACAAACCATACATCGTTAAAACAAATAATAATACATAATAATTTTTTTTCATAACCTATACTCTCCTATAAACCACTCTCGGCAAGCAAAAACATCGTGGCATACACAATAGAATCCTGCCGAAAAACTAAAATAATAATAATTAGATTTTAAAAACAAAAAAAGGGGGATAATTAAGAAACTGTTCTCATCATAAGAACCTCCATAGCTTGATATTAACATAAAATTCCCGCATCAAACAATGTTGCAACAGGCAGAAAGAACCTCAAGCCATGAAAAATTCTCATCTGCCTCATCTATGACACGAGAATTTTCCACAATGGAGAGTCTCAGATTCAATGAGGCATGGCTTGAAATTTTTCTGTATTCAGCAGAAAGGTTGCAATCTCACTGCCAAATATTTTTTATATTAGTTAGATTATATAAGACTAATTAGATTTTGTCAAGAAAAAAATAAAAAACACAGCAAGATTTTGCTTTGCAAAATCTCGCTGTGTTTTTTTATGCAAATATTCAATTCAAACTATCTTGCCGTTTTATAAAGTTATTTAACTTTTTATCAAAAGTCAAAATTGCAATTCCATGCACACTATGATATGCTGCAAGAACACAGCCAACAAAATCTAACCGTGTTTCTGCATAATATGAAAACGCCAACTTCATAACTGCGGTATCAGCGTAAACCATATTTCTCCTCTACTGCCATCTCCCACGCTTTATCCTCTTTTTCACGAAGAGCAGGATTTGCATATTGATGAAGGCTGCCAAATAATGATTCAACACGCTCAGCACGATCATTTTGCGGCATAAAATCATCAAAACTTGAATATGTATCATACTCCCCATTTTCTAATTCCGCAATGGCGACATCAAGTCCATTTTGTGGTGTTTGCGAACGAGCAAGCAAAAAATCAACAAAATCCATAAGTTCTTGCTGATATTGAATAGGAATCAATGCAATTTTCCTCTCTAATGCTGCTGCGTAAGGCATATATCCCTCCTATAACGAACTTAAATATGTTATACCACACTTCTCTTCAAATTTCAATCTCTTTTAATTCTGCATTATAAATTATGAATTATGAATTATTTATCGCCTTCATCATTGTCTCTCTTGTGAACTCCCCCAACGCCTGCTCCGAATCAAAAGCACTCGGCTCAATTGGATCAAGCATCCTCATTCTAATCCTACCGGGCTTGATAATAAGGCTCTTCGCATTGTTATGATCGTAGAGATTATCGAAAATCACCGGCACTATCGGCACATTGGCTGTCCTCGCAAGGAAGAATGCTCCACCGCCAAAACGCCCCAATTCTCCGGTGCGAGTTCTCGTGCCCTCAGGCATAATGAGTATGCTCCGCTCGCCTCGCTTGAGAATGTCGGCAGCCTGCATAAATGATCGCCGAAGTTTTGACGGGCTGCCCTTATCAATCGGCAATTCTCCGAAGCGGCTGACGAACCAGCCGTATATCGGCTTCGTAAAATGTGATTTCAGTTCCATGCCACGGGGATAACCGGGCAGCGTGCAGCCACACAGGAACAGATCGAAGAAACTCACATGATTAGCCACATATACGCACGGGAACGGCACATTCTCAGGCACAGATGTCACCTTCGGGAAAAGCAGCACAATTGTGCTAAGCAGCCGGCACACACCACGCACCATCCCATTCCAAAACTTTCTCGGCAAAATGAGCGAGATCAGCAATGCCAGCACGATACTGACAAATGCCGTCAGCCAGAATAAAAACCAAAGCAAAAGAGAAAAAATGTATCTAAAAATCTTCATTATTGGACTCATTGGTATTGTTTTACACTAAATGTTCGTATTCTCGCTTACCATAAAAAACACGCATAATACGAACTTGCTTATTTATCTTATCAATTCTATAAACAGCAACATATTTTTTGTAAAAAATAAATCGACGATAACCTTTCTGCTGTAATATTTCGTCAGGACAAAACTGAAACATATAAGGCGACAATTTAAGAAAGTTTTTTTGACGATTAAAATCTTTCAAAAGCATTTTTGCCGCTTTGGAATTTTGCAAATCTTCTCTGATATATGAAATTATATTTGCAATATCTAATTTTGAGGATTCAGACATAGTGACTTTATAAGCCATACTGACTCCGAATTTCTTCTATCACATCATCCGCATCACTGTATCTTCCCATCTGATAATCATTTTCTGCTGCGTCAAGTTTTTTATAGATTTCTTTCATAACTGACAACTTATCACAACCGTCAGATTCATTCTCATCAAGTACAGTAATTATAACATGCCGACCATCATATAGTTTATAGAAATCCTGTCCAATAGATATTTTATTTCCCTTGACAACACCTGTTGTTGCAAACATAGTAATACACCCCAATCATAATTTTAACTCATTCAAATTCAATATGACAATCCCCTTGCTTTTCACACCACAATTTTAACAGCTTTTGGAATTACACTCACCGTAATAGGAGTCTGTCCTTCCAACTCACCGTCAGGCATAAGCATCATCGGCGGATCGGTCTCGATAATGATCTTATCAGTCTGAATGTAGTCGCAGCCTTTTCGTCCGACATGTTTACCCTTGAAAGTCTTGGCAAATCCCTGCAGGAATGCTATCTTCGACAGATCGTGCAGCAGCACGACATCCATCAGACCGTCGTTATACTTAGCATTCGGAGCGATATGAATACCGCCGCCGCTAAACTGCGTATTGGATAATGTAAGGAACTGTCCGCGGTCGGCGGTCACGACGGTCTGAGACTCTCCGCTTCCGAGAATCATCTTCACTTTGTATGCTCGGAAGCGGTTCAGTGCAGTCATTATGCCGACTACATAACTGAATGCTCCGAATTTCTTATGAAACTTCAGCACTTCGACTACAACATCAGAGATGAATCCCATCCCCAGCAGATTAATACAGTAATACTTAAATCCACTGTCATTCTCACAGAGCAGCAGGTCGAAGTCCTTCGGAGCAGTCAGGCTCTGATACCGGGCTGCCACATCATCGATAGACATTATGCCAAACTCACGCAGTACCGAGTTACCCGATCCGAATGGTATAGGCATTATCGGCAGGTGCAGCTCCGTCGGCAGGATATACATGCCATTAACTATGGAAGAGATCGTACCGTCACCGCCTATCGTAATAATAAGATCGTATTGTTTCGTCTCCAAAGCCTGCCGGATAACTTCGTTATTCTCGGCACAATCCTTCTTGGTCTCGGTATATGTCACATTGGCAAATCCGAACGCAGCACGGCCGAGAGCAGCTTTGATTATATCGAATTTCTTCGCAGTCTTGCCGCCGGCAGACTTCGGATTGAAAAAAACTATCGGATTTTTATAGTTTAAGAATGTTTCACTCATTGTCCATTTCTAATTACACATTCAATTATACATTATGCATTATGAATTATGAATTATTCTCACTCCTCATCTAACAGGAATATCTCCACTCGCCTGTTCTTCTTCCTGCCGGACTCTGTATCATTGCTGGCGATCGGCTCTTTGTCAGCCCGACCATAGTAATACATCTTCGTCTCGCCGTAGCCGTCTTTATCCTTGATATAGTCAGCGACGGACTTTGCACGCTCCAGCGACAACGCTCTGCGGTCTCTCGCATTGCCGCGGTTCGTCGTATGCCCAACGAAAAGCAAGCCTCTGTTCTTATACCGCTCCAGCAGTTTGGTTATCTTATCGAGACGCTTCTTCTCATTCGGCAGCAGCTCCGCCGAATCCGGCTCAAACTGAATATTCTCCAGCACCAGCTTGATACCTTTATCATCCTTGACAATCTGAGTATCTTTCAGCCCTTCTTTGGTCAGCTGTTTCTTCAGCTCTTTGATAATCTTATCATCATCCTGAGCGGCGACCGGATTCCATACACGAATGCCGTTATCCACGATATGCACAACAGCCGCATTCATTATGTCTCCATTCGACACCCATATATAATAGTCACGCTCGTAAAGTTCCTCGGTTCGCGAACCGAGTGCATTGTCGAAGAACATCGTCGTCTTGCCGGAGCCGACAACTTTGAGGATGCGGCTATCCATCTGTCCGTTGAATGAGTTAATCTGCTCGAAATGATACTGATAGACAATTTTCGCCAGTCTCTTGCCGTCGTCACCGTCTTCA
>JAFYAI010000120.1 GCA_017540815.1 Spirochaetales bacterium
TACTTGTATTAATTACTAATTTATGCTATAATATAATTATGATAAACACAGAATTAATATTAAATACGGCAAAAAACCAAAGACAAAAAATAGCGGAAAAGTCTTCTTATTATATCGGACGTGAAATGACCACCGAGCGATATAAAGTGATACCTGAATTTGCAAGGATCGTTACAGGCGTTCGCCGTTGCGGCAAAAGCACTTTGCTGGAGATGAATGTTCTGACGGAAGATGATTTTTATCTGAATTTTGAAGATACGGCATTATATGGTTTTACTCAATCTGATTTTGTGATTCTTGATGATGCCATTGCACGATTCCAAAATGAACATAAAAACTGTCGTCATTTGATATTCGATGAGATACAGATTGTTGACGGATGGGAGATTTATATCAATCAAAAACTTAATGAGAAGTATCTCGTATGTATCACAGGCTCCAATGCATCTTTGCTCAGTATTGAGTTGGGAACGCATTTAACCGGTCGGCATCTTGATACAGAGGTTTTCCCATTTTCTTACAATGAATACTGTACCTTTACACATTCTGAACATAATGATGAGTCATTTATTAAATATATGGAACAGGGCGGATTCCCTGAATATTTGCGATACAATGACGGTGAGATTTTGCAGAGACTTTTTGATGATATATTGGTGCGTGATATTGCCGTGCGATATAAAATAAGGGATATTCGGACTCTGAAAGTTTTGGCACTGTATTTGGCTTCAAACTGCGGCAATCTGATAACAGGCGGTAAGCTATCCGCACAACTTGGACTCAAGACTAATGTGACGATATTGGAATATTTGTCTTATCTTGAGCGTTGTTATCTGTTTTTCTATGTGCCGAGGTATGATTTTTCGGTTAAGTCTCAGTCGATAAATCCTCGTAAGGTTTATTCGATTGATACTGGCCTTATTAGGAATGTATCATTGTCGGGAACGAAAGATCTCGGACATCTGTTTGAGAATGTTATATTTCTGCATATTCGGCGGCAGACGCAGCATATATGGTATTATTCCGATCAAAGTTTTGAATGTGACTTTTTATACGGCCAAAATGCCGTGCCTGAGTTTGCTGTGCAGGTATGTTATGAATTAACCAATGAAAATCGGGAGCGGGAAGTTCGCGGTCTTGTTGAGACTTGCAAGCTATTCCCTGATTTGAAGCCGTGTATTGTTACACTTCATCAGAGCGATAAAATCTCGTATAACGGGATGATTATCCCAGTTTTGACCGCAGAAGAATTTATGGGAAATGGATGAGATTTTTTCCTTTTTTGTTGTTTTCATTTGACATTTCTTAAATAATCGTGTAAAATTAATCAAATAAAAAATCGTATCGTCAGCAGTTTAGCACCTGCTTACGATACACGACATATTTTTCAATAGTATCCCTTGCGTTTGGAACTTCCGCTTAGGATAGTCCGGTGTCAAGGTTGGGAAAGATATATTTTTCTTTGGGATACTGTTGAGGTATGTCGATCCGTGCTAACTTCTTTGTCACGGGACTTTTATTTTAATCTCAACAGCCGGAGGTTCTGTTATGGACGGAACGAATTCTATTTTCTATTAACTTTTCTTGGGTTTAATCAATTTATTGGTATTTAGTTGTGCAGTTTTATATTTTTGTTTGGAAACTGCTGTGGTTTATTGTATTTTAAGTTAATGCAATAAAAAGATTTTATAATTAGGAGAACTTATGTTTAATTTTATTTTTACGAAGAAAATGAGAATGTTTGTTATTGGATTATTAATGAATGTAATATTTGTTGGTGTTATTTCAGCTCAGACAAGAATTGCAGTTTTGCCGTTTACGCCCGATGAGAAAATTAGTAAAGCAGCGATGTCTTATTTGACTGAGATTTTTACATTTGAGATGGTTAATTCTAGAAAGTTTACTGTTGTTGAGCGAGCCAAGTTGGATGCAGCATTAAAAGAAATGCAGCTGCAGAGCGGTGATTTGTTCGATGAAGGTTCTGCTGTCGAGTTAGGCAAAATGGCAGGTGCAGAGATGGTTTTTTTCGGCAGTATTTTTAGATTTGGCGGTCGTGAATTATTATCAATCAAAGGTATGGATATTAAGACCGCTACACTTAAATATGCTAAGCAGGAAAAAGGCGGAAATGATAAGAAACTTGAAGCTGCCGTTAAACTTATTGCAAAACAAATTATAGATGAGACTGTCGGGACAGAAATAGTATCTCAGGATAATGAAAAAATATCATCGGTCTCAACTGATAGTTACAGCAGAAATATTGTTGTTAATGGTAAAGCTATTTCTTTGTCAATTCCGGAAGCAAAACTGTATCATAAGGATATAACTGATCGCTGGGGCATTTCTCCTGATAATCAAGAAGAAATGTGGCACTACTATAAACTGAATAAAAATGGCGGAACTGCTTGTGCTGTTGTTGGTGGCGTTTCATTAGGTATTGGTGTGATTTTGATTGCAGCATTAACACCTGTAGGTCTGCAATCTCTTCTGGGTAATACCGGACCTTTTTATGCTGGTTTGGGAGTAGGAATTCCATTGATTGTTGCCGGTTTTATTGTTACTCCAATGTGTGCAATCGGATTTTCTAAAGCATCAAGGATTAAGAGTATATATAAGAAAACAACCGGACAAAAATTAACTGCTTTTTTGTTGAACACCTCTATCGGCGGTGGATATGACTGGGATAAAAAAGAAGTCACTGTTGCAATGGCGATAAAATTGTAATTGATAAAAAACAGAAACACAGACTATCGTCTGTGTTTCTGTTTTTTTTTAATTCCTCACTGCTCATTGCACATTGCTCATTATTTCCCCCATCTTCCCTGCACAATACAGCGGCAGATTGAGCAGAGTGTACGGTTTGCCGCCGGTATCGCCGACTGTCGGCGTAACAAGCTTATCTATGGAATATTCTCCGCTATAGAGACGAATGGCAAATGTTGCTTCCGAGTTGTTGATGTATGAGTGCAGGGAACGAAGTTTGCCGGTACTGCCCGATTTGACTTCAATCGGATAGACTCGCCCCTGATGAACGAAGATGAAATCAATCTCCGAGTTAGATTGTTTCTTCTCTCTTGTCCAGAATGCCGGCTTTCGCAGTTCAAAGTCACTGTTTGTAGCAAGCAATTCCTGACCGACAATTTGCTCTGCCAGTCTGCCATTGTAAGTGTCGCTATTTTTAACCGATTTTATCCCCAAAGTCAAGGCAAACTTACCTCTTAAGCACCTTTTATAATTAAGAGGCGGTCTCTGTCTATTTTGCAGAATTATTTCTATAAGGAAGTAAATTTTGAAGGAACTCGGAACTTCGTTCCGAGTTCCTTCAAAATTTACTTTCCCACGCAGAATTTCTCGAATATCCGATTAAGCACATCTTCTCTTGTTACCGCTCCGGTAATCTCACCGATGCGGTCAAGTGCGTCTCGCAGTTCAAATGCACCTATGTCCAGCACACCGTCGCGGATAGGATCGGCAGCATCATCAATATGGGTGAGGGCATCTTCCAGCAGTTCTGCGTGGCGAACATTAGTAA
>JAFYAI010000121.1 GCA_017540815.1 Spirochaetales bacterium
ACGAAATAAATGTGCCATAACCGCCTTAAACATCACTATGAAAGCAATATACGGGAAACTAAAATATTCCAAAGCCAACATTACAGGGATATTGGACAGTCCCAACCGAAAAAACGGCACAGGTATCACTATCCAATTCTCTATTACAGCGATGAATGCCGATACCGCTGCAAAAAAAGCGACTTGTCGGGTGTGTGTTGAGGTTGTTATGTTTTTCCGCATTGCTATCTTCAATCCTGATTAAAAAATTTCCCAATGTCCATTCTTTGCACTTCCGATATAATGCACATTCGGCAGTTCTTTTAACTTTCTTGCAACTGTTTTAATATTTATATTAAGAATTTCTGCAATATTTTGCCGAGTTATTTTAGGATTGTGTTTTATCAGTTCAAAAATGTGATCTTTCAATTCTGTATTTTGAGGGACATTTTGAAGGACATTTTGAGGGACATTTTGAAGGACATTTATTGTTTCCTGTTCTTTTTGGATAAGCGGTATTGTTGTCTTGAAAACATCGCCTTCTTCTAATGTTGGCTCGCAATTGGAATATATTTTTGTAAATTTGTATAAATTATACACCCCTGAACCTAATGTGTCTGCCCTGCCAATTTGCATAAAAAATTTGGCAATAAGCGGATTTTTAGGATATGGAGTAAACTTTCCCGGAGTTAATCTGCCAAATGTTGTTGCACGATTCCAATTTTCCGTATAAAGCATTTCTTTTGTGATTATAATTTTCGCAGGAAATGCACTTGCATATTCTCGATGGACAAGCATATTTGTTACAACCTCACGAGCAATGCTATCTCGAATGCTCGTAGAAATATTGTCCTGCAAAAAAAATCTATCGTCTGTATGTTTTTGAATAAATTGAATAAGCAAATCATACGCTTCTATAAGATTTGTTTCTACGATAAGTCTGTCATCATAACGATCTGGATTTTTATCACGGAATATTGCATCTGTCCTGTAAGCAGACAGGCAAGACTGAATAACCGTGTCTTTACCAAATAAAAGAACAGCTGCAAGATTAAATCCTTTTTGTCCGGTTAAAAAATTATCTTCATATAATCCTGCACTTTTGAAAAGTTCCATTTCATCCATATCTTTCCATGGATGCTGCTCGTTTTTCAGCAGTGCAAGTCTTTTTACGATCGGAATCAAATCAAGCCGCAAATGATCTGTTGTAACATAAGGGAAAATTTGCCGCTCGTAGAAAGTATGGGATTTTCTGCTAAAAAGATTAGCAACAAGATCCGTAGATTTGGTAATATCTTGATCTGCATCTCCGTTTCGATCATAAATCCTATTGTCGCAATATTCTACTTCAGAACTGACAGGAACATATACCCAAAGAATAGTTTTGTTCTCATATTCTATCTCTTCCAAGTTCAAGAACAATGATGGTCGAATTTTAGTTGGATTATTGAGTGTATTAATAAAGTCCTTTTTTATTTTTGAAACAGAATCTTCATTTACACCAATAACCGTTGCATCATCATCAACACCAAGTAAAATATGCCCGCCATAACGGTTAGAAAAAGAACACACTGTTTCAAATACGGAATTGCTTAAAGACGAACTACATTTTTTGTATTCCACAGTGAAACCTTCGCCTTTTAAGAGTTGACTCAAATCCATATTAAAACATCCTAATACGAAAAAAAAGATTTTACAATATTTCATCAATAATTATAACAAAAAAAACAGAAAAAACAAGAGTTTTTTCTGTTTTTTTTGTTATAATTTACGCTTTAGAGCCTCACCCCTGCCTACGGCATCCCAGCCGACGGCTATTTCATCCCTGAGCCGTCGGCACGCCCGACATCGTGTCGGTTGTCTCCACCGAAAACGACGGAGAAGGGGCGTGGTTGGTGTCTAGTAGTAAGGTAATAGAAAATGGGCGTGATAAATCACGCCGGACACACAGCCGAGAGGCACAAGCATACTGCCGATCATCCTGACTGCCGACGGCGGCAGAAATACCAATGCAGTCATAATCTGTGCCGCATTGTGTGCCAATGCAGACAGCACTGATACGGAGACAAAACTGACATGAGAGCGGCATATCTTCCAGAACGGATAGCACACCAACAGGTACATCACATTGCCGGACAGTCCGATGAAGAACGGTATCGACAGCAGCGTCCCACGAAATAAATGTGCCATAACCGCCTTAAACATCACTATGAAAGCAATATACGGGAAACTAAAATATTCCAAAGCCAACATTACAGGGATATTGGACAGCCCCAGCCGAAAAAAAGGCACAGGGATCACTATCCAATTCTCAATTACCGCGATGAATGCCGATACTGCCGCAAAAAAAGCGGCTTGTCTTGTGGTTGTTGAGGGCGATATGGTTTTCATTCTTCAACTAGTGCATCAAGTTTAACAACTAAATCCGGCAAAGGCTTAAAAATCGCTTCTGTAACAATATACCAATTTATACCTACATAATCGTGAATCAATCGGTGACGCATACCGGCTATCATATTCCATGGAACATCAGGATGATTTTGCTTAAAACTGTTAGTAAGCTGATAAACCTGCTCTCCGATATTATACAGCGGTGTTGTAACTGTCCATTGTATAATCTGATTGGAAGAAATCATATCTTTGTCTATCTTATTATCTTTAACATACTGCAAGAGTTCATGTGCATATTTGAGTATTATCTGAATTCTCTGATTGTCAGTATATTTCATGCTACTCTCACTTTTTCTCTCATTACAGCTTGATAAAACAAACTGTCTTTATTAATTTCGTGCACCTCGAAAGCATCAACGTCTTTGTGCAGAATGTATCTAAGTTCTTCTGCAAAAGCAAAGATATTGCACAGATCAAAATACTGTCCGCCAATAACGAAGAAATCAACATCACTGTCACAGTCAGCTTCACCTCTTGCATAAGATCCGAATATATATACCTCATTAATGCGGTACTTTTGAGCAAGAGGCTTAACTGCTTCAACAATCTCATTAAATGTTAAAACTGTTTTATTCATTTTTTTGTTCCTTAAATATATTATAACAAAAAATCTGAAAAAAACAATATTAATTTTTAAGAAAATCAAGTATGAGCCGCCTGCGGTGGTACTTCGATTTTTGCAGGAAATTTTCATCCTATGTTTTTTTAATTTATACTTGACAATCTGCAAATAATTATTATATAATGTTCATAAGTCCGAGAAAGTGGAGTTAAATCATACAATGAGAATATATTTTATTAATCCGCATCCCCATCCTATATATATCTATGTCGTAGTTAATACTGCTTTATTATTATCGCAGACTTTATCAATAAGCAATTCAAAGCCGCGAAGTGCTGTTTTCGGCATTTCGAGGCTTTTATTTTTACTGTTCATTCATTTTAAGGAGGATTAAACAATGAAGAACAAACTGTTATTGATTATGGCAATACTTGTGCTATCGGTATTTGCCGCATTTGGTCAGGAATCCGAAAATTCGGCAGAGACTGCATCAACAGATCAGGTTGCCGCAGGAGCTGTGTCTGACTCTGACAAAGCTCCTGCACAAAGTGATATGTCAGGTCTGACCGACAAAGAAGCCGCTTATGCCGGGAAACTGACAGACAAGGGCATCGACATCTCGGACAGGCACAGCATGAAGAAGATCTTCGCAGGCAATTTGGCAGGCGGTATCGTATGTGCAGCACTCGGTGTGTGGTTCATCCCGATGGGTGTCGGACTGCTGGGCTACGGTCTCTACGGGGCGCTGGTACTCAATGCTTACGGAGTAGCAGATTATGTGCCTGAATCTAATGCCGCATTTATCGCTGCTGCTGCGGTCGGAGGTATATTTTTGCTGGCAGGACTGATCCTTGCTCCCTGCAGTGCGATCGGATTCTCAGGTGCAGCCAAGACAAAGAAAATCTACGAAAAAACCGCCAAAGAGAAGTTATTCGCATTTATTCGCCGTGTCGGTATCGGCGGAGGCTATGACTACGAACACAAAGAAGTCACAATGGCTATGTCAGTCCGACTCTAAATTGCAATAAAAAAATCAGTTTTTCTAACGAAAAACTGATTTTTTTAAACTGATTTTTTTATTGATAATTGTGAATTATGAATTGTGCATTATCCATTATCTAACCGTCACATCGCCCAGTTTCGCAGAGATGACTTTCGATATACCTTTCTGTTCCTGAGTAACACCATACATAACATCTGCGGCGGTCATGGTCTTTTTATCATGCGTGATGATGACGAACTGGCTTGTATCTCTGAATTCATTAAGCAACTTAACAAACCTTGTGACATTCTCCTCATCAAGTGCCGCATCAATCTCATCAAGGATACAGAACGGAGACGGCTTAACGAGGAATGTAGAGAACATAAGCGAGATAGCAGTCATAGTTCTCTGACCACCCGAGAGCAGCGTTATGCTCTTGGCATTCTGTCCGGGCGGACGGGCTATAATATCTATACCGGTAGACAGCAAATTATTGGGATCTGTCAAAGTCATATCAGCATTACCGCCGTCGAAGAGTTTGCGGAACATCTGTCGAAAGTTAGTCTTGACCTGATTGAATGTCTTGACGAACAGTTCCTCAGAAATGCGATTAATATCTGCTATCATCTCCAATATATCCTTGCGGGCTTTCTCAACATCTTCAAGCTGTTCTTTGAGCAGTTTATATCGATCTTCATAAAGTTTACATTCAGTTATAGCTGTTCTGTCCACACTGCCCAAAGCCTGTATCGACTGTCTTATATCCGAGAGTTCTTTGCGGACATCCTCATAAGGTCTGCCTGTGATGTATCCGCCTTTAGACTCGTATTCAGAGAGGTTGATGCTTTGATTTTCATAGAAACTCTCATATATACTGTTAATAGTCGAATCAAGCTCTGCAATCTTGACTTTCAGATTATTGATCTGATTGTTTTTATTCTCAAATCTCTGATTGACTTCTTTCATATAACGCTGTTCATCGCCCATCTTGGCATTCTCTTTCTGAATAGCATTTACGATCTCATTTATACGCTTAGTCAACTCGGTTTTTTTTGTTCTCAGCTGATTGAGGCTGTCCTCATAGTCCAGCTGCTGCTCTCGCAGTTCAGCGATCTTTTCTTCTATGAACCGGACCTTCTGTGTTGCTTCATCCCGGCTGGTTTCGATAATGCTTTTCTGCGAAAAGATCCGGCTGACTTCTTTGTCGAACGAATTATGCTGTTCACGCATCTTTGTCATATTAAGGACAAGATTATGCAGCATATCTCTTGACTTGTCTTTCTTCTCTGAGAGCTGTCTGTTCTGCTCAAAGAGTCCGTCAGATTTCTCAGTGCATTCCCTGACTGCCTGCGATGCCTTCTGTATCTCATTCTCCACACGCTTCTTAGTCTGGATAGCACCTTCAGGACTAAACAGATTATCCATAAAGACTTCTGTAGTCTTGATATACGAGTTAATATCATTGTCTACCTCAGCAAATGTTGTTTCCAGATCAGCGATATGCTGCCGCAGATCTCCCAATATCCTCATCAGTTCAGTGGAGTTATTAGCCAGATAGTTTGACTTAATTATATCATCGATAAAAGCGGCACGCTCCGGCAATGCTTCATAGATCTTCCTGATATTGCTCTGCAGCCTATCTTTGATCGCAGTAATCTCTGTCGAATCCACATCGATCGAAGCAAGCATCTTATCGATCTGCTCTATCATTTTATCTGTGACATCTTTATGCTCTACACGCAGCTGTTCCAATGAAGTATTAAGTTCCGTAACACGGTTTTTCAGATTCTCGATCTCTTCTTCATTATCAGCCATCTGAGTTTCTGTATTCTTAATGTCATTCTCATAGAATGACTGCTCCTGCATCATCTGAGCAATCTTATCGGTAATGTCCTGCTTTGCCTGGTTGATACTGTCAAGTTCATCAGCGATCTCTTTGAGCCGTTTCTGTGCATTGGTAGCCCGATCAGTCTCAACTTTAAGATCAGTTCCCAGACTTATAAGGCGATCTTTTAACCCGCTCGACTGAGACTCGATGATCTTAATATCCGAATCAATCTGGAATCCGTCTCTGTCCATATCAATTCTCTGCGTCTCCAAAGAATTGACTGCGATCATTCTGTCTGCTACATCACTCTGCAGACTGTCGATCTGCACCTTGATGTCATCAAGGTCCTTCTGTGCTTTATCCAACTCTTCAACATACTGAGACTTATTCTTTTTATGTCTGTCGATACGGTTGAGATTCAACTCTATCTCAAGCTCTTTTGCCTTGTCTTCATATTCTTCACATTTCTTGGCTTTCTCTGCTTTATCAACAGTTTTCTCATACAGGTTTTTTACTTCATTGAGCTGTATCTTAACCTTTGCAAGATTATCATCTGTTTCTGCGAGTTTGCGGTTAGACTCCTCCCGCTGTACGCGGTACTTAGTTATACCTGCAGCCTCTTCTATGAGGTATCGCCTGTCCTCCGGTTTATTGGACAATATCAGGTCTATCTTGCCCTGCTCCATCACAGAGTAAGCCGACTTGCCGACTCCTGTATCGAAGAACAATGCCTGTATGTCTTTGAGTCTGACTTTTTGCTTATTGATATAATATTCATTTTCTCCGCTGGCATATATAATACGGTCTATCTCCACTTCATCATACTGCTCAGGCAGAATGCCCTCATCATTGGCGATAGTCAGCCTAACCTCGGCACGACCCAATCCTTTATGAGACTCAGTACCTTTGAATATCACATCAGTCATACTGTCAGCTCGCAGCATAGATGTCTTCTGCTCACCGATAACCCACTTGATAGCATCTACAATATTTGATTTACCACAACCGTTCGGTCCTACTATCGCCGATACGCCTTTGCCGAAATTCACCTCTGCCGGCTCACAGAATGACTTGAATCCGCTTAAATATAATTTTTTAAGAAACATTACTTCGTTTACTCCGATTAGAATGGGGGTATTATAGCAAAAAACACAAAAAAATCAAAGATTTTTTTGTGTTTTTTGCTAAGCAGATATGCAGCTTATTACTTTCCGTTATTCATATTGTCAAATCGCTTGCGGCTTTCTTCCATTTCGGCAGCGGATTTCTCCATTTTATAGAAGTCTTCCTTGAGTTTCTTCTCATCCCGTTCAAGTTTATCTTTATAACTGGAGATGGCTTTGTCCTGTCTCTGTATTTTATCATCCATACCGCGTGCCATACTATCGAAATAACCGCGGTCACGCATAGTATATGCTTTGAGAAGTGATTCCGTCTCGAATGCTATACCGGAGTCGATAATCATATCTCCGTCTTTGTCACTTCCGAACATCTCCTTGATACCCAGCGGATAACGCTCCATCATATCGATGAATTTATCTTCATTAATCTCCAATATACCTTTGAGTTTGCTGCTGTCAAATCCCGCTCCGGACATATTAGTACCTATACCGATCTGGTTAAGATTACACAGTTCAGAACCATACTGAGTTGTATAAGGATTCATCATTATAAGTCTAAGTTTCGATACGAGAGTCTTGACATTGTAGTCTTTCGACAAGCGGCCCGTATCCTGCTTCTCTTCGCCTGTCTCTTCATCAATGGCTACATTTATCTCATCGTTAAACATCGACAGCAGCTGATTATATTCGCCGAGGAATTCGCCGACAGTCTGCACAATACTCTCATAATCACGATCGACTTTGAGCGACTCTTCTTTGCGTGTCTTATCGAATATATTAAGAGTTACACCCGGGATAAGATCATCGACAGTATTCTTATCTCTCTTGATCGTCAGTCCGTCGAATACGATAACCGCATCTGCCGGAGCAGCAAGCTCATTCTTATATTTAATACCATTCGGGGCTTCTCTGTCATAGAATCGAATATCCCCTGCATAGAGAGTTTTCAAAGTATTTTTATTATTGAGGATTACAGAGCGAACTTGCTCACCTTCTTTAAGCAGATCACTCAGCTCAAATGTCAGTTTCTTATCATCACTGCCGACATTCAGTTCATTAAGTGTCACAGTACGTCGATTAGTCTCTAGTACGATATAATGATCATCTTTAATAATCTCCGGCACAGGATCTTCTTCATCGATATACGGCGGTATATCCATAATGACCGGCTCACCTTCGATCTTAAGTTCAAATACTAATGCATCGCCCTGCAGATCGAGTCTCGGTCCTGTTGGAACAGGCTTCTTCTCACGCTCTTCGATGCCGAATGACTCTGTTCGCAGATTGATCTCAAATACTACACCTTCTTTGGATGCAACTGTCTCCGGCAATGGAATGCGGTATTCCTGATCGGTTTTTATCTGTATCCTTGCCGATTTATCTTCACCGTTTATCACAGCATCATTCTCAAATGTCTTAGTATTCTCAATCACAGACTTATCCAGCCCTACATGCACATCCGTGACGGGGAACTCTTCGTAGAATCCCATCTCTTTAAACAATGTCTTAGTCACATCATTGCCGAATCCGATAAACTTGCCCTCACCTGAGATATTAGACTCAATAATAAGCACCTGAGTTTTGGAAGTATCATTAGCTACCGTAACCCGCAGTTTATCTCTGCTGTCAGTCCGCAGTTTAGTTGCAAATGATGCAAGTGTACCGCCGCTGAACTGTATATCTATCTTATCATCGTCACCGTCACCAATGGCAAACTGATACCGCCCGGCAGGGATCTTATAATCCTTGTTGAGCTGCTTGCTGGCGATGCGATGTGCCGATGCTTTATTCTTGATTTGTATGCGATATTCTCCAATCTCGGCCTGCTTAGTTACCTTAGCAGCAAAAGCATTCTCATCCGACGACAATGAGATCTTATCGTCAAACGGTGCTTCGTGCCCGTATAACTTCTTAGCCTTATCCTGAAATGCCATCGTCTTAGTCCGAACTTCCCGCCACAGAGACTTCTCTTCGTTCATCTCCTTTTTTGCATCTTCCAGTTTGTCGAGCTTCTTATTCTTGCTCTCCATAATGCGTTTGATCGCATCACCGGAATTATACTTGCTGGATAATCCGGGTATAAATACTCCGTCTGACATTAAAGAAAATTACCCTCCGATAAAATCCTTGGGCAGACCAAGGATTTTATAAAAACTGCTTCTAACTTTCTAAGCCTCATCATCATAGAGAAGACCGATGGCTTCTTTCAGATGTGCTGCCAAGTTCTGAATCTCCTCGCAGGGAAATTCACTAACTACTTCGTTAGATTCTTTATCAACTACCGTTATAATCACTCTGTTAATATTCTTATTGACTCTCAGATGTACCGTTCTGTCAATAAGATCAATCGGTTTACTGATCTCCATATCGTCGGCAAGTTTTTCTGCACTCAGTTCAGGAATTTCTTTCTTAACCAGCTGCTTGATCTGCTCATTGGTGAGCAGAGACTTACCCGATCCCGGTATATGACTTGAATTAGGAAAAGAATAGACAGAAGCATTCGTTGTAATTCCGTTTATCATCTTATGTCCCTCCTATTATTAGGCTATTACACTCAGTACAAGGCATCGCAAATCTTCATACAACATCTGCTGCTCCGCTTTGTCGTGCCGTCAAGACCTGCTTCCTGCAGATCTCCGCTCCCATGCTGTAGTGAGTCCTTTTCCTCCCAATAACCGTTCTTTTACTTACAGTTCTAATTTTTTCTGTGTTCGACCAAATGTTATTCGGGCTTAAGCCCTTATGAAATATGAACTGTTAAGAATAAAAAAATCCTCTTCTTTCAACTTCTTTCGCCGCCGAAAGAAGAGGTGAAAATCGTGGTTTTTACTAACCGATCTACCCTGATCGGAAAAAACGGTTTTTTTAATAATTACTAAAAAGTGTTTTCATCTCAATTAACCCAACAACTGTAATACAGTCTGCGGTCTTGTATTTGCCTGAGCCAACATTGCTGTGCTTGACTGAACAAGGATAGAGTCCTTGACGAAGTTCACAGACTCTGCTGCCATATCAGCATCTCGAATGAGAGATTCAGCAGCCTGCAAATTCTCTGAAGCATTTGCAATGCCTTTCTGAGCCATCTCGAATCTGTTCTGATAAGCACCAAGATCCGCTCTCTGAGAGTTGAGTACTCTGAGTGCTTCATCCATTCGCCCAATCGTCATGTTAGCAGCGGTAGGATCTTTGATAGATACTTCGCCGTCTTCCTCGGTCTTGAACAATGCCTTTGCGGTCATATCGCCGATGAACAGCTGCTCTCTCTGATCCATGTTTGCACCTACATGCAGCCACATTGATGCTGTAGCATTTGCATTCTCATTCTGAGGATTAGCAAATGCACCTGTAAGCATGTTGATACCATTAAACTGTGCATGACTTGCAATTCGGTTTACTTCATCAACTAACTGATCTACTTCGACTTGGATATAAGATCTGTCCTCTTCTGCATAGATACCGTTAGATGCCTGAACAGCCAACTCTCGAATTCTATGTACAATGTCCTGTGTTTCCTGCAGATAACCTTCTGATGCCTGGATAAAGGAAATACCATTCTGAACATTTCGCTCAGCCTGATTAAGTCCTTTAATCTGGCCTCTCATTTTCTCCGAAACCGCCAACCCTGAAGCGTCATCTCCGGCCTTATTAATCTTAATACCGGACGACAGCTTAGCCATAGACTTGTCAACATCAACTGTCTTGAACTTTAACCCATTGCTTGCGTTAATAGATGACATATTATGGTTAATAATCATTAAATTACCCTCCTTGATTTCTTCCCGACAATATCCCAAATTTTTGCCAAAAAGGCTTTTTGAATAGGTGTGCTCCTACGCAATAGTATATGACCTTCTTAAAAACCACAAAACCGTTTTTTTACAGTATTTTTAATAAAAAGACCATAAACAGATATAGCCCCCAAAGACTTGGAGGCAATACCTGTTCTAACTACTGCTTCCATTTAACCATATAAACGGAGAGTATTCTTCAAATTATTCTTAACATATTTCAAAGAACTTAAGCCGTATTTCCTTAGCCGTTTAACAACTGCAGAACTGACTGTGCCTTAGCATTAGCCTGAGCAAGCATTGCGGTACCTGACTGAACAAGGATGTTATTCTTTGTAAAGTCAACCATCTGTGATGCCATATCAGTATCTCTGATAATAGACTCAGCAGCCTGTAAGTTCTCAGCACCGATTAACAAGCCTTTAGTTGCATGCTCCAATCGATTCTGGTAAGCACCGAGATCTGCTCTCTGCTTGTTTACATTCTTGAGAGCCAAATCCATCAGACCGATTGACATATTAGCACCATCCGGAGTTGAGAGTGTGAATGTAACATCTGCTGCATGCGGCAAGCCTGTAGGCTCTTTGAGTCCTAAGCCCTGCGATGTCATTGTGCCGATGAACACCTGCTCTCTCTGATCCATGTTTGCACCAACATGTAACCACATTGAAGCTGTCGGAACACCGCCGTGCTCAATGTTAGCAAATCGACCTGTCAGCATATTCATACCGTTGAACTGAGCGTGGCTTGCGATTCGGTCGATTTCGTCTACTAACTGACTAACTTCAACCTGAATGTACAGTCGATCCTCAGCGGTATAAATACCGTTGCTTGCCTGAACAGCGAGTTCTCGGATTCTCTGCAAAACATCCTGTGTTTCCTGCAGATAACCTTCAGCTGTCTGAATGAAAGAGATACCATTCTCTGCATTCTTCTCAGCCTGAACCAAACCTCGGATCTGGCTTCGCATCTTCTCAGATACTGCCAATCCTGAAGCATCGTCTGCTGCTCTGTTGATCTTAATGCCTGACGAGAGTTTTTCCATGTCTTTGCTAACATTAATGTTGTTAAACTTTAAGACACGGTTTGAGTTGATTGATGAAATGTTGTGGTTGATAATCATTTGTTTCCTCCATGAAACTAAATTTACAGGTATTCCTTACCTGCTGTTAAAATTTTAAGCTTCTCATACGAGATGCTTTTTTACAACAATCATTAAGGACCGATTCCTTTCGACCCCCCAGTCTACACAGCCGTTGCACTAACATCCTGTTGCTTAACTGCTGTACCTTGCCATTCCCCATAATGGCTCGGTTCGTTTGCTGCCCCCGCAGCACATCGTTCCTTACCATTATTATCGGCAACTCAATATCAAACTTTAATTAATTTTACAATTTTTTTTGATTAATTACAAGTTTTTTTTGTATTAATTTGTATTTTTCCTATATTTTTATAATTTCTTACTTTTTTGTGACTATTCCATAGCCAACGATACTATTTCATCGGTCACAGAATGTCATAAACTTTACGGTGTCTGTCAAGAAAAACACGATTTTGTAAACAAAATCGTGTTTCTTCCTTAGTAATATAATACAATTAATTTCCTCGTTTCCGTGAAATCGACACCACAAAATCTCCGCGGTTTGGATTTTCTTTTATATTAATCATCGTGATATTGGCAGACTCATCACCGACCCCCTGTACCTGAGCAGACGCAATCGGACGGGTCTCATAGAATTTCTCACCGGTAAACGGATCTTCATCTTCATCAGCACGAATGACAATCAGATAATCACCATCATTCAATCCCTGATTGGAACCAAGATTAACCTTAATGGTTTTGTCTGATTCATTATACTTGCCCATACAATAGCCGACCAGCGGGAACATATTCTCTAACTGCTCAGCACAATTATTAATTGCTGCCTGAGCCGCTTCAGTAAACTGTACTGCCATATCAACTCCGACCATATCATACTTTGTTCCATTTTTGACAATTCTTGCGGAACGCAAAGCAACAGGTCCTTTGATTACATTGCCTCTGTCATCGAGGAACAGTTTCACGGCAGCGACACCTTCCCCCTGAACTGCCTTATACAATGTGCCAGTTGTAAGATCCGTAACATTAACATTAAATGTCAGTTTTGCTTTGAATTTATAAAACGCATATTCATCGGTTATCTCTTTCGTTGCAGAAGTAACAGAACATGTAACCATATATACTGCCGCTTCTGTCTGACCAATCTCAGCAACTGATTGTCCGTTTTTATTCGTCGTTACAAATTCATCAGAGTTAAATAATCTCTGCTGCCCGATCTGTGCATCATATTCCAGTTGATTGAAAAATTCAAATCGTCCTGTCTTCTGCAATGCCGTCTGAAGCAACTCATCCATCTTCAGTTCATCTATATTCATATACAAAGTCACATTCGAGTCAAATTTCGCAATAGATACACGCGGTTTGCTCGGTTTGATGCCTTTCTTCATATCATTAATGATTTTATCACTGTATCCCGGCGGCATCAGTATCTGTGCAACTTCTTTCGGGACATCATATTCTTTGTCTGCATTTTTTGCCGCTTTTTCTTTTGCATTTTGATTTTTTATTTTATTGGAATACGCTTTAGCAGCTGATTCCAGCAATGAACCTGCACGAGACGAAACGGATTTCGTGCCTTCGATAGTATTATTAGACGCACATGACAAAGCTATACACAATGCAGCACAGACTGTTAATAATTTTATTTTGTTCATTTATTGCCTCTTTGTTTTTGAATTCATAAAAAGGGATATTGTCATGCAACACAAAAAACAATATCCCCCTTTTTTTAGGAACTTTTAGAATAAAAAAATATCAGTTATTCTTCTTTTTGAATAATTTTTACTCGTCTGCCAAGATAGCATTAAATAATGCTTCATTCTTATCGAGAAGTTCTTTTGCTTCTTTCATTCTCTGATTACCGTAATCGAAATTAATCTTAGCCTGCTTGTCGGCAAACTTACCCAACTCCTGAACTTCTTTCTCTGTGCCATAGCAGTCTATGAAATACTGTGCAATGCCGGCTGCATTCATACTTGCTGTAAGCTGAGTCAATTTTGCTGCATCAGCGGCAATCTTTGCTCCCAGATCGACTCCTTCGGCGATGGCTGCTGCAATAGCTTTACCTACAGCCTTAGTCATTTGCTTATTGATCTTGAACTGTTCCTGTATCTTAGCATCAAGTCCTGAGAGTTTGTCTTTCATAACAGCAAGTTCTTCTTCCGAAAAATCCTCATCCGCAATAACATCTTCTGTATCCGCTTTTGCTCCTGCCAAGACAGCAACATTGTGCAGCAGATGCTTATTCACCTCAGCCTGTGCAAATGCAACTTCACCAATAACAACACCGAATGCACTGAGCCGATAATACTGATTGCGAACCGCATTACTCATATTGCAGCAATACCAAATATCCGCCGCATCAACAATATCAATCGCAACCTGAACCGCATCCGGAGATGAAGTCTCTCCCATATCTGCCTTAGCGATACCGTTTTCATCAATAACCGCAGTCAATGCTCTCGGATTCTGCAGACTGTTGGGATCATACACCCATACAGGCTTAGTGAATGCCGCACCGCTGCTGATAAGCTGGCCAAGATTCGATACCTGTACAGCACTCTGATACCAAGTGTACTCAGGCCCGCCCTGATCTTTTGCACCTGTCCAAAGTTCTATCGCTCCGGACACGGATACTCCTGCAGGACGCTCGATAAACTTCGTCCGATAAACAGTCGGCATAGGGATACTCATAATAATCGGACCTGCAACAGGTATCACTCTTATCGCTTCACCAATGTCGGTCACTGCAAGTTTTGCAGCGTGACGCTGAACTATAGGATTATCAGCACCAAACTTGTCGGCAAAAGTATTGCCTTTTACATACGGAACTTTCTCTTTCTTGCCTTTCTTTGCTTTGGGCTGTGCACCTGAGCCACAGCTAATCAATAATGCTAGTACGGCAAACACTGCCGCACATAATCTTACATTTCGTTTCATTCTCTTGAAACCTCCTGATAATAAATTTGACAGTCCTCTTCATATCTTGCTGCTTCAGAGGACAATCGTTTTAATAGATATGTTTATCTTTTTCTGTCAAGAAAAAGATAAATGTGGTATACCACATTTTGCAAAAAAATTTGTCGCCCGTGCGGCGACATTTGACAAATTATTTGTTTTTGGATATAATCAGTGCAGATTATCGAAGTCTGATATATACAAGGACCACTCCATGACATATAAATATGAAACACATCTACACACTGCCGAATCAAGTGCCTGTGCCGTCTCTAACGGAGCAGAATACATCAAGCCTTATTACGAAGCCGGTTACGCCGGACTGTTCGTAACAGATCACTTCTTCGGCGGCAACACTGCGATAGACCGCAGTCTTCCGTGGCGTGACAAGATTGACCTGTACTGCCGAGGCTATGAAAATGCGTTAAACGAAGCGGAAAAATATCAAAATTTCAAAGTATTTTTCGGCATTGAACAGACATTCGATGGTGATGACTATCTGATATACGGTCCGGATAAAAAATGGCTCTTGTCTCATCCTGAGATAGAGACTATGACTCACGAGGATCTGTTTGACTATGCCAACGATCTCGGCTGGCTTATTGTGCAGGCTCATCCGTTTCGGCAGCGTCATTATATACAGGCGATACATATTCATTTTCGTCATATCCACGCGATAGAGACTTACAATGCGTCCAATCACCGAATTGAGAATGACTTGGCTGCCGTCTTTGCTAAAGCATACGGTTTCCCGACTACATGCGGCTCTGACATTCATGATGCTGCTAATGTGACAGACGGCTCGCTTATCCTGCGGCCTATGATGTTTGATAAGCCGCTTCATTCCGTGCAGGATTATATTAGAGGTGTAATTCATAATTCATAAAAAAATAGCAAAAATCTTTAAGATTTTTGCTATTTTTTTGCAAATTTTTCAGCCGGCTCGCCATAGACGGCGAGTCCATCGGCAGCACACGGAAGTAAAAGCTGCCGATGATCCTTGAATGAAAAACTGGCTGAAAATTTCTTCATTTTTTTTTGCAAAAAATGAAGAAATTTTCAGCCAGTTTTTCATTTCGTGCGTTATATATAAGGGTAAAAATTATGTGAGGTAAAATAACACGCTTCGCGTGTTATTTTACCTCACGAAGGAGTTACACTTATGACAAACAACAACGATTGGAAAAAACAATTCTCACCGGAGATATTGAAGGCGGCAGAAGAAGCGATTGAGGCAAAACGAAAATTATCACTGACATCAGATGTCGTGCTGAAGATGTTCTTCACAAGCGATTTGCCAGAGTCAAACTACTGTCTGCGGAAATTCATCGGAGCAGTTATTGGCAGAGCAGTTTCAGAAGCGAAGGTTATCAATCCGGAACTTCCGCCAGCCTATAAAGGCGACAAGATGGGGATTCTTGCGGTATAATTTAGGCTGGCTTCGCCAACCTAAATTATACCGCAGATAAAATATTGCTTTACAATTATGGAGTATAATGTTAAAATATAATCAAAACAAGGAAATAATGGAGCGGCTGCGAAGCACAATTAAGTTTCAGGAGGACAATAAAATGGCAGATATGGTTTTAGATCACATTAGTGAAGACTTGCATACTTGGGCAGTGAATCTCAGCCGTGAAAAGTTTGAACGAGATCAGATCTCTGCTTTTGCCTATGCGAGAGAGAAAGGTTTGAAGAAAGGATTAAAAAAAGGTATGAAGAAAGGTTTTGCTCGTGGCTCTCACGCCGCTAAACTCGAAACAGCCGCTAATCTCAAAAGAATGGGTATGTCCTTCGCCCAAATCAGCGAAGCAATAGGGTTGTCTCTTGAAGAAATACAAAAACTAAAGTAAAAAAAATGAGGTTTTCGCCGCCTGCGGCGGCAGAAAACCTCATTTTTTTAGAAAAATAGTTAAATAGTTAAATAGTTAAAAAGCCCGAATCGCACGAACGCTAAGTCGATAATTATCCTTGTAGGTGTCGCTCTGACTGCCGCTGTCGAACTCCTGACACCACACATCACCATTATTGCTGGACGACGACGACCAATAATAACCACGTCCAAGCGATGTTACAGACACCCCTGCATTGCTTAATGCCTTCAATGCCGTATTAATGGCAGTCATATTTGTATAAACAGCATTAAGTTCATTCTTAGCCGGAAGATACCATCCGCTGCCCAAGCCAATGACATACTCAAATGCAGGATAGTTGCCTGCCGTTCCTTCATCACTGACAGCATCGCATATTATCTGCCAATTGCCGCTGCCGTCCGATGTACTTGTTGCAGGATTAGTGTTGTATCCGTCTGCCGATGGGAGGCACCATTTCTTTGATGTTTCTTCGCTTAAATGAACAATCTTGACTTTAGCTCCGACTTCAAATACTATGCCAATTGGTGTTTTACCAGAAAGATAACTGTTACTGTATACTTTCTCGCCATTATCCTCATAACAAATATATCCAACTGTCGGTGAGGTTGTGTACCATATCGCATACAGTATAACTATACCGCTGTTCTGTTCAGTAAGATTAGACACACTCGCCGCATCATCATATACTACTTTCGTTCCAGATGCACTCGTAGCCCAACCGCTGAATGTATAGCCGGTTCGATAGAAGGCATTTGTATTGAGGTTGGTTGTGACATTATATGCTATTGCCTGATTAGCCATTACTCCTGATCCGCCATTAGCATTGAATACTACATTGTATGTATTTGCTTTCCATATAGCATAAAGTGTAACTATTTCTCCGCTACCAATCGTCAGATTTGATATAGACTGACTGTTTGTATATTGTGCCGATATGTCAGATGAACTGTCAGACCAACCGAGAAATGTATAGCCTGTTTTGGTAAATGAATTTGCTGTCAGTGTTTTTGCAGTTCCGTAAGTCATATCCATACTGTTCATAGTTCCTGTCCCGCCATTTGCATCGAATACTATCGTATAACTGTTTGCTGTCCACTGTGCAGTCCAAGTTTCCGCTGTCTCTCCAAATACAGCCGGCACTTCCGCATCCCAATTATTGAAACTGTATCCGACTCTGCTCGGGTTAGCTGTAGTTTCAACCTCTGCACCATACAATCCCACCGCCTTCTTAACATTGCTGTCGTCATTCCATCTGCCGCCGTTGGCATTGAATATATACACCACAACTTTGCGGTCATAGTAAACACTGACAACCGTTGAGCCGTCGGCAGCAACAGACTGCTGAACAATCGGCAATGCGGTAAATCCGGTGACAGTGTCGGCCGTTACATCGGTTATTGCTTCGGTTAAGCCCGATTTCACAATATCGGCTGTTGCGTCATAGCCGCTGCCGCTCACATTTTGGAAGTATCTCTTGACTGTGTAAGTCACTTCGTTGGCAGTCCACTTCGCCCATAATGACACATCATCTGTTCTCTCACCTGCCGACCAACCTGACACAATTGTGCCGTCGGTTGACGAGTCATACCACCCGTCGAATGTGTAACCGTCTGTGGTGACATCGGCAAGAGCAACGGATTCGGATTCCATAAAATATGTCGGATTTGACGAGTTATCGGCATTCTTGATGTTTTGATATATAATACGATGTGCTTCTTTATCAATCCACTGTGCGTAGAGCGTCACGACTTCGCCGTCAGTTTCGGCGAGATTCTTCACACTCGCACAGTCAGCGTAGTTAATCCCGTCCGTACCGTCTGACTTGACATTCCAACAGCCGAATTTCTTCCCCGCAGGTGCACAGAATGTGCAGGTCGGCAGAGTAATTGTCGCTCCGACATCTGCCGTTATGTCAGTCATTGTTCCTGAACCGGCATTATTGCCAAACTTTATCGTATAGACCTTTGCTGTCGGAGTTATAGGTTCTATCGGATCTGTCGGATCATTATTAATTGCCGTCCACTTCGCCCACAGTGTTACATCAGCAGTTTTGCTTCCAGCATTCCAGCCATCAGTGCTTGTGTCAGCGATATTGTCTGTCACAACATACCACCCGTCGAATGTGAAACCATCCGCAGAGACATCTTTGAGCACAACCACATCGGTTTCTTTGAATGATGTCACATTGGGATTCACCGCATTATTCGTATTGAGATAATGGATCTTATGCTCTACCGGTTTAGACTTATCTGTTTGATCATCAGATGACGCATCTTGATTATCAGCTGTATTATCCGCCGTATCAACATTTGTCCTTGCCGGTTCACTCTCTCCGAACGGATTATTGAAGCTCACCTGTGAGCATCCGACACACATAAATAGTCCAATAATTGTCAGCACAATTGTGCCATAATTTGTTTTTCCATAATTTGTCTTTTTCATTCTTTATCCTCCAATACTTTATCGTTGGTTTCATCCTTCTCACCAGTCATTCCGAGCTCAGCCGAGGAATCCCCTTTCCTCTTCGCCTTATGCCCCACAAACAAGTCAAGCGTCACACCTGCCGACAAAACGAACTGAGCCATATCCGATCTGACAATCTCATTCTCATAGCCTGTATAACGAACGCCGGTCTCGACATAGAGTGTGAGCCACTGAATATAAGGATGAACATTGACACGAACTGCACCATAGACAGTTGGCAGAAGTGTATTGGCGATGCCGAGATCTGCCCTGATCGGTACAGCGAAGTCGATATATCTGAACTTCGGAATGTAGAATCTCGGCTCAAACCACAGCGACGGACCGACGGCTGTCTGCTTAACAAATCCGTCAGATACTCTGCCATAACTTGAGAATGACAGACTGACTCCTGCTCCGTAGTAGAGACTCACCCACTCGGCAATCCGAGCAGCACCGATGACCAGCCAGCGGAATGACAGCTCCGCACCGCTAAGGCTTTCTGACACATCAGCTCCAACGGTATAATAATCCGCATCAAACCTCAGCCCGACAAGCCACTTCTCATTAAACCTCACGCCGAATCCGACACCGCCGCCAAAATCAAATGCTGAATAATCCTTAGTCACTATCAGCGGTGAAGCATTAAATTCTGCGATAATATTATAGTCTAGACTAATTTTAGCGGCACTGTTACTGCTTACATCCGCTGTTAAATCAGCCGTCCAATCCGCAGTTAAGTCATCTGCGGTCATATTCATCGAAATACAAAGAATTATTGCTAAAACAAGAAATATTTTGCGATTACTCATTTCATTCTCCTATTTTCATTATATATAATCAAGCCGATATTTGCAAGCATAATATAAAAAAAATGAGATTTTTTTCAAAAATCTCATTTTTTTATTCTTAATTATGCATTATGAATTATGAATTACAACTTGCCCTTTGCAAATAATAATATCTTCTTTGCTGCCGCCTTTTTTAGTTTCATATTTTGCTTCTGCATAGATCTTGATATAAGCAACTTCTTCAGACAACAATACCATTCTCTCATTAATAACCCATTCTCCTGCCGAGGATCTCGCTCCCGCTAAAGCGATACTGTCCAGCAAAGTATAGTCTTCATCATAACATTCGACAACCGCTCTAACCATATCCCCGCTTGAGTCCGAGCAGAATGTCATCTCCACGGTTATTTCACCTGTTCCGCACTCGATATAGTCACTCATCTCGATATGGCACTTGCTATAGTCTGTCCTAAGTTCTGTCAGACTTACTTCATTCAGTATGATTTCACAGCAAGAGAACTCATCGGAGGTTTCATCATCGGATGTAGTTCCCGATTCGGTGTCAGCATCATCGCTTAGGTCACTGCTCTTATAATTCTCTGTCATGCTGACGGATGTCAGCATCTCAAACTCTGTATCAGAAGTAATATCTGTAACATCAGATGTCACATCCGCTGTAATACTATCTTCTATACATTCACCGATTACTTCTGTTGCACACAAGCCGATAAACTCCACAATATCACTTCGGCTGCCGCCTTTCTTAGTCTCATATCGTGCCTGCACCGCAATAACAATGCCGTCACATTCACTCGGCACAGCGGCAGTTATATGTATATCTGTCGTGCAGTCAGTCAATGTTATGCCCTTCTGAACATTCTCTGACAGAAACATTCCGTCTCCATAAAACCTTACAATAAGCCGAATCATATCGCCGCTCGTATCGGTTATGAATGTGCCGCTAACCACAATCTCTGCCGTCTCATCGATCGATATAATGTCCGTTGTCAGCTCTGACTTGGCATAGTCAGTGTAGAGAGACAGAAATATCCCCTCATAGCATTGAGTTTCTTCACAGAATGTGATGGATTTGGTAATGGGAGTTGTTTCAGACAGGATGTCTGTTTCGATTTCAGCGGCCCCCCCTGTCTGGTCTGTTTGTATCGTATCACTGATTGCTACAGTGTGCAGCTGCTCATAGTCTTGAGCACAGCATGCGGCTATACATACACATAATAAAACGACAATTCGCCCACATATTGTGAGCATTTTTTTACTTTTTTTCATGTTAATATCCTATAAACTTTTTTTATTTTTATTATATCACAGACAAAAAATGTTTGTCAATAAAAAAATGAGATTTTTCATCAGAAAAATCTCATTTTTTTTCATCAATATCCAATTTCCCGGAATACTACTTTCCTCTCAAATTTATATTTCTTCATAAGCTGCTGACTGATCGCAGCGATAGATTTGCCATCATCGTCGAATCGGCAGTCAGTATTCATAATGATATAATAGCCGTCTTTGCCTTCCAGCAGTATCGGGAAAAACAATCCTGCTTGGAATATCTTGCCAAATGTCTTTTTATCAAATTCTTTTTTGAGTCTGTGATCTTTTGTCAGTTCGGAGAACAGTTTACCCTTCGTAGCTTTAGTCTCCGCATCATCACTGTACTGCTGCACAGCATCTTGGAATGTAACAGCACCATAAAGAATATCATTGGTGATCTTCATCGCTTTTTTATACACTTCTGCTTTTTCATTTTTCTTCATTTTCTTGGCAGATACAAATATCATACTTGTCCGGAATGTCTCTATCGCATCATGAGCCGACAAATATTTGATCTTCGTCAGGAAATACTGACTCTTAAGCAAAAAATCATCAATATCATAATACGGATCATGCGTATTGAAGTAGCCGAGTATCTCATCCGGATTTTTGAAGTCTATGCTTCGTTCCGTGAAAAAATTCTCGGCATACAGGCCGACTTCTTCTTCGGATACGGTGAGTTTCTCATCTTCACAGGCACACTGATACAGCAGATCGAGCATCAGTGCCGACAGGATATTGTCGAATGCCTCCAAGGTCCAAGAGTGTATCGTCTTATATCCTACGATGTAGACTTTCAGATCATACATTGTGATATTGTACTTGCCAACGCTTGCCAAAATCGTTTCATCAGGCATATCGTCGAATGAGATCCCGGATTTATCTTCTGCTACCGCAGAAAATATTATAAGCAGACTTAAACATAATGTTATTAATATTTTTTTCATAATTATATCCATATAAAAATAATGCAAAAACAACCACCGAACGGTGGTTGTTTTTGTATGCTTAATTTTCAATTTCAGCGAATTACGAAGTCCAACTCTTCTGTGCTGTCGAACTTGTCTTTCATAGTCTTAGTAACATTCTCACGAACAACATAACCCGGTCCCTGAGCATTTTTGTTCGTATAGATCTTTACTTTATACGGCTTACCGTTTCTGTAGAATACATTAGCCTGCATATTCATTCCCGGCTCGTTGGTAGATACCATCTTCACTCGCCCGTCCTGAAAAAACTTATTAGGCAGATATGCTTCTCTATATTTACGACCGGTATTGTATACGACTACTATCCCCTGAGTAGTATAGACTATCGAGTTCAGATTTACATTCTTTGTAAAGAATTTATCTGTCGGCAGCGAGTCATCCTCGGCATAACCGATAACTCCAACCACTGCAAATACCATCATCATCAGAATAATTCTGCTTGTATTTTTTATCATGAGTTTAACCCCCGGATTTTTTCGATGTTTCTTTTTTACGCTTGTTTATCGTCATATTCTACACTTTATATTGAATTTTTTCAAGAAAAATTTGTTATAAAATTGCTTTTTTCTTTCATTTTTTTTATAAATTTTCTTTCTGCCCATAAGGATTACGATGATAATGACCAAACTCAGGATTTGCCTGCAGTCTATCCATATCGAATACCGGTCCTTCCGTGCACACTCTGTCTCCCATATCATCGAGTACACACGATCCGCACAACCCCAACCCGCATTTCATATATCGCTCCATCGATATTTCGGTTTTGACTGTCACACCGGATTTAACAGTTTCATTAGCAGCGATTGCCATCATCTTCTCAGGACCACATATTGCACATCTGTCATAGTGTCCTTCCGTCAGAATGCGGCACAGATCCTGAGTAACGAACCCGTGTATTCCCATAGTTCCGTCGTCAGTATAATATTCTATATGATCTGATAATGGCTTCGTCCACTCCAACAGTTCGGCTGTCCTCGCCCCAAATAACGCTCTGACTTTGCTGCCGTGAGCAAGCATATATGTCATAAGGTAATACAGAGGTGCAGTGCCGACACCTCCGCCGACAAGCAGATAGTCATGTCCGTCCAATGCAAATCCTCTGCCAAGAGGTCCTGTTATACCATACCAATCACCAACATAACCTGAGAGCATCGTTTTTGTGCATTCACCGCGTGCCTGTATCGTAATCCCAAGAGTCTGTCCGTCATAATGCGAAAATGAAAAAGGTTTCTGTCCGCCGTTATACTCCAGCATAAAGAACTGCCCGGGCATAGGAGCATCCATTGTTCCATCACTGACATCAAAGAACAGAGTCTTCTGTGATTGTGTGCCTTCAATGTGTATAAGTTTGTAACTTCGCTGTATCTTAATATTAGTCATGTCGTCAGTGATACTCCTACTCGCCTGATAATACAGATTCCATATCCAGCACTTTGTTTCGTTTTATTGCTTTGCGTATATTAGGTTCTTTGCTAAAGTAATTAATGCCTGACTTGTCAAGGAATCTGAAAAAATCATCCTTATCTTCTTCCGGTATAATATATACTTCGTCTTTTTTCAGCTCATACGCTTTAACATATCCGTTATCAATAAGATTTTGTATAATCTTTGCCTTAGCTTTTGTATTACAGAAAAACACAGTTCCTGTTGTATAATAATATGATCCATGCTTCTCAAACCACTGACTAATAGTAGAATCCACATTCTGAGGCAAAACTACTTCATTATCCTTAAGGAACTTGCAGAAACTCTCATAAGTATAGCCATTTATAACACCGCGCCGAACGGAGTTTTCTGTGATCTCACATTCAACGATGCTGTTGTAGTTCTTCATATCTGCGAACAGCACAGGCACATACTGATCAGACCGCAGTGCGGAAGCATTCATAAACAGATTAAAGTTTGTCGAGATTTTCAGTTCTGATTTGCGAGTCGGAGCAAATGCTGTCCAGCATTTTATGATGCACTGATCTCCGTCCTGTTCAATGATCTCCATATTCACCAGGAATTTTATTATCTCGTCAAATGTAACTCTCAGAGGTGCATAATCAAACTCCTGCAGCAGCAGAGTCTGTTCCCAGAGATAGAATAAACATTCTCGGCTTATCTTTACATTTTTGCCGGTCTGATTATAATGTCTGATAATAGAGTACATATTAGGACTGATGATTTCCAACATATACATCGCTCTGTCGAGTATATTCATCGCGAAGAAGGTCTTTAGCTGATAAAGATTCAGTCTCTGCCCGTCAGATAAAAACGCATTAGCAAAGAAGTAGCTGACGAAGTTATACTCATTGCCGCTAAGCACAGCATAATTATCAAACATCTGCTCTGTCAGTTGGAAATCTTTCTTATACAAAAACAGTTGATTGGAGAAACTGAATCCCTGACAAATGAAATAATTAATCATATTATGGACATCAGTCATTGCCTTGGGAAAATATTCTCCTTCTGCCGCGGGCATCTGTTCTTCCGCTATATCAGGCGGATCAATCATATAGAATATCTGAGGTATGACAAGACTGTCTCCTCTGCGGAATATAAAATTCTTCGCTATAAGCACACTGATGATCTTCTCTATAAGAAACAGCGGCATATCAAGTATGATATTTAACTTTTCTTTCAGAAATGTCTCTGATATAATGCGGAATCGCGAAAGATATTCCAAAACTCTTTTTTCCTGTGTATTGAGTTTATCAAGGTAAGTCTTGATACTGTTCGGTTTAGACAGAAGAGTGATGATATTGTCCAGATAAGAAAAGTTCTGGTGCTTGACTAAGATCGGACCAAAAAACAGTTCATACAGATGCTGAATTTCTTCCTGATTCAGATTGTCTAACAGTGTCATAACAGTTCTTCCTTCTCCCAACTTTCGATTTCATATCCGTAGCCCTGTTCGGTTAAGAATCTTTGTCGATTATGGGAATATGTTTCTTCCAGTGAGTCTTTCGTCGTTATCGTATAGAAATACGATACATTGTTTTCTTTAGGACGAAGAATGCGCCCCAGCCGCTGAGCTTCCTCCTGCCTCGATCCGTAAGTGCCACTGAGCTGGATCAGCACGGAAGCATCCGGCAGATCTATAGAAAAATTCGCCACTTTGCTGACAACAAGTGCCCGAATCTCACCGTTTCTGAATTTTTTATACAACTCCTCTCTCTGTGCATTCGGTGTTTTACCAATAATCAGCGGAGCATTAAGTACTTTAGACACTTCTTCAAGCTGATCTATGAACTGCCCGATCACAAGCACCATTGCATTAGGATGACGCAGCATTATGTCTTTCAGTGCATTAATCTTGAGCGGATTTTTCGCCGCTATGTTGAACTTAGACTTCTGATCAGATGTCAGATAATCCATAAGATCATTCTCATCCATAGGGATCTTTATTTCATAACATTTAGCTTCCGAGATCCAGCCCTGCTTCTCCAAAACTTTCCACGGAGTATCGTATTTCTTCGGACCGATCAAACAGAATACATCCTTTTCATGATGATCCTCTCGCACAAGTGTCGCAGTCAGTCCAAGCCGACGAGTACTCTGTATCTCTGTTGTTATTTTGAATATCGGAGCCGGCAGGAGATGAACTTCATCATAGACGATCAGTCCCCACTTCCGTGCTTGGAATACACCGAAATGCGGAAAATCGCTCTCTTTATTCTTACGATATATGAGCATCTGATAAGTCGATACTGTTATAGGCTTGATCTCTTTCTTATCACCGGTATATTCACCTATCATATCAGGGCTGACATCTGTCTTATCCAAGATCTCTCTTATCCACTGATGCACTGCTGCCACACTTGTAGCCAATATCAGTGTGTATCGCTGAACTTTCGCCATTATGCCTATAGCCACTATAGTCTTGCCGGCTCCGCATGGAAGCACGATTGTGCCGTGTCCTCCCATATCAGATCCGCTCTGATAAAACGCATCGACGGCCCAATTCTGATAATCACGCAGAGCGAAAGGCACACCCTTGCTGCTCGTTTGACGAAGATTGATCGTCATAGGCTCAGACGGAGAATACCCCGCTATATCATTAACAGGTATATTATACCCGAAGAATGCGACTTTCAGCGTTCCGCGCGAAAGCAAATCGATATGATAATATCCATCACTGATTTTATCCAAGAGAAATTTTTTTAACTTAGGATTAGATAAAACTTCTGTTTCAAGATTTTTTTCTCGGATATGGAGAATGAGCCTGTTCTGATCATTGTCACATTTCAGTATCTCAACAATACCAAACCGTTTGTAGATCGTCCTCATCTCAGTTATGACATTCTTAGGCACATCAATCTTAGACCACTGATCGAGGAAAGACACAATATCTTCAATGTCTATGCCGCTCGATGCAGCATTCCATATACTTAATGCGGAAATCTTATAAGTATGTACGTACTCAGGTGATTTATCCAGTTCCGCGAACTTTGTGATTCCATTGCGGACTGTCTCAAACTTAGGATTAAACACCTCAAGATACAATGAAAAATCACTTTGCACAATCAAAGGATTCGTAGGATCCGGCACACGGTTCCTCCCGTTATATCTAATTTGAATTTTTATTATATGATATTTTCAGTGAAATGGCAAGTCAAATTTTAAAAAGCAAATAAATTTGCAAAAAATTCAAATTTATTTGCTTTTAAGGAAATAATAACCTCATAAATCATTTATACAAAACATTTTATGCAAAATTATTAATTTTTTTTCAAAATTTGGGCAAATTTATCAGCCGGTTTTTCATTTCGTGCGTTATATATAAGGGTTGTTCTTGGGCGGCAGAAAAGCCCAAAACATTTTGAAAAAAAACTTGACAGCGAATAATGCACGCTCAAAGTTTAAAAGAATTTTATAATATTTTTTAAGGAGTTACACTATGACAAAAAACGCATTAAACAAAACCATCATTGAAGGCAGAGTAGTTCGAGTACCGGAACTGCACAAAACCAAATTAGGCATTTCATATTGCAAACTGATCGTTGCAGTTAATGAACTCTACTACACAGTGGGACATTCACAGCAGAGCACCAGCTATATCTCGGTTGCTGTATGGAATAAAACAGCCTCAGCCTGCTGTACTTATCTTACCAAAGGACAGAAAGTCCGTATCATCGGCAAACTCAGGCAGAGCGTATGGACAAGCAACAGCGGACTGAAGAAATCCAAACTTGAGATCACATGCGAAACTGTAGAGTTCTTAGACAGACCGCAAAAGAAATCGGCAAAGTCTACAAAAGCTGAAACCGCTGCAGTTGCATCCGATGCGTGGGCGGCGTCTCACAACAGTGAATATGAAGAAAGTGATTGGGCAGAAGAAATGTGTGAAGCTGACTTGCAGGAGATCTAATGCAATAAGGCGATTGGTAAATTAAGTTTAACATCGCCGAACTGAACAATAAACATAACATTCGTACGGGAGTTATGCACCCACCGAATGAAACAAATATTTTATTAAATTTTTATATTAAGGAGTTATACTATGACAAACGCATTAAACTTATCTATCATTGAAGGACGACTTGTCCGAGTGCCGGAGCTGAGAAGAACATCAGGTGGCAAAGCGATTACATCACTGACTATAGCGGTGAATGAATTCTACAAGTCTGAAGGCAAAACTCAATCTCAGGCAACATTTCTCACCTGCACTGTTTGGGATAAAGCTGCAGAACGCTGTACCCAATATCTGATCAAAGGACAGCTTGTTCGTATCAAAGGCAAACTTCACCAGTCGATTTGGATCGACAATAATGGTGAAAAACATTCCAGATTGGAGATAATTGCTAATAATGTTGACTTCCTCGATAAACCGAAGAAAAACGCCGGCAAAACTGCAGATAACCAATACGAAGCGGTGCCATTCTAAAAGCTAAGATATAATAAGGAGTACTAATTATGACTAATTCACTTAATTTTACAATCATCGAAGGCAGACTGACACGAACAGCAGATATGCTTTATACAAAGAACGGCAATGCAATGTGTAAGTTCGACTTGGCAGTCAATGAATATTACAAAACAGACAATGAATACAAAACAGTGACGAGTTTCATAACCGTTAATGTTTGGGGAAAATATGCGGAAACAATATCCCAATATATGGAGAAAGGCACAGCTGTCCGCATTATCGGCTCAATCAAACAGAATAATTGGGAAGATAAAGACGGCTGCCGCAAAAGTGAACTGTATGTCAATGCAAACTCTGTTGAGTTTCTCGATTGGGATAAGCGACACGAAGAGAAGATTAACGCATAGTTTATGCGGAATAAGATAATTTTAAAAAAAATCTAAGGAGTATTACAACCAAACTAAACATTTTATTTTGACTAAATACTGATTTTATTTGAGTTTCCGCAGAAAGATTTATTTCAATCTCTCTGCGGTTTTTTATAATTTTATAGCCATTGCTACAGTGACTTCCTTATGCTCCCAATCGTATCCACCGCCGACAGATGTTCTATGAAGAAATGACATAAACTTATCACCAGTCACTTTGTGATATATCCTGGTAATCATGCCGGCATTGTAGAACGGTATCGCACACAGCGGAGTCATTATCATACCGGCAGCGGTCATCAGGCTGCCCAAGGCAACCCCGGCAAACGCTGATATTCTTGACTGAGCATTATCCAGATACCTGTATGCCATTATGCCGGAAGCGATTGCCAGAGGAATGCCCAATATACCGATAATAGATCCTCCACGAGCCAACCCTTTGCCAAGCCTCAGCTGCTTCCGAAGTCTGTTCCACACAGCATCCTTGTCCGAAGGGTTAAGCCCCCACCAATCGTGCATTATATTATCCAAGAAATACCGCTCATTGTCAGTCAGTGCTTCCTGCGAAGGATCTGACTCTATCATATCAGGATTATAATCTTGTGTAACATATTCGCGGTGCCGCTCCTTAAACATTTTCTTTGCCCATCTCTTCGATAACACCGGTTCCAACTCAGGCACCTCCTTTGCCGCTTTCCAGCTGATCATACCTTCACGCCAGACAAGTGTATTTTTGCTGAATCTGAGATGATCTTTCATTATCTGCAGTGTATACAGATTAAGCGGACCGACTGTCAAGTTTAATATCTTAACATAAAATCTTATCTCATCATTAGAAACATCAGGAAAATCCAACATATCACTGATGACGGGCGGCTTGGCAGGAAACATCTCAGACAACTCAGGCATCTGATCCGCCCAAGCCCATGCTGTCATCCCCTCTCTCCATACGAGTGTCCTGCCGCTGAACTGCCCCTGTCTCTTAAGCCGCATCAGATCAGCCCAATGATACGGCCCTGTCTGTTGTCCACCGATTACGGCATACAATGACACATCATCATGCTGCTGCTCTTCTGGAATCGGCGGCAGGAATACTTCATTATTTTCAGACTGAGCGGCTAATCCGATCATCCCTATCATCATGAATATGCAAACTGTAATGATTTTATGCGGCATATTGGAGCTCCTCATCGTAAATTATACCGATACTTTATCCAAATGTCAAGATATAATTATGCATTATGAATTATTCGCTGCTTCCACTTAACGCTAAGCAGTGCTGTCACCAGCGATACACCCATCCCGATCAGAGGCAGAGACGACAGCCAAGTCTGCGGTATACCCAATGAAGTCAGCAGATCTCCGAATACTGTTCCAAGCAGTCCGAATATTCCGCCAAGGCAAACTGCAGTCAGCCAAAGTCCGGTGCGGATTTGTCTGCTGCCATAGGCAAGTATCGCTACAGTCAGAGGACATATTACACCGGGAGTATATATCGAGTATGCACTTGTCAGCAGCCCGATAATATCACCGCGTCCAAGCAAAGCGATGACCATCGCTGCCAGACCTATCACGCACACTGTAATGCGGACGAGCAGCACACTGTCACGATGCAGGATGTCTTTTACAAATATACTTGATGCATTGATTAGACATGTATCCGTCGAGGATAAGACAGCCGAGAGCAGTCCCAATGTAAGACCAACACCTATGACCGGATGGACTATCCCGGCAGTGAACATTAGTGCTTTGCTGCCGCTCAGTTCTTCAGAAGAGACATTGTATCTTATCCACATTCCGACGAATGTTATAAGCAGTGCAAACAGGAAGAACACTCCACCGGCTATAAGCGATGCTTTTTTCGCAGTCAGTTCATTGCGTGATATAAAGTTGCGTGACATTATATCAGGTCCAAGGAAATACACCCCGCCGATTACAAATAACTGAGTCAGCAGATTAACAGGCTTATAATCCTCATTGATTAGTTCTATATGATTCAGGACATTCTCGGTGCTGCCTCTGACACCGTACAGCCATATACATACAGCTGCAATGCTTGCGACTATAATACACAGTTGGATGCGGTCAGTGCGAATGACCGACATCTGTCCGCCTATAAATGTGTATAGTATCACAAGTACAGATACGATGATGAATAACGATGTGCTGCTGTGCCCCAAAGCATAAGTAATTATCCCGTTCATCGCAATAAGCTGCCCTGCAACGACACCGATCCATGCGATTACAATTATCACTGCCAAGAGAGTCTCGGCTGATCGGCCAATGAGTTTATGTGTCAGATCCGGCAAAGTATCCGCATCAAACCTGCGGACTTTCTCCGATATGAACATTGCCTGCATTACAAGTCCGATGCTGCCGAATGTAAGCCACCACATACCGGGGAATCCTATCCTGTATACAGTATCTGCAATGCCGATCGTAGTAGATCCTCCGATAATAGTCGCCAACAGTGTCATCGTCACTGCGAATAAGCTCTGATTCTTGCCGGCGACAGCATAGTCAGCGAAAGATCGCACTTTCTTCAGATCAATAATACCGAGTACCATCAAGATAATAATATATACAGCCAAAACCACCGTAAAAAATATATTCATAATAAATCCTTTAATAAAACAAAAACGGGATTATCATTCAGATAATCCCGTTTTTGTTTTAATTAATTCTTACTGATTTGCATAGTTAGAGAAATAATTCTGTATAAGGATAACAGGAGTACCTTTATCACCCGAACCTGATGTCAGATCACAGAGACTGCCCAAGAGGTCAGTCAACTGACGCGGTGTAGTTCCCTGTGTCTCCATTCTGCCGACAAGGTTAGAGTCTTTTTCCTTGATTCGCTTAATCATAGCAGCTTTGAGTTCTTCACCTTTAAGATCCTTGAACTCATTGTCAGACAGATATTTGAGTTTCAGCTCATTCGGAGTGCCGATAAGACCTTTGGTAAATCCCGGACTTACTACAGGATCTGCCAACTCCCAGATACCGCCCTGCGGATCTTTGAATGCACCATCACCGTAAACCATTACTTCTATATTTTTATTGAAGATCTTAATAAGCCGAGCCTGTACATCCTCAACCAATTCCTGACAATTTCTCGGGAACAGTTTAACAGAATTTGTAGTTGCAAGGTTAGATCCCAATAGACCAAACTTGTCGTTATATCCAGAACCGTCAACACTGGCTGTCATCAGCTCATCGAGACAATATACCTTCTTAGCTCCGGCTTTCTCCAATATCTTTTTATTTCGCTTTCGCTCATGGATGCTGGCAACGATCACATTGTCAGTGTATTTGAGGATAGCTTTTGGGTCATTAGCCAATATAATCTGAGTATCACATTCTGCGGTCTCTTTGTAGAACTGAATGTAATCAACTCCTGTAAACTGGTGAACAGTATTTGGGAAAATCTTCTTGAACTCGGCATCCGTAAATACATCCGAGTAAGGATTGACACCGCTGTCGAATAGTGCGTCAGGGGAAATCAATTTATTGCCAACTTCGTCTCCCGGATAAGACAACTGGATAATAAGTTTCTTACATCCTCGAGAGATACCTTTAAGCAGCATAGAGAATCGGTTTCGGCTCATAATCGGGAATATCAGACCTACAGTCGCATCGCCAAATTTGTTCTGCACATCTTTGCCGATCTGATCTGCGGTAGCATAATTACCCTGAGAGATACCGACTACTGCTTCCGTAATTGCGACAACATCCCTGTCATTGAGCTCAATCTTGGCTTCTTCCACTGCCTTGCATACCGAGTCTACAACGATTGCTGCCAGATCATCCCCCATCTTAATGATCGGGGTTCTGATTCCTCTTGAAATAGTTCCGCTGTATTTCATTTTAATCCACCATTTAGCTTGAATTTCATCCTATCCAATACCAAACAGCCTTTAGCCGGACGGCATTGAATAACATGATCGTTTAACGCCGTGAAGTATATTATCATATTCAAAAATTAATTGCAACAAATTTTTTAAAGAAAATATATAAAAAATGCTCGGCGAGCATTTTTTATATATTTTCTAGAGATTACAATTTTATTGCCATTGCGACAGTAACTTCTTTATTTTCCCAATCATAACCGCCACCAAAAGAGGTTCGGTCAAAGAATGTCAGCTTCTGTCCTGTAGACTTGCGATAAATCGAATAAATCCGCTGAGACAGAATAAAAGGATAAATACAGCACAATGTCATAACCACACCTGCTGTCATAAGATTAGCACCAACAAAGCCACCAATAAGATAATCAGTAGATGCATTTTCTCTTGCTTTATTTGCTTTTTCTCTTGCATCAGCCGCATATCTTTCATAATAATCTCTATTAGATGAATTTGTACTTGCCTGTCTATCATAATCATCTGCATCTTTAGAATATTCTTCATAGTTCCATTCATATGAACTACCCATAAAACAAAAAAGACTTGTTACTATAATACCGGAAACAAAACATACAGGTCCTACTGCAGTAAGAGCTATTCCTATACCTTTATTCTGCTTATAATAGTATCTCATATCTTCCTGATTTGTTGGATCTATGCCCCATTTATCTACAATATACTTATCATACACTTTCTGTTCAGCTTTATTCAGATTGCCAGATTCTGATCCTTCAACATTATATGACACCCCATTAACAGATTTCTTTTCGCCTTTCTTGATCTGTGCAGCGATGCTCTTGCAAGCCGCTTCCATTTGAACATCTGTTTCTGCTCCTGCTTGCTGAGCATATTTAAGCGTCGCTGTCTTTATATCCATTCCTTTTACAGATAGCATATTTTTACCACCAAACTTAAATATCGTTCCGAAGAATACCATCTCCGCACCCGACATTTTACCCAATTCAACTGCAGTGCTTTCATCTACCATATCACCGCTTTGGAATGACATTTCCTTAAGAGCCGCATCAAGCTTAGCCCGCTCGACAACTGTAAACTGTCTTGAGTTTACCATCTCAACCGTAAAAACTTCTGTAAGATAATTCAGTACAGCCTTACTGATATTTTCCTCAGTAGTAAACGGCAAAACGGCGATTCGTGTCTGAGCCTCAATCACTCTGCAAAAAATAATATTCAATAATAAAATAGTCAAAATAAATTTTAATCTTAAAGCATTTTTCATATAATCCTCCTGTATGCTTCTGAAAATACGACTAATCCTGTCATTATATAAATGACATAAAAATAACGAAATTTGTATTGTTGGCTGATAAAGAAAGATTATATTAATAATGAATTAGTTCTCATAGAAGAATCTCCGCAATGTAAACTCATTACAAAAAACTCCGTATCACCAAATGTTACACCGAACAGAAGAAGCCTACATTACGGAAAAACTTCACTGTCCCATTATAGATACGAGAGTTTTCCGACGGAAGAATTCTCTTCATTAACGAGACCGTAATGTAAAATATCTTCTGTTTTGGTAAAAGAGGGTGTAATCTCTTATACCAAAAGATTATTTGTAATTAATTAAATATTAGTCTATAAAGTAAAAATTGTCAAGAAAATTATTCATAAAAAAATGCTCGGTTTTTCAAACCAAGCATTTTTTTATGTTCTTTAAAGATCACCGATATACATAACATTAATTTCTTTTACCTGCCTGAGTTGTCCGTCATTTGTCAAAAATACATCACATCCGTATTCAATACACGTACCAAGCTGCAAAGCATCGCCTAACTTTATGGCTTTATGTATCGATCATATTAACGCAGCTCTTTTTGCAATTTGCTCATTGATATTAACTTTTATAAATCCCACCCGTTTTAGATATGTCTGATAATTCTCCATCTGTACAAAATCTCTATCTGCAAATGGCTTAACAAAAAATTCTGCATCAGTAATTGTCGATGTATAAAACTTAGCACTTTTTTCCATACCAAATGCAATATAATCAAGTACTTTGTTATAAAATGGACTAATTTCACCAACAAGATAAATAAATGGGTTTGTATCTAAAAAAATCTTACCATGCAATTTCTCTATCCTCCCTCATCTGTCGCTGATACTCAACAGGATCTACTCCTTTCCAGAGATCTTTCATGCTTCCAGCAAATTCATACAGTGCTTTAAGTCGATCCTCAATAGTATCTTTTCGGTTTTCTTCCGATACAACCTGCGGTTCTCTTTGTGCAAGAAACATCATAAAATCATTTACTTCCTGTTGAGCACTGGCTGATAAAGAATTATACACATTTAACATTGCTTCTGGCATTTTCAAACTCCTTTATTATATTATTAACACAACATGGATAAAAAAGCAAGCATTTTTTTACCCAAGAATTTTCTTGAATGTATTAAAATTCTCAATATGCTTCGGCGTGCAGTAAACCGCAAACTCGATAAAGCGAAACGCATGAAGATAATCAGCGATAACTAACTTAGCAGCAGATGCAGCAGCCTGCGGTGGATTGCCGAACGCTCCGCATCCGAATGCACCGAGTATAACCGCTTCATTGCCATTAATTAATGCTGTATCAAGTATTCGCCTGAGCCGTCTCTGATGAATAGCTGTCAACTCCGCAGAGCTGACATTCTGACCGTCTTCATGACAGCCGTGCAGATCAGGTGCAGCACATGTAATGACATTCACATTATACCACTCATCTTCACTCATCATCTCAGGGAAGTCAGTATCAGACTTAAATACTTTCACCGACGGTGTATAGATAATATCATCGTTATGCACCCCCGACAGATTACCCTCTCGATGCGGAGTATAGAACTTATCCCACGACGCACGGCTATTCAGACTATAATAGAGAGTCGAGCAGCGGCACAGACATTCTTCCTGAGCAGACGCACCGTGCTTTACGCCACCGCCTGGATTCATTGATGAGGCGAAGTTATGTACTGCCGTTATAATTCCTTTTTTAGCATATATTGAAGCAGCTTCAAAAGTTCGCTTCTGCGAAACTGTGACTTTTACATTGTCATTATATTTTAATTTCATTTCTGCGGTAACAGGTATAATATCATTCTCCACGATATAACTCTGATGAGCAGCCGAATATCTACATGATGATGCAAGACTTGGCAGTGTTTCATATTGCTTTTTGGTATCTGCGAAGATTTCACTTAATTTATCCCGTCTGTTACTGTGATAATACATTTTGTTCTCCTTATTTCCTTATAATTTATTTCAATTATAATTTATAAATATCATTTTGTCCAATAAAATTCAAAAAAATTCGAGTTATTGACAATTTGTTAATAAACTGTCAATAACTCGTTAGTAAAATGTTTATTTATTGTCAAATAATTAAATTTTGTTATTTTTTTTATTAATTTTGCATAACTTATTGATATTACAAAAGTTACATCTATAATCTTTTTATTAAACCTGCCGATAAAGCTCAAAAATTCAATACAAATTCTATTAACAGGCTGCTCATAACCTGTCAATAACTCACTATATCATTTTATACTCTTGACAAATAAAAAACCGACCCCGACCAACGGTCGGGATCGGAAAAGAAGTGTTTATGAAAAGAAAAATCTTTTATTACATATTTTTAGCATAAGGAGCTGTCTTATCTCCGATAAGGCTAACCAACTCATCTCGAAACTGTTTGATCTTACGCACAAATGCTACCCGACCAATATCTGCTATACGAAAACTTGTAGCCCCTTCATGACCGCCACCGCCCAAAAAATATGCATTAAATACTTTATTAAACAGCGACTCAAGATTACGCAGATCATAGCCTTTGAACTCAGATGTTCGCCGGATCTTGACATAATACAGCTGATAAAGATTATCATAATAAGCAAATATCCCAATCGCACCTGCAAAGTCAGGCACCATATTGGAGAAGTCTCCGGTCAGCTTACAGAACACACAAGTCGAGTCTTTTGACTTTGCAAGAGACTCATATTTATCAACAGGCGGCATTACAAGCAGTCCAATGCCTTTAACTGCTGATGTCTTAGTCACATAACGTTCCAAAGTTTTTTTCTTTGTTTCGTTCATTCTGTTAATGGTATCAAATACCATCTGAGATGTACTGATCTTGCGGGCATCTCCCCATGTCAGGTCAGTGAGTCTGTCAGACAACAAAGTAAACCATCTGTCATAACTGTCTTTATTGGTTACAAATTTGCCGAAATGCGTATCGAAACATATACCAACCAACAGGCTAAGTACAATATTTCTTGGAAAATATCTGTCGAAGTCTATTTTCTTTATATCTTCTGTCTTAAGCATATTATTAGCATCTTCTTCCGAGAGGTTCATAATATTAAATCCAAGAACAGTAAAGAACTCTGCTATAATCTCACAACATGAGTTGGTCTTGGCAAACAGAGGAACTGCATTGCGAAATGTCTGCTCGCTGTCTGCTCCGAAGTGATGATCTATCTCTATATGCGTCTGAGTTGATTTTTCATCAAGGAATGCAAGCATCTGTTCATTGTTTGGCAGCAGAAAATGAGTCGGCGTATCGCAACTGACTATCACAGCATCTTGATTCTCTACGATGCTTTTAACTATTGCCATATCCTGCACAACATTAATATTATTATAGATAGCAATGTCGAAAAGAAAATCAAGATTTTTGTCAAACCCGTCAGGCAAATAAATAATACATTCCTTACCGTATCTGCGTATATACAATGCTAATGCAACACTGGCACCGACCGCGTCAGGATCCGGGCTAAAATAAAAAATGAAACTTTTGCCTGTTCTTATTATCTCATTTATTTTATTGGCATTACTGATAAACTGATCCGGCCGCAGCGGATCTTTCTGTATACATATACTCTCGCTCATAGTCATCCCATTATTTATTGTTCAATACTTCATATACCTTTTGTCCGATAAATATATCAACCAGATCACTGTCAAGAGATCCGGCATCTTTCTCCATTCCGAGTATCTGCAGAGCCTTATCGAGTGGAGCAGCTTTTTTATAAGGTCTGTCACTCGCAGTCAGTGCGTCGAATATATCCGCTATCGCCATCATTTTTGATTCTATCATTATCTCATCCTCATGCAATCCTCTCGGATATCCTCTGCCGTTAAGTTTCTCATGATGAGCATAAGCAATATCAGGGATACATGACATTGCCTTAGTCCATGGGATCTTCTTTAAGAAATCATACGAATGAGTTACATGACTTTCTATTTCTTTGCGTTCTTCCTCTGTCAGACTGCCTCGTTTTACAGTAAGAGAAGCGACTTCTGCAGAAGTAAGATATATAACACAGTCGCCGTTAAGAGCCTTATACTGCTTATTCTCCAATTCCTTTATAATGTTACAGCAGTCATCTTCAAGCAGAGACGGTTTATTGGCATTCAACACCGCCTCGATATATCTGTCTGTCTCGGCCAGATTATCAGCAAGTTCTTTGTCTATATCATCTTTATGTTTCAGGTATTCTTCATACCCCTGATGTTCTATAATATCTATCTTTCTCTTATTGGCATCATCACTCATCATGTGTTTGATGAGATCCAAACGATTTTTTATATTCTCAAGCTGCTCAGGATAAAGTTTATCTGCTTTAACCAGCACACTTTCACGAACACCTATCTTACCAAAGTCATGCAGCAGACCTGCATATTCGATATATTTTATTCTGTCTTCACTGAATGTCACATCCTTATATTTGCCTTCATGAATGTTATTGAGCGTTCTGGCAAACTCAGAAGTCAAAAGTGCAACCCGACCGCTGTGACCTGATGTTGTCGGGTCTCGTGATTCTATTGCGGTTACAGAAGCTCTGATAAATCCTTCAAATATTCCGCTGATCTCTTTATACAGCAGTGAATTCTCTAATGTAACACCGGCCTGACTGGCAAATGAAGTCACTATCTCTTCATCAGCTTTCGTAAATGGTATCACCTGCTGTTCAAATCTCTCCATATCATCTATCTTGACAAGGAAATTTCGTTTTTTATTAAACAGCTGCAGAACACCGATTATCTCATTATCAGTATTGATCATCGGAGTAACTATTACAGATTTATTTCGGACTTTGAGTTTTGTCTCGGACTCTACACTATAAGAATAGTCCTTATCCTCAGGTATATGATGAGCATCGGGTATATTCTCAGTAACACCTGTCAATGCAGCATAACCGACTATTGACTTCTTTGTAATCGGCATCGTGAATGTCGGTGTTTTCAAATCAAACGAGTAATTCTGACTTTTCTCGAATTTTATAAGACGTTCTGTTTTTTCATTGCCGTCTTCGTCAGTTGTTTTATTCTCGATAATAAGGTAAATTGATCCGGCATCTGCTTTAGTAATCTCACGGCTCTTTGTCAATATCTGATCAAACAGCCTGTCAATATCACGAATTTCAGACAGTGACGCACCTATATCTATCATTGTATTAAAGTTAGTTAATGCCGTATCGTATTTATCAAACAGCAGATCACGTTCTTTATCCTTAATAAGGCTCTGCTCTATTTTTCTGAAAATACCTGCCAACTTAACAGGCTCTATATCATCAGGGATAACTTTGTATATAAAATCATTAAAAATACGCTTATCATCTACATTCAGTTCAACATTGCCGGGGAACATAACTATCAGAATAAGGCCATTCTTTACAGCAAGTTTCATTGACGCAGAATTACTCAAATACATATCAGATGATACGATAACAGCATTATATCGTTTTGCATCATTCATATCATCGAAATATTCAATGTTATAATGAGACACCTGCTCCGAATCGAAATGGAGTTTATCGGTCTGAACCTTGAGGAATCCTATCCTGATCTCAATATCAGCCTCTGCCCGTAATTCATTAAGAATGTGACTGTAATTCATAAACAACCTTTAATTTATTATACCACAAAATTTTTATCTTTTCAAAACATTTTTACATTATACACTATCAATATAATATCGGAAAAAATTATTATAAAAATTATACTTGCAAATAATTATGCTTTTTTATATACTGCTTACACAAAATACTTTAACAAATATAAATATGGAGTAATTATGTCTAAAGAAGTTTATTTTGCAGATATGCACTGCAGCTACAACAACAACAAATCAGATAAAATCAAACGGCTGCTGCAGAAGTTTCCTGATAGGATTAAATCCGGGGATCTGACGGCGATTAAGATTCATTTTGGTGAGATCGGCAATGATTCATTCATATCACCGATATTTGCACGCGAAGCAGTGAACTTTGCTCGTGCTGCAGGAGCAAAGCCATTCGTAACTGATACAAACACACTTTATTCAGGCAGCAGACATAATGCTGTTGATCATCTGGCTACAGCAACTCTTCACGGTTTTGTTCCATCTGTTATTGATGCTCCTGTCATAATAGCCGACGGTCTCCGCGGCAGTAACTATCGTGATGTTACTCTGCCGGATTCTGCAGGAGATACTATTCTGAAGAAATTCCACATTGCAGGAGACATTTTGGATGCAGACAGTATGATAGTTATGTCGCACTTCAAAGCACATGAGATGGCAGGTTTTGGAGGAGCGATTAAAAACCTCGGCATGGGCTGTGCTCCGGCAGCAGGTAAAAAAGATCAGCATTCTACGAGACAGTTTGTCCGCCACGATCAGTGTGTTGGCTGTGGAGTATGCCAACGAATATGTCCTGAACATGCAGCAGTTGTCACCAACGGTAAAGCAAATATTAATACAGAAATATGTATTGGCTGCGGCGAATGTATGGCTAACTGTCCGAAGCACGCAATCGATATTGATTGGACTACAGAGATTGTGCCTTTCGTTAAGAGATTAACAGAATACGCCTACGCAGCAGTTGCCGATAAACAAGGCAGAGTTATATACATTAACTTCCTGACAAATATAGTTCCTGATTGTGACTGCTGCGGTATGTCTGATGCTCCTATAGTCAGAGATATTGGTTTCCTTGCTTCTGACGATCCTGTTGCTCTTGACAAAGCATCCTACGATCTTATCAATGCTCAGCAGGCATATACAGATACCCGACTAACAGAAAATCTGCAGCCGGGAGCTGATAAATTCAAAGGACTGCGTCAATTTACAGAAGGTCAGGTACAATTTGAATACGGTGCACAGATCGGCTTCGGCACAATGGATTATAATCTAATCAAGATATAATGAAAAACTCAAATCAGATCAAAATATTATTTATATGTCACGGTAATATCTGCCGGTCTCCTATGGCAGAGTTTGTAATGAACAGTCTCATCGCCCAATCAGGCATGAGCCGTCAAATCATTGCACACTCCGCAGCTACGAGCACAGAAGAGATCGGCAATGATATTCACAGAGGAACTCGATCACAGCTGCTGAGTCATAATATACCATTCAGACCTCGCCATGCCAGACAAGTTACTCAGTCTGATTATCATAATTATGATTATCTTATAGTTATGGATGATAATAATCTTCGCAATCTTCGCCGTATTATTCCTAACGATCCTGAAAATAAAATCCATAAACTGTTATTTTTTACCGAATGTCAACACGATATTGCTGATCCGTGGTACACAGATGACTTCGATACAACTTTCAGCGAGATAATGGATGGATGTAAAGCATTACTGCAATTCATAATGCACAATTGTTCCACGTGAAACACTATGGATTTTCGATTATTTTTATAAAACAACCGAAAATCCTAACAATGTCATCTCAACTGTCAAAAAGTCATAATTGCATGGATAAGAATAAAAAGTATTATTCTCATCAAGGATGAATTTCTGTAGAGTTTTCAGACTAATCTGAAACGAATAATAAAGAAACTTAAATATCTTAACATCAATTTTCTGATAAAATGCAAATTGCGGCATAAACTCACTTCGATAATCACCGGTTTTATTCCAGCCATTTGCATGATAAAGATGATAATTATATGCCTGTATTCCAAATGAATAATGATACCTTTCTGCAAAGAATGATGCTCCTATAAAAAATCCATAACCAAACTTAAATGTGGCATTATAATAATCTGTTGTTCCACGTGAAACATCATCATACAAGAATATCATATCATCATAATTAATCTTAAAAAACACCCCTGCTTCCATATAACGTAGCGGATAAAACGATACTGTAATATTTACCGGAAAAAAAGAAAATATCTTAGAATTTGTTCTCTGATCGAAATAAAGTTTAACTGATGTCGTCATAAGAGACAGTCCAAATATCGGGAAATCTCTCTCCTTTTTCCTCTTTGCAGATTGGATCTTCACAGGACGAATTATAGGTTTTATATCAAGTTCATTTATACAGGATCTAATCTGAGACAGACTATTCTCAAAAAATATCGATGCATCAAGCAAAACTGCCTCAATATCAATAGTATAAAAATCATAAGATAAAGTAAGCATGGATTTTGTTTCATTATTGCCATAAACGGATACATCATATCTGAGGATGTTATTATCACTGACATATCCTCTGAAATAAAGAAATCCAAATCCACCGTTTAATCGGACATAATTAATCGCCGACTGAACAGCATCTGTATCTGTGAAATCATAATTATTACTGCTGAATATAAAGCTAACATCATCATTTGCTGATAATGTATCAGCAATATAATCAGACACATAATCAAGAAACAAAACAGCATCATCTTCTATTTCATAAACAGATTTGTCATAATATTTAAATACAAAAATATTTTTCGTTTCTCCATCAATCCTGCAAAGTGAAAATGCGAATAATAATAAAGTAATAATCATTCTATAATTTCTTCGCATATCCTATCCATAATCCTATCAGATAATTATTCTGCCATTCATTAGCAAATATATTAAATGTAGTAAATTGTATATCACAGCATAATTTAAGATAATTGCCTTTATGTAAATCTATCCTCATTCCGAGAGAAATCGGAATATAAAGATCAAGCGTATTATTGACAATATAAGAAAGTTCAAGTTTTACACCGATTGAAGGTTCAAATACAAATCCTGGAAGAAAAAAATTCAGATAAGTATTTGTACCTAAATACATCTTATCAAAACCAACATTTGCAAATGTAAGTTTATCATCGATACTGCCACCGCCTAAAAACATTGCTCCACCAAAATCAAAGAACTTATATGGTATAAAACTGTATCCTGCCATAAATGAAAAAAAACTTAACATTCTAACAGACGGCTTTAGAAAACCGTTCATCACATATATCTCATGACGATATGGTTTTCGTATACTTTCCTGTTCTTCATATTCATCCTTCTCTTTTTTCTCTTTGACTTTCTTCTTAGCTTTGACTGCAGTATTTTTCTTATCTTTGCTAACTTCAAGTGTAACAGTATTGATGTCATATAATATGCGTTTAGATATATAAGATAAAATATCATTGAGAGACATTGTATCTGACAGATTGTATAATCCTGATTTAATATTTCTGCCTGATGATACATTTATAAGGCTATATTTAAAAATAAGATTGAACGCATCAGTATTGACGGCATTATACAGTTTTCCAGAAAGAGTCCACACTTTAGAAAAAAGTATATAGTCATATTCCATATCTTCTGCTTCTTCAAGACATTGCTGCAAATATTCATTTTCTGATATAACAGCATCATCAGGCATTTCAACATTAAGCATCTCAAAAGTACATGATATACCTGTATTAGATATAAACTCAAATATAAATTGTTTATTAAAAAATTCAGTTGAAGTATTATCATTAGACATATATGGCGATGGAATACCTACTCTCGGAATAACCGGAACTTCCTGTGAATAAAGAAAAACAGAAATATATATAAGTAAAAAAAACGCCAAATATTTTTTCATCATTATAATGTATCACTTTTTTATAAAAAAAACAATATTCATTTTTTTAGCTTTTATGAGTTTTGGACTCAGGGATAAATTTAATACCTTTTATATTACAATGATAATCATACATCTGTAGTCTCTGATATATTTCAGATGATTGAAAATTAAGAGTCTGTATAATACCTCCATGCACACATGCGACATGAAGTATGTTATCATATATGTATGCAGGACGAGTAAACCTGCATAAAGGATCACCTATTATATCAGGCCAATCACGGCATATAAGTGAAATTATAAATTTATACTTAAATTTTTGACTATTGTTATCTAAACTTCCAAGACTTGCAATAATCATGTCTTGAATATTTTTTATCTTTTGTTTATACACTGCTGCCCTGCTCTCTTATAAAATTATTATTTTCAGAATTCAAGTCTATCATCCTGATATATTCTTTTTCGTCAAAAAGGTCTACAAATATATCTTCGGTAAAAGTAATAAACATTTGATTATACTCTCTTATACAGTTCACTATTTTACGCTTGCGAATCTCATCAAGCTCAAGTATAACATCATCAAATAACAAAACAGGCATAGTTTTCTTGATTTCTGCTGTGTATTGTGCTTGGATAAGTTTGATGATAAGAGCTGCTAATCTGCATTGTCCAAATGATGCATATCTGCTGAAAAGTCTGCCGTTCATATAAAAGTTATAACAGTCTCTGTGTGATCCTAATAATGAATATCCTGCATTGAGCTCATCATCTTTTTTCTGACAAAACAATTTATATATACTGTTAATATCTCTGTCAGCAGATAATGACGGTATATAACGAATATCTACTTTTTTATTGAATTCTCCAAGTTCGTTATATTTGGTTATGAATCTGTTCCTAACTTCAGTAATATACTTTTGTCTTGTTTGAGTTATTCTATATATAATATTTGAAAGCTGCCTATTGTAAATATCAATCAGATCTGTGTTTGTTTTATTCTTCAATATGAAGTTTTTCTGTTTAAGTATAGCTGCGTAAGTTTTTATATCGCTAAAATAACTGCTGTCTATAAGTGAAAAAAACATATTGAAAAAATTTCGCCTTATTATTGGTGAGCCTGTTATTATATCTATATCAGTTGCTGAAAATATAACAGATATAAATCTGCTGAATAAATCTGATAATTTATTTAATCTTTTTTCATTGCAAAGTATTTTTTTCTTGTTGCCGTCATAAGATATTATTATATCATCTGTTATTCCATCATCTTCATATTTTATCTCTATCATAAACTGTTTTTGTCCATGAAGTATAAGGTCACTGTCTGCTGTATTGCGAAATGACTTAAAATAAGTAAAGTAATATATAAGTTCGAGTAAGTTTGTTTTACCGCTGCCGTTATTTGCTTTGATTATAAAATACTTCCCTGTAGGGTCAATGTCTATGCTAATAGATCTGTAGTTTCTGTAATCTGTAGCATGTATTTGTAGCAGTTTCATTTGTTTCTAGTCGCTCTATTATTAATAAATTTAAATTTAGCAGTATTAGTATTAGTGCTGTCAATAATTTACTTATTCCTGATAAGTTATTTTATCTAAACATTTTATATTGTCAATAAACTGTTTCGTTTTCTGTTTCTTATTTTGTTATTAAGTCCAACCTGTATGTTTATTGTCAGGTTATTGACAGGTTGTTTATAACTTTACAGTCAATTAATTGACATATTCTTCATTATCAGGGAACAGACTTATCTTTCCGTCAGCTTCAAGACTGCGCAGATACCTGACAAACTCCAGTTGTTTTTCTATGACGTCGCTTTTCTTTACTTCTCCGAGCAGTTTTATCTGTTCAACTATCTCTTCTGCCCGTCTGTGGCTCACGCATGTGAAAAACACCGCTCTCATTTCTTTAGATGTGCCTTTCAGCATGAATGCTATATCCTGTGTCTGCCATTCACGAAGTGCAGTTTCAAGATCTGATTTTTTCAGTGTCGGTATATCGCTGAATGTAAATATCTTATCTTTAATCTCCTGTGCAAGATCAGGCATATCTGTTTCAAGATTATTAATTAATATTTCTGCTTTTTCTGCATCGGCATGTTTGAGAATATCAACGAGTTTATCTTTGCCGCCAATCTTAATACTGTCAGCATCTTTGCTTATAATCTGTTTTGTTTTTTCTTTTATCTTCTTTGCGATAATGTCAAGCACATCACTGTTCATCTCGGTTTTGGCAGACATATATTTGACGATCTCAGTTATTTTATCTTTAGGCAGTTTTGTAAGTATCTTACTGGCATGTTTGGGAGACAGTTTACTAAGAACGAATGAAATAATCAGACTTGACTCATCAGATATGATCTTGAGCACATTCTCAGTGCTTACATCCTGCAGAAATGAGAATGATTTGTCATCTGTTTTTTCAAGTACCTGCAGAAAGATCTGACTGCCCTTATCAATGCCGAAGGCATTCTGCAGGAGATGTCTGAGAAATTCTTTGCCGCCTTTTAAAGCGGTGATGTCTTCTACATGCTGAGGTCCGAAGTTTTTTTCAACCTGAACAAGATCTTCTTTAGTTACATAATCTATTGATAAAATTTCTTCGGAGATTTTAATCAGCTCATCAATATTAAACTCTGATACTATCTTCGCTGCTTTGTCTTCGTCTGTACATATCAGAAACATCGCGGCAAGTTTTTTCTTCGACAGCACTCCAAGCGAATCATAATGAGGCTTTTGCTTTGATTGTTTTTCTTCTTCGCTTGCTATTACATCTTCTATTTTCTTGAATACAAATTTTTTTACTGTTTTATTTTCGATATTATCAGTATTATTCGGAACAGCTGTTTCGTATTTTGGGAGTTTCTCGAATACTGGAAAAGATATATGTTTATGTGACAGATCAGAAAGTGTATTATTATTTTTATTGTCTTTGTTATCATCATTATCGGATTTGTCCGAACTTATGATGCGTGGACTGTCACTGCTGTCCGAATGAATGATCTCTGAAGTTTTTTTATACTGATTAGCGAAAAAATTATTAGGCATATTATTTTTTTGTTATACTGAACTTATTTACAGTATCATATATAAGAGACCCCGAAACGAGTTCGGGGTGACTTAATCTTTTAACCGGCAATAAATGCTTTGTAAGCATCTTCGTCCATAAGATCATCTAATTCTGATGAATCTGATAATTTAATCTTAAAAATCCAGCCGTCATTATACGGATCTTTATTAATTAATTCTGAGTTAGCTTCATCGTCAAAAGCAGTATTGAACTCGGTGATCTCACCGGATACAGGACTGAATACCTGACTTACGCTCTTGACAGACTCAATCTCTGCCGCATCATCGCCTTTGGCTATCGTCTCGCCAATGTCTTTAGTAAGGGTTACATATACAACATCACCGAGCTGCTGCTGTGCATAATCTGAGATACCTACAGTACCGATATTGCCATCGACTGTTATCCATTCATGATCTTTTGTAAATTTGCGTCCCATTGTTAGGCTCCTGTTTTTTTATCTGATAGATCATAATACGATAAAATCGCAATAAAATCAAATTAATTAAACAAAAAAATCGAAATTATTATTATTTTTATTGGAATCAGACTTATTATCACAGGTATGCTTCTCTGTGTAGAACGGACAGTCTTTACCGATAGATGATCTGATTATAAATGAAGGGATTTTATTGACTGTTTTCAACCCCCATCTTCTGCATGTGAATATAACATCACGAATCTGAGGCGACCGCAGAAGATAGATACATTTGAGACAATGAACTTCGCTCATTTACGCATTCTTGGGGATGAATATCCGCTGATTGATCTTAATCTTATTGGCATTAGTGATATTGTTGATCTTCATAAGGACATTCATCGAAACGCCATACTTATATGCAATGCCTGACAGCGAATCGCCGGACTTTACATAATAAGAAATATAGTTAGAATATGAGTTTGATTTTAGTTTATCCATGTTAGCAGTCAGGATCTTGCCTTTATTCTTCGGAACACGAACTTTGTATTTATATTTTTTATCAGGGGTAAATCCGAGACTTAATGCCGGGTTAAGATTATTAAACTCAGCAACCGTTATGCCGCTGTATTTCGCGACCATACCGGATTGAGCCATAAATGGTACATGAACATAATCATAGTCTTGAGTCAGACCGTCATCATCCGGCATGTCAATGCCGTATTCGTCATGGTGCTTAAGAATATACAGCACTGCCATAAGAGACGGCACATAACCGCGAGTCTCTGCAGGAGTGACTTTAGTTCGCACAAGATCGTAATACTCAATGCTGCCAATGCTTTTCAGTTCTTTCTTGATATTAAATCCGCCGTGATTATATGCTGCAAGTACAAGATACCAATCCTCGAAAACATCATAAAGAAACTTCAGATATTTGGCTGCATAACGGCATGCTATAATCGGATCACGGCGTTCATCTATCCAAGAATTAACATTCATCCCTATCCATTTGGCAGTATCTGGAATGAACTGCCACATACCGACGGCTTTGGCCGATGAGTAAGCGTAATTCTTGAAACCGGATTCTATAACAGGCAGATAGACAAGATCTTCCGGAATGCCGTATTCTTTGAAAATCGCTTTCATCTCTTTTAGATAAGGACTGCCGCGCCGAACGGAAGCCTTGATAAACTCCAGTTTGGATGTAGACATATAATTGATATAATTAGTCACATAGCCATTAATGATGAGAGGCATTGACTGCTGGATCTCAAACTTAGCAACAGGCTCGCTCAGATCGATGAGACTTTCGATGCTGGGCAACACTACTCTTTCGTTTAGGACACTTTCTGAGATTAACGACTCTTCTGATGTTTCTGCATTCTCAACTGCTTGCTCTGAGAACATAGGTCCGTATAGAAAGTATTCTTCAAATGTATATTTCGCATGTGTAAGATTGTATTTATTGATAGACGGCGTTTTCGCATTGGCGAAACTCAGCACCGTTATCGCCGTCAAGCATACCGTTAGAACATATCTCCGAAAATGATTCCCTGCCATTCCCAACCTCGATCTATTTTTTCGTCATAAGGATAGTTAATTCGTCTGAAGTGAAAATACCAAGTATGCAGCTGTGGGAATCCCCAATTGTATGTCTTCAGCCATGCTTCATTTTCATTAGACTGCGGTTCCAATTCGTTGGAGAATACAATGTTTGTATGCCAGCGTCTTGTTATCTGCAGATCCTGAAATGTCCAATTCGTTACCAAAAGCGTTTTCTGTGCTACTATACATTCAAAATCCGTCTTTGGTATGTATTTTTTTAACGAAGTAATATCCTTTCTGATTATCGAATATTTTATGTTTTTTATTAACACATCCAAGTCTTTATATATCCAATTTTTTTTCATATTGTAATAATTTATTTCGTCTTTTAATACAGCATAATTGATATTTGTAGGAATATTGCGATATTTGGGAGATTCGCTTAAGATTTTCTGCATTATAGATACTGCAGTATCCATATCCAATTCATTCTTGTATAACAGAGCAAGTTCATATTGTGTATAAGGCACATCAATAAGACTTTTGAAATGTTCCAGCAAAATATTGTATGCCGTTTTTTTGGCAGAATCATTGCCTGTTTTAATAGTATACAGACAAATAATATATCCGATAGGCTGATTGTCGAATGTAAGATTGTAATCAGAAGGATCGACTTTTTGGAAGAAGTAAGATGCTTCATTAACGGCATTGCTGTCGCTGCGCAGACTGTTGGCTGTCAGAAAATACAGATATGAACGGAATGTCCTGTCATCATTGGTAGTGTCTGTAATATCTGCTGCTGTTTGTCTGAGGACCTGACGCATTTGATCCGGACGCTTCAACTCATCGTAGAATGAATAAACATCATCGGCCCACATAATCCGGCTGTCAGTATCAGTCAGACTGTTATACCGTTCGGAAAGCTGCTCCCATCGCTGTGAGTCGTATTCATTGTCGAATATAAATCCGGCAGGCTGTGACTTACAACTGCATAAAGTTAAATGTATAACAAAAACAACAAATAAAAATTTATATTTCATAATAATCAAAGAATAGCACAAAATTTGCAGAAAAGCAAATAAATTAATTTTTCTTGTTTTTTTATGTTTTTTTGTGTAAAATAAGAATAGTTATAAAGGAGCATTTATGTCACGCACCGCAGAATTATCACGTAAGACGAAAGAGACGGATATAAAGGTAAAGATCAATCTGGATAAATCGGACGAATCAAAAATCGATACTGGGATACCATTCTTAGATCACATGCTGAATGCTTTCACAAAGCATGGTCGGATCGGTCTTGAACTGACATGTAAAGGAGATCTTGAAGTAGACTGTCATCATACTATGGAAGATGTCGGTATCGCCTTGGGCGAATGTTTTGATAAAGCAATAGGTGACAAGAAAGGCATAAACAGGTTTGCAGATGCTTATACACCGCTCGATGAGTCTTTGACAAGATGCGTCATCGATATATCCGGCCGCCCTTACCTGCACTATGATGTGAGTTTCACTCAACCGGATGACGGCAATAATGTTAATCCTTATCTGTTCGAGGAGTTTTTCCGCGGATTTGTGATGAATGCAAAGATAACTATGCACATTGATTTAATACACGGCAAAAACAGTCATCATATATTGGAGTCGGTATTCAAGAGCTTTGCTGTGGCAATGCGTGAGGCGATAGCCGTTACCGGCAGCGATATTCCGTCTACTAAAGGCGTGCTGTAAGGAGACGAATATGATCGGTGTAGCAGATTCTAAGATATGTAATATATTTAGCCTTACAAATATGCTCAAACATATCGGAGCGGAATATAAAATAATATCAGGTGAGCAGGATTTCATAGGCGTGGATAAGATCATCCTGCCCGGTGTCGGTACATTCCCTAAAGCAATGTCTAATCTGTCTGAGTTTGGACTGCTTGATCCGATCAAAGCGGCAGCCGCTGACGGTATGCCGATATTGGGGATATGCCTCGGAATGCAGCTGCTGTTTGAACAGTCTGAGGAGTTTGGAGCAAGTGAAGGACTGGGACTCATACCGGGACGTGTTGTGAAGATCAAAAATGCCAAGATCCTGCCGCACATGGGCTGGGATAATCTGAACATCAGAGACGACTCAACTATCCTTAATGGTGTTGAGCAGAATGCAGATGTGTATTTCGTTCATTCTTACAGAGCGGATACCGAGCCGCAGTATATACTGGCGACAAGCGAATATGGTGATGAGATACCTGCTGTAGTGAGCAACGGCAATATTTACGGGACACAGTTCCATCCTGAAAAGAGTCAGAAATGGGGGGAAATAATATTGAAAAACTTCGTTATGTTGTGAGGCTGATATGGCAAAGGGTGCATCATATAAAGATAATACGAATATATTATTCAATCGGGAGCTAAGCTGGCTAGAGTTCGACTATCGAGTGCTCGAAGAAGGTCTTGATCCGCAGAATCGGCTGTTTGAGAGGCTTAAATTCTTATCGATATTCTCCAATAATCTCGATGAGTTCTTCATGGTGCGTGTAGCAGGTTTGCTGTCGCAACAGAAAGCCGGCTATCAGAATAAAGATGCCTGCGGAATGACTCCTGATGAAGTGTTGTCACAGATAGCCAAGCGTTTGCGTGAGCTGCTTAAGATACAGTATGACTGTTTCAACAAAGTAATCATCCCGGAGCTGAATAAAAACAATATATATCTGTATAATGCAGACAATATACCCGAGAAATATGAATCTCAGCTAAAGTCGATGTTTCAGAATAAATACTTTATGATCCTGACACCTATGGCTGTAGATCAATCGCATCCGTTCCCATTCATATCCGGCAAGACTCTTAATCTGCTGATTAAGATAGAAGAACCTAAGAAGCATGAGAAACGCTTCGCAATTATCCCATGCCCTGCTAAAGATGTGTTCGTCAAGATTGAAGATGATGACGAGGCTGCGAGATTTATCTTCGTAGGAGAGTTGATAAAGCGATATGCAGAACAATTCTTCAAAGGATATAAAGTTTTGGAGAGTGCAGTCTTCCGCATTACGCGAGATGCCGAGCTGTCGATCGATGAGGAAGGAGCTGAAGATCTGTTGTCCGAGATAGAAGGACAGCTGAAGAAACGAGAGAAAGGTGCTCCTGTCCGATTGGAACTCGAAGCGAATGCTTCAGATGATATGAAGACATTCCTGCGGAATAATATCAAATGCAATGAAGAGTTCGTATTCGAGACAGACGGACCGATAGATCTGACAGGACTTATGCAGATAGCATGTATGCCGGGATATGATAATCTGAAAGACGATCCCATGCCGCCTATAAGTCATGAAGACTTCGCTGATAATACTCAGAGTATATTCGACATTATAAGCCGCCGAGACAGAATACTCTATCATCCGTTTGAGTCATTTGATCCGGTAGTTAGATTCATAGATGAGGCTTCGACTGATGACAAAGTGCTTGCGATCAAGATGACATTATACAGAACATCGGGAGAGTCTCCTATCATCAAGGCTCTTAAGCATGCAGCACAGAATAAAAAGCAGGTAACAGTCCTTGTGGAACTCAAAGCCCGTTTCGATGAGGCTCAGAATATAGGCTGGGCAAAGCAGCTGGAGAAAGAAGGCTGCCATGTTGTGTATGGCCTTGTAGGACTTAAAACTCACTGCAAGATAGCACTTGTTGTGCGTGATGAAGCAGACGGCATCAAGAGGTATCTGCACTTGTCAACAGGCAACTACAATGATAAAACAGCACGGCTATACACTGACTTAGGGTTATTCACATGCCGTAAGTCATTCGGGCGTGATATTACAGGAATATTTAACCTATTGACAGGATACTCAGAACCTCCACGATGGCAGAAGCTGATATGTGCTCCTCTGGATATGAGGAACTTCTTCATTGAGAAGATCAATATCGAAAAACAGAATGCTTTAAACGGCGGCAAAGGCAAGATCATCGCTAAGATGAATGCTCTTATCGATACGAAGATCATTATGGAACTATACGAAGCATCGAAAGCAGGTGTAGAGATAGACCTTATGGTGCGTGGTATGTGCTGCCTTGTACCCGGTGTTCCCGGGCTTAGTGACAATATCAGAGTCTACAGCATTGTCGGGCGTTATTTGGAACACTCCAGGATATTCTGGTTCTATAACAGCGGCGATGAAGAAATATATCTGGCAAGTGCAGACTGGATGCAGCGAAACTTCGATAAGCGTGTTGAGCTGTTATTCCCGATAGAAGATACAAGCATCAAAGAAAGAATCAATAAATACCTTAAAGTCATATTCGCAGATAATGTCAAGAAGCGGCAGCTGCATTCTGACGGTCTCTACGAACGAGTTAAGCCGAAAGGCAAAGAACCGCGTATATGCAGTCAGGAAGAACTTTACCGCATTATCAAGGAAGAAGTCAGCAAGACGAAAGAAGCAGAACCGAAAAAGCTGTTTGTGCCGAGAGGGAAAGAATAATTCACAATGCACAATTCATAATGCATAATTATCAATCAATAAAAAAATCAGTTTTTCGTTAGGAAAACTGATTTTTTTTGCTGCTCTTCACTAACACTTTTCTTGGGGAAAATATCCTGCATGATTGCAGTTTATCTGCCTGCATATTTTCTCCTGCATTTTTGCGAGTCTGCACATTGCTCATTTTCCCTTGCAATTTACACAAAAAAATGTTATAATAAGTTATATTTCGGATTATATTGCGTGGCGTTTGGCGAAGACGACACAAATAATCACTAAAGGATGACTTCATGGCAGCAAATAATGACTACAATGCATCGAATATTCAGATTTTGGAAGGATTGGAGCATGTCCGCAAGAGACCGGGTATGTATATCGGCTCGACAGGTATTGACGGACTGCACCACTTGTGCTATGAGATAGTAGATAATGCTATCGATGAAGCATTGGCAGGATATTGTGACAACATCATCGTAACTATCTACGATGATAACTCATTCTCAGTCGAAGATAACGGCCGAGGTATCCCTGTCGATATTCAGAAGGATCTCAAGATCTCCGCATTGGAAGTCGTATTCACCAAGCTCAATGCCGGAGGTAAGTTCGATAACAGTTCTTATAAAGTGTCAGGCGGTCTGCACGGTGTAGGTGCATCGGTCGTTAATGCACTGTCTACCCGCTGCGAAGTATCTGTCTATAAAAACGGCAAAGTGTATTTCCAAAAGTATAAGCGCGGTGTGCCGGAGGCTCCTGTCGCTGTAGTCGGCGATACAGAGAAACGAGGAACTAAAGTCTGGTGGAAGCCGGATGCAGAGATATTTACCGAGACGAGTCCGCATTATGATGTGCTTGCACACAGACTGAGCGAGCTTGCTTTCCTTAATAAAGGCATTAAGATAACGATCATTGATGAGCGTGTCAAGCCTGAGCCTAAGAAGAAAGAACTCCACTACGAAGGCGGTATCGTTTCATTCGTTGAGTTCCTGTCGCAGGGCAATAAGCCGCTGCATAAACCGATATATATGAGTACTACGCAGGGTGATACGATATTGGAGATCGCTCTTGTTTATTCGGATTCGTATTCCGAGACGGTGTACTCATTCGTCAATAATATTAACACTCACGAGGGCGGCACGCACCTTGTCGGATTCCGTTCGGCACTGACGAGGACGCTCAATGAGTTTATGAAGAAGCTCAAACTGACCAAGAAAGCCGTTGAGAAACTTGACGGTGAAGATGTGCGTGAGGGCTTGTCTGCCGTTATCAGTTTGAAGATACCTAACCCGCAGTTCGAGGGGCAGACCAAGACTAAGCTCGGTAACTCGGATATTAAAGGTATCGTCGAGGGGATAGTCAATACCGAACTGACGAAGTATTTTGAGGAGTTCCCGGAAGATGCTAAGGCGATCATACAGAAGTCGATCATCGCAAGCGAAGCTAAGGCGGCAGCAAGGCGGGCACGAGAAGCAACACGACGCAAGAATGCTCTTGATTCCGTAGGACTGCCAGGTAAACTCGCTGACTGTTCTGAGAAAAATCCTGAGAATTGTGAGATATATATCGTCGAGGGAGATTCTGCAGGCGGCTCGGCAAAGCAGGGGCGAGACAGGAAGTATCAGGCTATCCTACCGCTGTGGGGCAAGATGCTCAATGTAGAGAAGACTCGTATTGATAAAGTCATTGGCAATGACAAGCTTGATCCTGTCATCGCAGCGATTGGAGCAGGCATCGGGGCAGACTTCGACATTAAGAAGATCCGATACGGCAAAGTGATCATCATGGCAGATGCCGATGTCGATGGCTCGCATATCAGGACTCTGCTTTTGACATTCTTCTATCGATATATGAAACCGCTCGTTCTGAATGGTAATGTCTATATCGCATGTCCGCCGCTGTTTAAGATCGAGTATCCTGTGACTCCGCAGAAGAAAGAAGTCAAATATGCCTACACGGATGAGGAGAAGGATGCTATACTCAAAGGTTTGGAGTGCGATCCTGAGAAGATCCGCATTCAGCGATATAAAGGTCTTGGTGAGATGAATCCTGAGCAGCTTTGGGAAACAACTATGAATCCTGAGACTCGCAACATTATCAAGATCGGTCTTGAAGATGAATATGTTGCCAACAATCTGTTCAGCGTGTTGATGGGCAATGATGTAGAGTCCCGCCGGACATTTATTGAGACCAATGCTCAGTATGTAAACAACCTTGATGTGTGATCTGATATGGATGCCATAGTCTTTTCGCTGAATGCCGTTATGCCGATTATATTGGTGACGGCACTTGGATTTTATCTGCGGCAGCGGAATTATTTATCTGACACATTTTTAGCGGAAGGCAATCGCTTCTGTTTTAAGTACGGTTTTTGTGCGATGATGTTTACCACCGCATATAAGATTGACAATATCGGTGCGATTAATTGGAAAGTTGTCGCTTTCGCAGTTGCTATTATTCTTTTCCTTAGCATTATCGGTTTTATCTATGTGATATTCTTCGTTAAAGACGATGCGAAGAAAGGCGTGATCCATCAGGCATTCTACCGGTCCAACTATGCAACGATTGGTTTGCCCCTGGCACTGAATCTTGGAGGACATGACGCATTCGCTACGGCAGCGTTGATCTCTGCGTTCTCAGTGCCGCTCTACAATGTGCTGGGTGTCATATCGCTGACAGTGTTTGTCAGTGAAAACCGTAAAAATAAATATCTGCCGTATATCATCATTGCTAACATTCTTACTAATCCGCTGATTATCGGTACGGCAGCCGGAATGTTCTGCGTGCTGATTCGTCCGCTCTTCGGAGGATGGCGGCTTGCGACCGGAGAGTTGAAATTCGTCTATCAGGCTCTTGACTCCGTAGGCTCTATCGCTCCGTGGCTGTCGCTGATTATCCTCGGCGGACAGTTTCGCTTCAGTTCGGTTAAGCGGCTCTTGCCATATATTATACAAGGCGTTATTGCGAAGAACTTCCTCGCTCCGATTATTGCCATTATTATATTCTGCTTTGTGCCGTCATTGCTTGGACTTCGCCCATTCGCTTCTCATGAATGTGCCGCTCTTTTTGCACTGTTTATCACGCCGCTTGCAGTTGCCACTATTGCTATGACTGAGATTATGAACGGTGACAGCGAGCTGGCAGGTCAGATCCTTGTCTGGACTGTGTTTGTCTCCGCATTCACAATGCTGACATTCTCGGCGGTGCTTAGAATGGTGGGGGTGCTGTAATAATTCATAATGCAGAATGCAGAATGCAGAATGAATAATTGGAAAAAATCAGAAATTTCTGTTGAAATTTCTGATTTTTTTGTTATAATAACATTACTTGGAAAATGGTGTTGTTATGGCATATATTGTTATCTTGATTATTTTGGCAATCCTGTTTGTCTTTCGCTTTATTTCAGGGCATATTCTGAAAGAAGATAAAAGTCAGATTTTGATTTTTTTCGTTTATCTTATTTATGCATTGATAACTGTTAATCACAGGCTCCGAGACGGTTCGATTTATTCGGCTGACGCATTTAATCTTTTTTCATATTTTCTTTTGACAGCAACATATATTCTAATAGGTGAGTATATATGTTATATCTATCCAAATAAGATCTATCGATATATTTCCTTATTATTATACGGCGGTATAGTTTCTTCTATGATTAATCAATATATATTATGCTTTCACAGTGACATTCGATATATCTATCACATTTGTTTGGTATATCTTTCGATTATTTATATATGTTTTTCTATGTTTTTTTGGATTAAAGATTTTCGTAAAATGGACTTCGATACAAAAATGCTTATGCTTGCTGCGAATGTTATGATACTTTCGTTTACAGTCCTTGAAATATTTAATCTGAAACATATACCTTATGCAGCCTTTTGTGCAATTGGACTGTTTATATACATTCTCTGTGCAGAATATGTCGCAATCAAGAAAATTAAGCAGCGTTTGTATGATATGGAGTCTATCAAAGCTGAAATGCAGGTTATTAAACAATCAAGAAACATGGATAGTCAAGAAACGGTTCAAAATAATGAAAACAATAAAACAGTATTAAGCAATATGAATATTCAAGTACATGGAACAGTGGAAAAAGTATTTCAGATTATGTTATCTGATCAAAAAGCTACAGCGAAAGACATCGCTATGCAGCTTGACATAAGCCATTATACAGTTAAATCTTATCAGAATCAGATCTATTCTCAGTTGCGAGTACATAATCGAGAGGATTTTAACAAATTGTTAAATCAAAACAGTTATAATGAATAGTTTATCAACAATTTATTGGCTCACCATCTTTATATTTTGCCCACATAGATACTATCCTTTCGGGAATTTCGCACAGTGATTCAGTTTGGGCATTGAATGAGGCATGAAGTGAATAGCCCTCGGCACAGAGAGTTGCTCCATTATCTTTTGTTATTCTGAAAGCGATTTTGATACTATATGTTTTGATGTAAACAACCCATAGTTCAACAGTTACTTTTTCATTATAACGGATAGGTTTCTTATAACAATATTTTGCTTCTGAGATAACCATATAGATATGATGTTTTTCCATCTCTTCTGCGGAATAACCGGCTGAGGCAGACATTGCCAATCGTCCTTCTTCAAACAGAACGGCATATTTGCTGTTATGCAGTATGCCCATCTTGTCAAAGTCAATATATCTCGGCATTGTTTCATAATAGAATTTCATGCAGAATTATCCTTGTTTATTATCTTCATTATGCTAATAATGGTATAACCACAGTATTATACTCTTCTCCTTCTTTCAGATTATCACAATAAATCTATGTTGTCAAATCAAATTTGATTTTTATCTCAATAATACCAAATAACAGCAAATAGTAGAATTTGGGGAAATACACTATATATAGTTTGTTTGATGAGTATTATACTAGTATTATACCACTATGAAAAAGTATAATACTTTTGCTGAAAGAGTATTAATACTTCTGCCCAAAAGTATTAATACCATTTTCTTGAGTATTAATACTCTTTTCTGTTTGACAGCCGGTAGAAAGTGGTGTAAGATACCCCTGTCAGCGGCAGAAGAGTTCAGACCGGTATGAATATTATGCTGACAGGGAAATATTAAAAAAAACACTGTGTAGCAGTGGAAATATAACTTATTAGAATTTTGCAATCAGGAAATTGCAAAATAGGAGTGCAAAGAATGAAAAAAAATTTTTTAGGTGCATTGTTTTTATCAGCAATAATGATTTTGGCAGGATGTAACAACTCAGTTACAACAGCGGATGAAACCGGTGCGAATGTTATAGCAAAGACAACAACAGATGTCAACTACAATCTGTGTAAGATGACAGCAGAAACACAGATTATGAGAACAGCACAGTATGATGAGAAATGGGCAGGTGCTGAGATTACCGATCATTACTATTGGTATAACCCGATGATAGAAGATGCACCGGCATACATTGAGTTCAAAGTAACCAAAGACGGCGAAGATGCCGGATATGTAATGGTCAGCACGACAGAGCAGGACTTTGAAGTCCCGGAATACAGCACGGAAGGCAAAACGATGTATGAGTGTCTGCAGGCACAATCAGGTACGCAGGATATAACCGCTACAAGATTTAACAGCTTTGACTATATGGCAGAAGTTGCCGCCGGACGAGGAGAAAGCAAGCGTGTATTCTTTGGTGACATCGCCTATATGAATAACAGCGAAGGCGGACGCGGCGGCTCTGAGTATGATGAGTATATAGCACAGTATAAAGCATTCCGAGAGAAGATCGGCGGTATCGGCGGCAGTAAGGTAGAGTTGTCAAAACACTATGAGATGAAAAAAGAAGAACAGGATGCGATAGGCAGAGGTGATCCGATAACTTATGATGATATGTATACTTATGTAGACAGATCAGACTGGCTGCCGACTTATGATCAGTTTGATTATAAAGGAGGCAAGAGCGGATGTTCCCCTACATCGGCAGCAATTATTCTTGCGTATTGGCACAGATTTCATGGCAAAACAAATTTCTTTTATAAAACTCCATCTTTAACCAATGCAGGAATGACAGATAATGAAAAAGATGTCATTAAAGAAATAGGCGGATCAGCTTATATGAAAACAAGATATCATGACGGCACAGCAGGAACAACTGATAGATATAATCGTTGGGACGGTATGTATAGATACATCCTTGATCACGGTTATAATCATTGGTGCATACGATATTACTGGGTTGATCATAACAGTGACGAAGTTACAACAGGATATTGGAATACATTCCCGGATTGGAATACTATATTTACAGAAATAAGAGAAAACCGTCCTGCATTCTTAAGTTATGACGATCCTTCAGGTCACAGTGCAGTAATATACGATGTGCTTATTCACAGGGATAATATTGGGCAATTAGGTGATGTTCATGTCAGTATTGTGACAGGCTGGGGTGATGGCAAGAATGGTATTCCGGCAAGAAAAACAGTTAATGCAGGAAGTTATGTTTTCTATGAAGTATTAACCGTTAAAATGTGGTAAGGAGTTACGCAATGAAACGAGTCATAATTACAGGTTTGTCTATAATATTATTTTTGATTTCGATATGTTGTCAGGAAGAGCCAGACGGAATGAAGTATCCTTTGGTATACGATGTCACAGTCGATAAAACAAATGTTCGAACCGGTGATGAAATAACAGTAAGTTTTTATATAACGACTTCGGATTTTCCTGACAGTTGGTCACAGTATTATCTAAAAGACGGTAAACTGGTGACAAATGAATCAGATACAGGGGATTCTGCAATTATATATTTTATCAGACATATACAGGAAGAAGATATAGTATGTGAAAAAAAAGGCGAGCATGAAGAATGGATTCTTCGGGATGGTGTAAGTTATACAGGTTATCATATTATTGAATCCGAAAAAATAACCGACTACAGCTTTGACACTTCAACACGAACTGTTACCGTAAAAGTTATAATCCCTGATAATGTTCAGAGTGGATGCTTTAAAATTAACTTTGCAGGATCATACGGCATCGGCTTCTGTCCAAAAGCATTAACAGTTATTGAATAAAAAAACCGGTCAAGAGGCTTTGCCTCTTGGCTAATTAACGAGGTATTATCATGCAAAATGTGGTAAGGAGTTATACAATGAAAACATTGAAAAAAACAGCAATATTAGGCTTATTATTGATTGGGTTGATTGGCTGCCAAGAGCAGGTAGACGATTGGACTCCGATAACGATTTATGATGTGAAATTTTCTCCCGCAAGTGTGCATCCGGGAGATGAACTAACAATTACTTTTGCTTATTCAGATCCGAATAATGATTTCTCAGCTAGCAAAGTATCTATAGATGGTGATGGTAATATTTCGTATCGAAAAAGCAGCGAGACTTCAACGGAATACATATCTAATAATTTTGTGTCATTTGGGATTGACTGTTCAGATGATGATAACTTTGATATTCGCAGAGAAGGCGGACACGAGTATGTAGAAATTCGATCCGAACGAACGAATATTCATCCGTCAAAGTATACTTATTTTGAAGACGGCAAAGTTAAGTGCATTGTGCCGAATAATGCGAAAAGCGGTTATATTAATTTGTATATGTATTCAGGGTTGACTTATTATGGTCATTCTTTGAAAAAACTTATCGTTGAATAACACAATAACAAGGGGCTTTAAAGCCCCTTGTTATAACAGTATTTATAAGGAGTCCCAAAATGTATCGCAAATTTACAGCAAGTTTATTTATAATAATATCTCTTTTTTCATGTCAGGTAACAGAAGAACCCGCCGCTGCTCCCGAAGAGAACAATATTAAGCAGCAGTTATGTCCTGCTGCTTATGAGTCGGCATGGGCAATACAAACAGTCAGTCAGATGTTTGAAGATGTCGGATATGGCAGAACGGCTATGGCGAATATACCGCAGAATATTTGGGAGAAAGTCGTTACACAGTTGTTTGTCAGATTAGGCATAAGAGAGAAGGAGTTTGATAAAATACGAGCCGAGAAATATGCTGACTGCTCTAATGATATAACAATCAGCGGCATAAAGCGTGGAGATGTGCTGCTGTCTGTTACGGGCAACAGTATGCTGATGGCAGCAAGCAGCGAGGGAGATGTGATACATGCTACGCTGTGTATTGCAGACCCGACAAGTGATGAAGATAAGGCATTTTTATCTATACAGAGAATGAATGGCGTAGTAGAGATATTGCCGATTACGGATCTGCGTCAGAATGCGAGCCAAGTAATAGTTATGAGATATGAGGGTATAACAGATGAGCAGATTGACACAATTGTGTCATATTGCAAACAGCAGCTGGGTAAACCGTATAATATGAACTTCACCAATAAATGGGAGACAAACAGTTTCTACTGCACGCAGTTAATTTGGCGTGCATTTTATGAAGCCGGATTGCAGATTGATTTTGACCATGATGAGTATAACGACTACGGAGTAGTTTTTGCACGAGATATATACAAATGCGATAAAATGAAAGTAATAAAGTGGAATGAGTAAATAATTAGCATTGAGCAATGTGCAATGTGCGATAAATAATTGAAGAAATCAGAAATTTCTGTTGAAATTTCTGATTGTTTTGATATAATAACATCACTTGGAAAATGGTGTTATTATGGTATATATTATTATTGTCGCCGTTTTGGCGGTGCTTTTTGGACT